>CAYUFA010000011.1:43273-56610 GCA_964443845.1 uncultured Ectothiorhodospiraceae bacterium
CGGGAGATCCGCATCAATCCCGTCGTACCGTCTGAATCGGTGCTGGTTGCCACCGCCCGCAACCTGCGGCCGCGGCAGCAGGAAGAACGGATTCCGCACGATGGTCGCCGGCATGTCGAGACCTGTCCCTTCTGCCGTGGCAACGAAAAAATGACTCCCCCCACGCTGCTGGCGCTGCCGTCGGAACAGGAGTGGGAAGTCCGGGTCGTGCATAACCTGTATCCGGTGCTGGGTACCGAAAGCGATCTCAGCAGTTTCAGTTTCGGCATGCAGCAGGTGATGGACGGATACGGCCACCACGAGGTGATCATTGACCACCATCACCATGGCATCGAGATTCATGAAATGTCGCAGCCTCACCTGGCGCTGTTGCTGGGTACCTACCGCCAGCGCATGGAGGCGCTGTTCAACTCGGACCAGCGGATCCGCTATGTACTGGTGTTCAAGAATTTCGGTGCCGCGGCCGGCGCCAGCATCAAGCACACACACAGCCAGCTGATCGCCATGCCGATCATCCCGGAGAACGTCCATAACGAGGTGTTCAGCAGCCAGGCCTATTACGCCAGGCATCACCAGTGCGTATTCTGCAGCCTGATCGACGAGGCGCTGACCTACGAGGCCACGATCTACAACCGCGAATCGGGGGAGGTGCGCCGCAAGGTGGATGTCGGGCAGTACGTGATCGAACGCAGCGAGCGCTTCATTGCCATCAAGCCGTTCGCCAGTCGCTATGAATGGGAAGTTCACATCCTGCCGCTGGAACACAGCAGCAATTTTCTGCACGCCTCGCAGGAGGACCTGGCGGACTTCGCCGGGATGCTGAAACGCACCATGCAACGCCTCGACAAGGTGCTCGGCGGTGCGCAGTACAACTACTATTTCCACAGCGTGCCACGCTGCCCGACCATGCAGGACTGCGATGCCAGCTACCACTGGCACATGGAAATCTGTCCGCGCACCTCGATCCCGTCCGGTTTTGAACTGGGTTCGGGACTGTTTGTAACCACCATCAGCCCGGAACACGCCGCCCGGCAGCTGCGCGAGGCATTATAGGTCATGGCAACCGGACACACGCCACAGGATCTGGAACGGGTCATTGCACGCATGCAGAAGATCCAGCGTGATATCAAGGCATCCCGGCAACCCCCATCCATGATGGAGCTGGAAGAGCTCAAGTCCCTGGGCAGGGAATATGCACGCATCGTCGAGCGCCTGGCCAATCCACCGGAAGACACCACCTTTGTCTAGCACTGCTGGAGTACCGGACATGCCAACAGACCCGGGAATATTCGTCGGCAAGGGGGAAAAACCGGTGTACCTGCTGCCCCGGCTGGCCAACCGGCACGGCCTGATCGCCGGGGCCACGGGTACCGGCAAGACGGTGTCGTTGCAGATCCTGGCCGAGGATTTCTCGCGGCGCGGCGTACCGGTGTTCATGGCGGACGTGAAGGGTGATTTGTCCGGGATCAGCCAGCCCGGCACGGAGAATCCGAAATTCCGGGAACGCGCGGCCATGATCGGCCTGGACGATTACCGCTACGAGAGTTTCCCGGTGGTGTTCTGGGACCTGTTCGGGGAGCAGGGCCACCGGGTGCGTGCCACGGTTTCGGAAATGGGGCCGCTCCTGCTGGCGCGCATGCTCGGTCTCAACGACACCCAGGAAGGCGTCCTGTACGCGGTCTTCAAGCTGGCCGACGACCAGGGGATGTTGCTGCTCGACCTGAAGGACCTGCGCGCGCTGCTGGTCTTCGCCGGCGAGAACGCTGCCCGGCTGCGCCTCGAATACGGCAATATTTCCGGCGCCACGATCGGCGCCATCCAGCGGCGGTTGCTGATGCTGGAGGAACAGGGGGCGGAGATGTTCCTGGGCGAGCCGGCGCTGGACCTGCTCGATTTCATGCGCAACGGCAGCAACGGCCGTGGCAATATCAACATCCTGGCAGCCGACCGGCTGATGCAGACGCCGGGCCTGTACGCCACGTTCCTGCTCTGGCTGCTGTCCGAACTGTTCGAGCAGCTGCCGGAGATCGGTGATCCCGAGCAACCACGGCTGGTGTTTTTCTTCGACGAGGCCCACCTCCTGTTCAACGATGCGCCCAGGGCACTGGTGGAGAAGGTGGAGCAGGTAGTGCGGCTGATCCGTTCCAAGGGCGTGGGCGTGTATTTCGTTACCCAGAACCCGCTCGATATCCCGGATACGGTGCTCGGCCAGCTGGGCAACCGGATCCAGCACGCCCTGCGCGCGTTCACGCCGCGTGACCAGAAGGCCGTGCGCGCGGCGGCGGACACCTTCCGTCCCAACCCCGCCTTCAATGCGGCGACGGCCATTACGGAGCTCGGTGTCGGCGAGGCGCTGGTATCCATGCTGGGCGGCAAGGGAGTACCGGGTGTCGTCGAGCGGGCACTGATTCGCCCTCCGGCCTCACGTCTCGGTCCGGTAACTGCCCCGGAGCGCGCCGCCATGATCGAACAAAGCCTGCTGGGCAGGCGCTATGACCGGTCCGTCGATTCCTACTCCGCCTACGAGATGCTGAAAGAGCGTACGGCCAGGACTGCGGATGCCGCAGCAGAGCGGCAGACCCCGCACCGCGCGGATCCGGCTCCCGGGAAAACCGCCAGGCCGCGCAGTAACCGCCAGGGAGTGATCGAGGCGATGGTCAAGAGCGTGGTACGCTCGGCGGGTAGTTCGATCGGACGCAGTATCGTGCGTGGAATTCTCGGCTCCATCCTGCGGGGCTGACGGGCTGCATCCGCCTTGGGCTCCACCGCAAGAGCGGCACGGTTCCGCTACCTGTTGCCGGTGCTGGTGGTGCTGGGGTTGCTTGCCTGGCAGCACTACCACCCGGCAACGCCGACATCCGGTCCGGCAGTATCCCGCGCGCCGGCGCACGGGGATTCCGTCCGGGCTGCCTATGCCGCACGGCGGTCGGGAGTCTGGCTCGAAACGGGCGGCAGGGTGCTGCGCGTCCTGCCGGACGATAATGCCGGTTCCCGGCACCAGCGCATGATTCTGGATACGGGCGGCGTCACGGTGCTGGTAGCGCACAACATCGACCTGGCCGGACGTGTCCCGGTCAGCACGGGCGACCGGCTGACACTGCGTGGACGCTATGAATGGAATGACAAGGGTGGCGTGATGCACTGGACTCACCACGACCCGCAAGGTCACGGGGCCGGTGGCTGGATTCGCAGGGATGGCAGACTGTACCGGTAGCGCCCGATCCGGGCCCCGTCACGGCACGCCGTGGCCGGGTCAGCAGGGACAGGTAATATCAACCCTGCATGTTGCCTGGCAGCGTGCGGGCGGGAGGTGATGATGACGGCAAAACTGGACACCCTGTACAGGGAAATCATCCGCGACGTCGGGGAAGACCCGGCGCGTCACGGTCTGCAAAAAACACCGGAGCGCGCGGCCCGGGCGATGGAGTACCTGACACGGGGCTACCGGCAGACGGTCGACGAGGTCGTCAATGGCGCGATCTTCGATTCCGACAACGAGGAAATGATCGTGGTGAAGAACATCGAGCTGTATTCGCTCTGTGAACACCATCTGTTGCCGTTCATCGGCAAGTGCCATGTAGCCTACATTCCGACCGGCAAGGTCATCGGTCTGTCCAAGATTGCGCGCATCGTGGACATGTTCGCACGGCGCATGCAGATCCAGGAAAACCTGACCAAGCAGATTGCCGACACACTGATGGACGCGGTTCAGCCGGCCGGGGTCGGTGTGATCATCGAGGCACAGCACCTGTGCATGATGATGCGTGGTGTGGAGAAGCAGAACTCCATGATGACCACATCGATGATGCTGGGTTCGTTCCGCAACCATGACCGGACCCGCTCGGAGTTCCTCAAGCTGGTCAAGAGCTGAAAGGCCGTGCGGTCAGCCCGGTGATTTTTCCCGGGCCGGTTCGGGCGGGGTTGCGGCCTGCTTGCCACCGGTAAAGAGAAATTCCTTCGCCAGCGCCGGATAGATCGATTCCGGGCAGACCAGCCGCGAGGTCAGGTAGGCAAGGAACGAGGTTGCCATCAGCGGCAATACCAGGCCGGGATCGCTGGTCATTTCCATCACGATCACAAAGGCGGTGATCGGTGTTTGCACCACACCGGAAAAGTAGCCCACCATGCCGAGGATGATGACTGCGCCCGGGGCGATGCCCGGCATCAGCGTGGATATCGAGTAGCCCAGGCCCGCGCCGGTCGCCAGCGATGGGGAGAAGATCCCGCCGGGAATGCCGCTGAGATAGGAGGCGATGGTGGCCAGCATCTTCACCAGCGGGTAGTCGGCGGGCAGCATGCCCTGTCCGTTCACCACCATGCGGGCTTCCAGGTAACCGGTACCGAACGTGAGGCCGCCACTGTACAACCCGATCAGGGCAATCACGGTGCCGCAGCCGGCCGCAAGCAGGACCGGTTGCCGTTTGGCCAGTGGCGCAAGGCGCCGGGTGCCCCAGATCAGGGACTGGCTGAACAGGCCGCCCAGCAGGCCGCCGCCGACGCCACAGACGAGGATGGGCTTGATCGATTCCAGCGACGTGAGCGTGGAGGAACTGGCGCCGAAATACACGTAGTTGCCCAGGATGGCGACCGTGGTCATGCCGGCCAGGAAAACCGCTGTCAGCAGCGTGCCGCTGGTGCGTTCCTCGAAATTCTTGTTCATTTCCTCGATGGCAAACAGGATCCCGGCCAGCGGCGTGTTGAACGCGGCTGCAATCCCCGCTGCACCCCCGGCAAGGATGAGACCGCGGTCCATGTAGTGCATCGGGAATTTGGCAAAGCGGCCGAGCGAGAACATAATCGATGCCCCGATGTGCACGGTGGGGCCTTCGCGACCGATGGAGGCCCCGGACAGCAGCCCGATCAGGGTCAGCAGGATCTTCCCGATGGCAATGCGCAGGGAGAGCACCCGGCTGCGGACACTGTGTTCGGTCATGGACAGCGCGGCGATCGCCTGCGGGATCCCGCTGCCCTGTGAGCCGGGAAATACCTTCTGTGTCAGCCAGGCCACGGCGGCCAGCCCCAGCGGGCAGGCCACCAGCGGGGCGTAGGTCCAGTGTTGGGCCAGGCGGTGGAAGTTGTGATTGGCGACTTCCGACGCCAGCGCAAAGGCGGTCGAGACCAGGCCCATTGCGACGGCGCCGATCCAGAATACGATCCGGGTTTTCCAGGCGTCCGCAGAAAGCAGGTCACGGCCGGTCGAACGAAGGTTTCTGAACATGACGGGGTATCGTTTGAACAGGTTGTGAACGATACGCCTAGTAATTACGATTCATCAAGTTGATACGGGACATCCGGGCGGTGGCCCGGTGTACGAATGATCCGGCAGATACGCGGGACGCGGGAAACAGACATGAGCATCAGGGCAGGCGTGGTTGGTGGTACCGGATATACCGGTGTGGAGTTGCTGCGGTTGCTGGCAGTGCACCCGAATGTGGAACTGCAGGTGATCACCTCGCGCTCCGAGGCCGGGCGCGCGGTGTCTGATCTGTTCCCGAATCTGCGCGGACACACGGATCTGGTCTTCACCGAGCCGCGCGCCGGAGAACTGGAGGGCTGTGATCTGGTGTTCTTTGCCACGCCCAACGGTACGGCCATGCAGATGGTGCCGGGATTGCTGGAAGCGGGTACGCGCGTGATCGATCTGGCGGCGGATTTTCGCCTCCGGGATCCGCAGGTGTGGGAACACTGGTACGGGATGCCGCATGCCTGTGCCGGGCTGCTGCAACGGGCGGTCTACGGTCTGACCGAGGTGAACCGCGCAGCCGTCGCGAGCGCGCGGCTGGTGGCCAACCCCGGCTGTTATCCGACTGCCGTGCAGCTCGGTTTCCTGCCGTTGCTCGAGGAGGGCCTGGTCGATGTCGATCATCTGGTGGCGGATGCCAAGTCCGGGGTCAGTGGTGCGGGCCGCAAGCCGGCCACCGGGTTCCTGTTTTGCGAGGCGGGTGAGAATTTCAAGGCCTATGCGGTGCCGGGACACCGCCACCTGCCCGAAATCCGCCAGGGCCTGGAACTGGCCGCCGGCCAGCCGGTCGGGCTGACCTTCGTCCCTCACCTGGTACCGATGATCCGCGGCATCCACGCGACGCTGTATGCCCGCCTGCGGGATACCGAACGCGACCTGCAGGCCCTGTACGAGGCGCGTTACGGGGATGAGCCGTTTGTGGACGTCCTGCCGCCCGGTTCCCACCCCGAGACCCGCACGGTACGCGGTGCCAATCACTGCCGGATCGCGCTCCACCGCCCGCAGCAGGGTGACGTGGTCGTGGTGCTGGCGGTAATCGACAACCTGGTCAAGGGTGCGGCCGGTCAGGCGATACAGAACATGAACGTGATGTTCGGACTGCCCGAGCAGACCGGGATCGCCGGCATCGCCCTGCTCCCCTGAGCAAAGGATGATTCTGTGAACGCTATCCCGGAGTGAGACAGCTGATGGAACATACTGGACCGGAGCCGGTTTCTTGAGCATGCGTTGGCGCTATCCCGCCCTGCTGGCAGCGCTGCTGGCGCTGCTGGCAGGTGGCTGGAAGCTCTACGATTTCGGCAAGCTCAACGGTGTGATCGAACTGGCGTCGACGCGCACCGAGAATGCCATGCTCAAGAGCAGAAACCAGGCCCTGTCGCATGAAAACGGCAAGATGCGCGAGAAGCTTGCAATTCTCGAGCGCTCCAGCCAGATTGACCGGGAAGCGGCGCAGTCGGTCAAGTCGGACCTGGGGCAACTGGAGGACGAGTTGCAGGCGGCACGGGAAGAGGTCGAGTTCTACCGTGGTATAGTCTCGCCCGGTGACGTGAACCCGGGTTTGCGCATTCACCGGTTTGCGCTGAAGGCGGGTGCCCCCGCCGGGAAATATCACTACGACCTGGTACTGACCCAGCTCAAACGCAATGACCGGTTCGTCAGTGGCCGGGTCGACTGGAAAATATCCGGCACGCGTGACGGCAAGCCGGCGGAACTCGACCTGGCCGGTGTGACGGATCCGGCAGTGTCCAAGCTGAAGTTCCGGTTTCGTTATTTCCAGGATCTGGCGGGAGAGGTCAGGTTGCCGCAAGGGTTCGTGGCGGATCACGTGGAGCTGACCGTCACACCGGAAGGGTCGGGTGCGCAGCCACCGGTCGTACAGAAATTCAACTGGCCCTGAGCAGACAGGCCAACAGGAGGTAACCCATGTTTGGTGAAGGCAAGAAACCGAAAAGCAGTGGTACCCGCGTCGATACCATCATCGGCCAGCAAACCCGGATCGAGGGAGATATCCTGTTCACCGGTGGCCTGCATATCGACGGCAATATCAAGGGCAATATCGTCGCCGAGAGCGGTTCGGATTCCGTGCTCACGGTCAGCGAGCATGGTTGCATCGAGGGGGACGTCAGCGTACCGACCGTTATCCTCAACGGTTCGGTGATGGGAGATGTTCGCTCGGACGAACGCATCGAACTGGCGGCCAGGGCGCAGGTCAACGGTGACGTATATTACAACCTGATCGAGATGGCGATGGGTGCCGCCGTGAACGGCAACCTGGTGCATCAGACCGAGCAGAAGGCGTCTTCCGTGGTCAACTTTGGACGCGAAGGGTCGGAAGGGAGCACGACCGGCGGCAATACTTGACCAAATTAGTCGGGTAATGCCATACTCTGGCCGTTTTCCATGGTTTTGAGGCAACACCGGACATGACCCAGGCAGCCACCAGTGACGCAGTCGATATCACCTTCACGGACGCCGCGGCCGGCAAGGTCAAGCGTTTGATCGAGGAAGAACATAATCCCGCGTTGAAACTGAGGATTTATATCTCGGGCGGGGGTTGCTCCGGCTTCCAGTACGGTTTCCAGTTTGACGAAAACGTCACCGAAGGGGACCTGGTCATCGAGAACGCCGGTGTTGCGCTGGTGGTTGACCCGATGAGCTACCAGTACCTGACCGGTGCCGAAGTTGACTACACCGAGGGTCTGGAGGGCGCGCAGTTCGTCGTCCGTAACCCGAACGCCACCACGACCTGCGGGTGCGGTTCTTCCTTCTCCATCTGACCTGTATACCGGGTGTCAACCGGCAAAAGGGGGCACAGGCCCCTGGCGTATTCTGTGACGGGTACATGGCGGCTGTACCTCCATGCAGCCCGGTTGCCCGCTGTCCGGCATACAGGGCGGGGCTTGTGACCGGTTATCAACCCGGCCAGGAGTGGACACCGGCAACCCGTTCGGCAAGCTCCTGTCTGGAAGGAAAGCGCGGCGTCCTGACCTGCCGCGGGTAACGGATTGCCGACCTGGCGGAGCACAGTTCGTTCGAGGAATCCACCTGCCTGTTGCTGGACGGCCAGTTGTCCACGGCGGCACAGCTTGCCCGGTTCGACGCCCAGCTGCGTGAGCAGCGCAGTGTGAAATACAACGTGCACGACACCATGAAGTCGCTGCCGATTACCGGACACCCCATGGAAATGCTGCAGGCGGCGGTCGCGAGTCTTGGCCTGTTCTATCCAAACAACGTGCCGGTACAGGGGCGAACAAGGATCCAGGATGCGCGCGTCAGACTGTTGCAGAAGAAGCTGCTGGAACTGGCGGAATCCCGGGGGGACGACCGTACGATGCTGGAAACCGCAATTGCACTGGAGCGGGCCTGCGCGGAAAGGCTGGCGCCGAGGCGGGTGTATCCCAACATCGATTACTGCTCCGGCATCCTGTGCCGGGAAATGGGGTTCCCCACGGGCCAGTTCACTTCCCTGTTTGCGATCGCGCGTACTGCGGGCTGGCTGGCGCACTGACGCGAACAGGTTGGCGAAAACCGCGTATTCCGGCCCAGCCGGCTCTGTATCGGGTCAGACCCGCGCGACTACCGGCCGCTCGAGGCACGCTGGCCACATCATCCTGCCGCCGGAACCTCGCGGTGGCGAAAAATCTCGCCCAGCAGGACGGGCTCGCGGGCACCGGTGACTGCAGGCAGGTTGCCCGGCAACCCGGTCAGGCGCTGGCGGGCCAGCCAGGCAAAGGCGGCGGCCTCCACCCAGTCCGGGGCAATACCGTAGTCCCGCGTGGTGGTCACGGCAATGCCGTCGAGACGGGCGGCCAGGCGCTGCATCAGGCGGCGGTTGTACGCGCCGCCGCCGCATACCAGTACGCGCGTGGTCCCCGGGGCGTGCCCCTGGATTGCCATGGCAATCGAGGTGGCGGTGAGTTCGCACAGGGTCGCCTGGACATCCTGAGGCCGTAGTCCGGACACGGCGCTCCGGGCCAGCAGCCATTCGAGGTTGAAATGTTCGGGCCCGGTACTCTTCGGAGGATTCCGGTTGAAATACGGGTCATCCAGCAGGCTGTCCAGCAGGGCATCGATGACCGTGCCGGCGGCGGCGAAGTCTCCGTTGCGGTCCAGCGGGGCATGCAGCGAGCGTCGTGCCCAGGCATCCATGAGGGTGTTGCCGGGGCCGGTATCGAATCCGCTCACCCGCCCGGCCTGTCTGTCCGGCAGGATCGTGATGTTGGCGATACCGCCGATATTCAGCACGACCCGTGGCTCCTGCGCGGCGAATACCGCGTGGTGAAACGCGGGCACCAGCGGCGCACCCTGGCCGCCGGCCTGCATGTCCGGCGTGCGGAAATCGGCCACCACGTCGATTCCGGTCAAGGCGCTGATCAGCCGCGGGTTACCGATCTGCAGGGTGTACGGTAGAGCTGCATCCGGTGCGTGGCGAATCGTTTGTCCATGACTGCCGATGGCGGTGACGGCTTCAGGACGGATGGCGGCGGCTGCCAGCAGGGCATTGGCGGCGGCGGCAAAGGCGCGACCGATTTCCGCATCCAGCCGGGAGAGGTCCGCTGCCAGCGGATCTTCGATCCGTGTTGCCTCGACCAGGCGCCCGTGCACTGCCGCGGGGTACTGTTCGGCGTGGGTGGCGATCAGCCGGGTTTGCGCATCGCTGCACTCCACCAGGGCGGCATCGATGCCGTCCATGCTGGTACCCGAAATCAGACCGATATACAGCCCGTTGCCGGACGGTGTACGGCCGGGGTGTGGATGACGGGTCACTGTTCGGTGCGAGCCTGCCGGTATGGGAAGCGGCTTGCCGGTGGTGGCCGGGTTACTCGGTGCTGGCAACCTGGACGTCTCGAACCAGGTCGAGCTTGGCCAGTAATGCCTGGGCCTTGTGCCTGAAATCGGAACGATATTTCGCTGCCAGCGGGTCGGCGCCCGGCAGTTTGACACGGAGCGGGTCGCGGTGAACGCCATTGATGCGGAATTCGTAATGCAGGTGCGGACCGGTTGCCAGGCCCGTCATGCCGACGTAGCCGATGACCTGTCCCTGCTTGACGCGGCTGCCGACCGCCAGGCCACCCCGGAATTTCGACATGTGCCCGTACAGGGTGCTGTATTTGGCTCCGTGCTTGATGATGATGACATTGCCATATCCGCCCTTCCGGCCCCGGAAGACGATTTTTCCGTCCCCGGTCGCCTTGATCGGTGTCCCGGTGGGCGCTGCGTAGTCAACGCCCTTGTGGGCGCGAATCTTGTTCAGGATGGGGTGCCAGCGACCGAGGCTGAAGCCCGAGCTGATCCGTGTGAATGCCACCGGGGTGCGCAGGAACTTCTTGCGCATGCTCTTGCCATCCGGTGAGTAGTACTCCGTGTTGCCGCCGGCATCGGTGTAGCGAATGGCCTGGTAGCGTTTGCCCTGGTTGATGAATTCTGCCGCAAGGATGGTGCCGTTACCGATGTTCTCGCCGTCCAGATACATTTCCTGGTACAGCACGGTGAAACGGTCGCCTGCGCGGATATCCAGTGCGAAATCGATATCCCAGCCGAAGACGCTCGCGAGTTCCATGATCATGCTGTCCGGCAATCCGGCCTTGCTGCCGGCCAGGAACAGCGAACTGTCGATCTTGCCACTGGCGACCCTGGTGCGGAATTCCGGGGTGCGCGTGACCGTGCTGACATCGAAGCCGTCACTGCCGCGCACGACTTTCAGGGTGTTGAGACGGTCAATCGGGTACTTCAGCTTGACCAGATGGTGGTCCGGGCCGGTGATGATGCGCAGGGTCTCGCCGGGGAAGATTTTTCTGAGATTCCGGGTCGCTCCCTCTTCCGCCAGCAGGTTGTGCAGCTCCTGCGGCGATATCCCCAGGCGGTCGAAGATGGCTGCCAGGCTGTCCCCGCTTTTGACGGTGACTTTCTGCCACGGCTCCTGCGGGGACGGGGTCGGAGCGTCTGTGGCCTGTGCGGGGAGATCCAGCGCGACCGTATGACTGCCGGCGCCACCCGGTTCCGCGCTGCCGGTCCCGAGGCTGCTCGAGCCCTGGCCAGGGATCGCAAGCACGGAATGCCGTGTTGCCTGCGCCGTGTCCGGATCGAACGACAGCAGCGTCAGGCCGATGAGCAGGGCAGCTGCGACGCTGGCCAGGTAGGCCGGGTTGAGCCATTTTCTGATCCGGTTGCCTGTCGTGCCCGGAACCCTCATGTCGCGGTTGATGATGGACATTCGCATCACGATAAGCCCTTGTAACGATTTGGTGTACGTTAATCGCAGACCGCGTTCCGGTCAACAGCCGTACTGCCGTTTATCGCCGGGCAGGGCGATCAGCTTTAATTGCGGCGGCCGGGTTCCGCCGCGGTGAAGGCACGACTGTATATGATAACCTTCATGCCTCTTCAGGAACCGGGAGCGAGTCACAAATGCCGATGTCCGATGAACTGGCGCTGATCCGGCGCGGTGTCGAGGAACTGCTGGTCGAGGCCGAACTGGTGGAGCGGCTGCAGGCCGGCACGCCACTGCGGGTCAAGGCCGGTTTTGATCCGACGGCGCCGGATCTGCACCTGGGGCACACCGTCCTGATCAACAAGCTGCGCCAGTTCCAGGAACTCGGCCACGAGGTACTGTTCCTGATCGGTGATTTCACCGGCATGATCGGCGATCCGACCGGCAAGAACATCACGCGCAAACCGCTGACCCGGGAAGACGTGCTTGCCAACGCGACGACCTACGAACACCAGATTTTCAAGATTCTCGACCCGGCCCGGACCACGGTACTGTTCAATTCCCAGTGGATGGGGGAAATGGATGCGGCGGAGCTGATCCAGGTGGCCGCAAAATACACGGTTGCGCGCATGCTCGAGCGTGACGATTTCAGCAAGCGATACGCCGCCAGCCAGCCGATCGCGGTACACGAGTTCCTCTATCCGCTGATACAGGGGTATGACTCGGTTGCCATGCGCGCCGACGTCGAACTCGGTGGCACGGACCAGAAGTTCAACCTGCTGGTGGGGCGCGAACTGCAGAAACACTACGGTCAAAGGCCCCAGACCGTCCTGACCATGCCGATTCTGGAAGGACTGGATGGCGTGCAGAAGATGTCGAAGTCGCTGCACAACTACATCGGCATCAACGAGGCTCCGGACGATATGTTCGGCAAGCTGATGTCGATTTCCGACGGGCTGATGTGGCGGTACTTCGAATTGCTGAGTTTCCGTCCCATGGATGAGATCGCCGCCCTGCGCAGGAGCGTGGAACAAGGCGCCAATCCGCGCGACATCAAGTTCGAGCTGGGACGGGAAATCGTTACGCGCTTCCATGACCGCGCCGCGGCCGAGGCGGCACAGGCGGCGTTTATCGCGCGCTTCCAGAAAGGGGCGTTGCCCGCGAACATGCCCGAGCTGACGCTGCCGGGGGAATCCGGGCGGCTGGGCATCGCCAGCCTGATGAAGGCGGCCGGGCTGGTGGGCAGTACCTCCGAGGCATTTCGCATGATTGCCCAGGGTGCGGTTCGCTGTGACGGATCACGCGTGGCGGACCGCACCCTGGAGCTGAAAGCGGGTAATACCCACGTCATCCAGGTCGGCAAACGCCGGGTGGCGCGGGTGACCATCTGCTAGGCCCTGAAAAATACAATGTATTACAGTATCATATAGCATTTCCGGGCGGTTTGCCTGCCGGCTGCACCGCGCCTGAAACCGCTGGAAAAAAGCCGCCGGCCGGTTCCGATTCGCGCTATAATAGGCGGCCCGGCTGCGACTGCCTGCAGTGTCGGAAGCGGGGTTGTAGCGGGCCGTTCCATACTGGATAAATTTCTGATTTCAGTTGTTGACGGCCCTCGATTCACGCGTATAATCTGCGCTCCTTGTCGGGCACCGTTCCCGGCAAACGTTCTTTAAAAATTCGATCAGGTAATTTGTGTGGGCGCTTGCGTCGATGTGTTGCATATGCAGCAAATTTCGATGAGAGCGTCGGATGTCCGGAAACGGACGTCAATTCGACAGTAATCATCGAGCAAGGATCCGGTTGCTCCTTAAAGCAACCAAGCAAACTTGAAGTGAAGAGTTTGATCCTGGCTCAGATTGAACGCTGGCGGCATGCCTAACACAT
>CAYUFA010000012.1:0-56328 GCA_964443845.1 uncultured Ectothiorhodospiraceae bacterium
GGGAGCCGCGCGACAGCAGTGCGGGCAGCGATGCGGACCGCGATGCGGACCGCGACGCAGACCGCGACGCGAACGCAGACGAAGAGGCCCAGGGGGAGGAGTCCGGCGCAACCGCTGCCTCCTGACCATCCGGCAACCGAATCAACCCGAGGAATCGACATGGCCCGTTTTTACCGCCGCCGCAAGTTCTGCCGCTTCACCGCCGAGGACACCAAGGAAATCGATTACAAGGATCTCGCCGTCCTCAAGCAGTACATCACCGAGACCGGCAAGATCGTTCCCAGCCGCATTACCGGCACCAAGGCCAGGTACCAGCGCCAGCTGTCCACTGCGATCAAGCGCGCGCGCTACCTGTCACTGCTGCCGTACACGGACGCACACTAGGACCCGACACCTGCGCTGGTGCCGGCGGCCATCGCGGCATGAAACGGCTGGCTGAGTACATCGTCCGGGGGCGCTGGCAGGCGGTACAGGTCGTGGCACTGGCGGGTGCGTGCACCTACCTGCTGCCACCGCTGACCACCCTGCTGGTCTACCTGGCTGCCGCGGCACTGGCGCTGGTGACCCTGCACCGGGGCATCGTGGCCGGTCTGCAGGTATTGCTGCTGGCTGCGCTGGCACTGGTGCTGCTGTTTGAACTGATCGGGCAGCACGTGGTGGCCCTGCAGTTGCTGCTGCTGATGCTGGTGCTGTGGGTGCCGTCCTGGCTGATCGCGGTGGTGCTGCAACAGACCCGCAGCCTGGGCAGCGCGCTCAAGGTGGCGGCGCTGTTCGGCTGCTGCGCACTGCTGGCGATTTACGGCTATTTCGGTGATCCGGTTCCCTGGTGGACCGCACGCCTGCAGGAACTGGTCCAGTCGCTGCAGCACAGCGGCGTGAGCCTGCAACGTTTCGAAGGTGCCGGGCTGATTCACGAACTCGCGGGCCTGATGACCGGCATGCTGGTATCCTCACTGCTGGTCGGGGTGGCCGGCAGTCTGCTGCTGGCGCGCTGGTGGCAGGCCTTGATCGTGCGGCCTGGGGAATTCGGCAGGGAATTCTGCCAGTTGCGTCCGGGCCCCGCCTTCGGTGTACTGACCCTGGGCGTGATGGTGTATGCCGAGTTCGGCCATGGCCGGGGAGGCGGGCTGGCTACGCAGCTGGCCATGGTGATGCTCGTACCCTACCTGCTGACCGGGCTCGCCGTGATCCACGGACTGGTGCGGCAGAGCGGCCGCGGCAATCTGTGGATCCTGGTGGTCTACGTGTTGCTGGGCCTGTTGCCGCAGACCGCCCTGCTGCTGGCCGCCGGCGGGCTGATGGATACCTGGATCGATTTTCGTGGCCGCCAGGCACGGCGCGCTGCAAACCGTAAACAAGACTGACAGAAGAGGTTGCCAATGGAAGTTATCCTGCTGGAGAAGGTCAGTAACCTGGGTCCGATGGGTGCCAGGGTCAAGGTCAAGCCGGGCTATGGCAGAAACTACCTGCTGCCAAAGGGCAAGGCCACGCCGGCCACGCCGGCAAACATCGCGGCGTTCGAGGCCAGGCGCGCGGAACTGGAACAGGCTGCGGCCGAGGTACTGGCGAGCGCCGAGGCGCGCCGTGACCGGCTTGCCGACCTGCAGATCACGATAGCCGCAATGGCCGGCGAGGAAGGCAAGCTGTTCGGCTCTGTCGGAACCGCCGATATCGCCGAGGCGATCACTGCCACCGGCATTCCCGTGGAGCGCCACGAGGTGCGTCTGCCGAGCGGTGTCTACCGTCAGGTCGGGGAGTACGACGTGGAGTTGCATCTGCACAGCGATGTCGACGCCATGATCAGGCTGGTCATCACTTCCGAATAATCACCCGGCTGATCACAATCCGGCGCAACACACTGTAAACCGACAGCAACGAAGACCGCTCCCGGCAGCACCGGGAGCGGTTGCTCGCCAGCGAGCGGTGAAACGCACAAATACGCCGAATGTGCAATGGTGTGCTGTGCGGCGGTTTGTGATATCAAGCAATCCCGGGTTGGCGATTACACATCCCAGATAACAGCACCCATCCCAGATAACAGCACCGATGGCGGAATCACTTCGTAGCGCAGATATACTCCAGGCCGATTCGAGCGGCCTCAAGGTGCCGCCACATTCCATCCAGGCCGAACAGGCGGTACTCGGCGGTTTGATGCTCGATAACACCAGCTGGGACACGGTCGCCGACACCGTCAGCGAAGAAGACTTCTACCGCCGTGATCACCGCCTGATCTTCCGCGCCATCGCGCAGCTGGCCGAGCGCAACCAGCCGCTCGACGCGGTGACCCTGTCCGAGTGGCTGGACCAGAACCGGTTGCTGGACGACGTGGGCGGGCTGACCGCGCTGGGCGGTCTGGCGCAGAACACCCCGAGCGCGGCGAACATCAAGGCTTACGCGGAGATCGTGCGCGAGAACTCCGTGATGCGGCAACTGATCAGCGTCGGTAACCAGATTGCCAGCAGTGGCTTCGTGCCGGAGGGCAGGGACTCCACGGCACTGCTGGACAACGCCGAAAAGCTGGTGTTCGAGATTGCCGAGCAGGGCAAGCGCGGCAAGCGCGGATTCCGCAACATCCGCTCGCTGCTGGCGGCCGCGGTCGATCGTATCGACATGCTGTTCCAGCAGGATGACGCGATCACCGGTGTATCCACCGGTTTCACGGACCTCGACAACATGACCGCGGGACTGCAACCCTCCGATCTCATCATCGTCGCCGGGCGGCCATCGATGGGCAAGACGACCCTGGCGGTGAATTTCGCCGAACATGCGGCGATCAAGGACCAGATCCCGGTGGCCATCTTCAGCATGGAAATGCCCGGTGAACACCTGGCATTGCGCATGATGTCCTCGCTCGGGCACATCGACCAGCACAAGATCCGTACCGGCAAGCTGGACGATGATGACTGGCCACGGCTGACCTCGGCGGTCAGCCTGCTCGATGCAGCGCCGATCTTCATCGACGACACACCGGCGCTGACTCCGGTGGAACTGCGTGCCCGCGCCCGCCGGCTCAAGCGCGAGCATAACCTCGGCCTGATCGTGATCGATTACCTGCAGCTGATGCAGGTGCTGAACACACGCGAGAACCGGGCCACCGAGATCTCCGAAATCTCGCGCAACCTGAAAGCGCTGGCCAAGGAACTGGAAGTGCCCGTGATCGCGCTGTCCCAGCTGAACCGCAGTCTCGAGCAGCGCACGGACAAACGTCCCGTGATGTCGGACCTGCGCGAATCCGGCGCCATCGAGCAGGATGCCGACGTCATCATGTTCATCTACCGCGACGAGGTGTACCACGAGGACAGCCCGCACAAGGGCCTGGCGGAGATCATCATCGGCAAGCAGCGCAATGGCCCGATTGGCAAGGTATCGCTGACCTTCCGGGGCCAGTTCACCCGTTTCGAGAACTGCGCACGCGACAGCTACTACGGTGGCGGTGATTTTGAATGACCCGTCCTGCCCGTGCGCAGATCCACCTCGCCCGTCTCCGTCATAATCTGGTCCGCGTCAAGGAGGCCGCACCACGCAGCCGCGTGATGGCCGTGGTCAAGGCCAATGCCTACGGCCATGGCCTGGTTCCGGTGGCCCAGGCCCTGGAGCAGGCGGACGCGTTTGCCGTGGCCGGTCTGGAGGAGGCCATCACGCTGCGGGAAGCCGGCTGCGATCATCGCATCGTGTTGCTCGAAGGCCTGTTCGACGCCGGCGATGCCACCCTGGCCGCCGCCTACCGGCTGGACGTGGTGGTGCATGCCGCGCACCAGTTGCCGATGCTGGAAAGGGTGCCGGCCGGGCGCCGGCTCGACTGCTGGCTGAAAGTCGATACCGGGATGCACCGCCTGGGATTCCCCCCCGGGGACGTACCCGCTGTGGCACGCCGCCTGTCCACCGTGGCGGGGGTCGGCACGATCCGCTATCTGACGCACTTCGCGCGTGCGGACGAACCGGACCAGCGCGCCACCGCCGACCAGCTCGCGTGTTTCGACGCGCTGCCGCGGGACAGCGCGACGGAGTGTTCGCTGGCCAACTCCGCAGCAATCCTGGCCTGGCCGGCGACCCACGCCGACTGGGTGCGCCCCGGTATCATGCTGTACGGCAGTTCCCCGTTTGCCGGCCGCAGTGCCGCGGAGCTGGGACTGCAGCCGGCCATGACACTGCGCAGCGAGCTGATTGCCGTGCACGCCCGGCGCCGGGGCGATCCCGTCGGCTACGGCGGGGACTGGGTCTGTGAACGCGACACGCACATCGGTGTGGTGGCCCTGGGCTACGGTGACGGCTATCCGCGCCATGCCCGCTCCGGCACACCGGTACGGGTCGGGGGCCGGCGCGTGGTCCTGTCCGGGCGCGTATCCATGGACATGCTGTGTGTCGACCTGGGTAGCGGGACGGAAGCACGTCCCGGTGACGAGGTCATCCTGTGGGGAGACGGGTTGCCGGTGGATGAGGTCGCCCGCTCCTCCGCGACGATAGCCTACGAACTGCTGTGCGGCGTGAATCGCCGCGTCAGCTACGAATGCCGCTGAACTGCAATTTGGCCATTTGGACTAGGCCAATTGTCTGCCTTGATTTCCCCGCCGCAACGACTAGCTTTACACGAACACTGTGTGCGAATCGCAATTATTCGGGTTGTTGAATTGTCGAGCTGTATTCCCTTTTCGTCATTAATTTGACAATCAAGGGGGGGAGATGGAATACACCGCAGCACGGGGCAGCACAAGCCGGCGCTCGACGTACGTGCAACCACCCGTGATTTCCATCCGGCAGGCTTGCCGCCTGGCAGGACATCTGGAACGGCTCAAGGCATCCGTGCCCCGCGCGGACGGGGTGCCCCTGCCGGCGTTTTCCGGAGACTCGTCATGGCGCTGCCGGGTGATTGCCACCGGGGCGGTCCCGCTGCCAGGCACGTATCCCGGGTATACCTCCCTGGTGCGGGGCACCGCCTGCTGAACACGAGGATGCAGGAGCAGGACGTGGTACCGGCCGCTGAGCGGCTGGACAGCGCGAGGGGAAGCGGTGTACGACTGGCCGCAGGCAGCAGGACGATGCAGGTGCCGGGAAGCAGGAGGACGAACGGACCTCGGGCAGCGAGGTGACCGATGCCGCAGTCACCTGGTGGATGCCCGGCCGGCCGGGCGCTTCAGGATTGATCCAGACAGGTGTGGAGCAGGATGGATAGTGGGGAGTGCAACGAGGAGGATGAAGATCATGGCACAGACAGCAGCAAGTATGATCAGGCAATCCGCGAACCACGTCGAGATTGTGGTCCATGTCGACGAGACGCTGGGAGACGGGGAACGCAAGGCACTGGTGGATAACCTGGTGAATACCGTCGGCATCGAATCGGCGGAATTCTGCCCGCTGCGCTGGCACCTGATGCTGGTGCAGTATGACCGGGATCAGATCAACTCCCGCGAAGTGCTGGGCCATGTGCACGCCCACAACGTGCATGCCGAACTGATCGGTCCGGTCTGACAGAGAACCATACAGAGGCTCTCTGCAATACCGGGGGCAATCCCCGGTGTTTTTTCGGTAGTCCGCAAGCCGACGGCCAGCCTGCCGGCCGTGGCGGGTGACTGCGCGCAGCGTTCCGGGTACTCTCTCGGCCCCATGGCAAAACCGAAGACTACCTATTGCTGCAGTGCCTGCGGTGCTACAACGCCACAGTGGGCGGGCCGGTGTCCCGATTGCGGTGGCTGGAACACCCTGGGAGAGGTGGTAGCGCTCCAGCCGGCAGACACATCACGCCATGCCGGCTACGCCGGTGCCGTGGCACCACAGGTGATGAAACTGTCCGCGGTATGCCCCGAGGGGCTGGCGCGCAACTCGGTCGGACTGGGCGAGCTGGACCGGGTGCTCGGTGGTGGCCTGGTGCCGGGTTCGGTGGTCCTGATTGGCGGTGACCCGGGCATCGGCAAGTCCACCCTGCTGCTGCAGGCACTGGCCATCCTGTCCGCCTCCGTACCTTCGCTCTACGTCACCGGTGAGGAATCCCCGCAACAGGTCGCCTTGCGCGCGGCCCGCCTGGGCATCGAGGGCGGAGCGCTGGACCTGCTGTCCGAGACGTCGATGGAGCGGGTGCTGGCACTGGCGGACCGGCTACGGCCGCAGGTCATGGTGCTCGACTCGATCCAGACCCTCTACACGGAGGCCCTGCAGTCGGCGCCCGGCTCGGTTGCCCAGGTGCGGGAATGCGCGGCGCAGCTGGTGCGCTTCGCAAAACAGACCGGGACCGCACTGTTCCTGGTCGGACACGTGACCAAGGAGGGTGCGCTGGCCGGTCCGCGCGTGCTCGAGCACATGGTCGACACGGTGCTGTACTTTGAAGGCGATGCCGGAGACCGCTTCCGGATCCTGCGTGCCATCAAGAACCGCTTCGGTGCGGTCAACGAGCTGGGCGTGTTCGCGATGACCGAGGGTGGCCTGCGTGAGGTACACAATCCCTCGGCGATCTTCCTTTCGCGCCATGAACAGG
Organism: uncultured Ectothiorhodospiraceae bacterium; assembly: GCA_964443845.1. Classification (GTDB taxonomy): domain Bacteria; phylum Pseudomonadota; class Gammaproteobacteria; order UBA9214; family UBA9214; genus UBA9214. The sequence continues at coordinate 6,467 of CAYUFA010000012.1, forward strand.
CCGTGCCGGGCAGCGTGGTCATGGTGACGTGGGAAGGGACGCGGCCCCTGCTGGTCGAGGTGCAGGCGCTGGTGGATCACAGCCAGCTCGGCAATCCACGGCGGGTCACACTGGGACTGGAACAGAACCGCCTGTCCATGCTGCTTGCGGTGATGCACCGGCACGGCGGACTGGCACTGGGCGACCAGGACGTGTTCGTCAACGTGGTCGGCGGGGTGCGGGTCGGCGAAACGGCAGCCGACCTGGCGGTGCTGCTGGCCGTGCTGTCCAGTTTCCGCAATCGCCCCTTGCCGGAACACCTGATCGTGTTCGGCGAGGTGGGCTTGTCCGGAGAGCTGCGCCCGGTCCCGAACGGGCAGGAGCGCCTGCACGAAGCGGCCAAGCACGGCTACCAAACGGCGATCATCCCGGCGGCCAACCAGCCGAAAAAGGCGCTCCGTGACCTGGAGGTGATCGCGGTGAGCAGTCTTGCCCAGTTGCTGGACGCGGTGTCCGGATTGTCCTAGCCACCGCCTGCCGGTGCGGATGCGCACAGCCGCAGCCGGTTGTGCGGGGCGTGGATGGCAGGTTCAGGATTTCCGGAAATCGAGCGACAGCGAGTTGATGCAGTAGCGCTGGCCGGTCGGGGCCGGGCCGTCATCGAACATGTGACCGAGGTGGGCGTCGCAACGTGCGCACAGCACCTCGGTACGTACCATGCCGTGGCTGGTGTCGGTGCGGGTGCGGATGTTTTCGTGGTTGCCCGCGCGCAGGAAACTGGGCCAGCCGCTGCCGGAATCGAACTTGTCCGCGGAACGAAACAGCTCGGCACCGCAACACACGCAGGTGTAGGTGCCGGCGTCACTGCAGTGCAGGTATTCCCCGGTGAACGGCCGTTCCGTGCCGTGGTGGCGGGTGACCTCGTACTGCTCCGGGGTCAGCTCCGCACGCCACTCCTCGTCACTCTTGTGGATCCTGTTCGTCACGTTGTGGTGGTCTCCTCGCGGCGGTGATCACGGGTGATTGCGCGCCCAACTTGTCCAGGAATTCGCGCGCGGTGGCGATCCCGACCTCGGCCTCGGCACGGGCCTGCGGCGCGCTGTTCTCGCGTACCTCGCGTTCCGCCCATGCCAGGAAGGCGCTGACCTCGGCAATCTGCCGGTCCCGCGGCAGCGCGCGCAGCCAGGCACCGGGTTGTGCCCGGATGCGGTTGCCGGCGATGACTTCCGGATTGAACAGCAGATTCGCCATGCGAACTCCGGTATTGCCCGGCAGTACTTGCGGTCGGCCCGTCCCGCCCGGGAACATTGCCGGTACAGGCCCCGGGCCACACCCCGTGCGCAGCCATTCACGCCTGCGCCGGCGGTTGGTCCGGTCCTTGCCAATGCGGGTGAATGCGCACGGTCTTGACCATGTTCTCGCGGATTTGCAGGACGTCGACCGGGTGTCCTTCCAGCAGCAGGCTGGTGTTGGGTTCCGGGATCATTTCCAGTTCCTCGATAATCAGGCCGTTCAGGGTCTTGGGCCCGTCGATGGGCAGGTTCATACGCAAGGCACTGTTCAGGGCGCGGATGCTGACCGAGCCGTCCACCAGCCAGGTGCCGTCCTCCTGTGCCAGGATTTCATCGAACTGGGACGACGGGTCCGAGGTGAACTCGCCGACGATTTCCTCGAGGATGTCCTCCATGGTGACCAGTCCCTGGATATCGCCGTATTCATCCACGGCAAAGCCGATGCGGCGGCGCATGCCCTGGAAATTCAGCAGCTGCCGGTTGAGCGTGGTGCTCTCCGGGATGAAGTAGGGTTCGCGGGCGGCGCGCTTCAGTGCCTCGTGGTCGAGTTCACCGCGGTAGAGCAGGGGCAGGATGTTGCGCATGTGCAGGATGCCGATGACGTGATCGATGTTTTCCTGAAACAGCGGCATGCGGGTGTACTGGCTGTCACCCAGCCGCTTGACGATCATGTCGATGTCTTCGTTGATATCGATGCCGGTGATCTCGTTGCGCGGCACCATGATGTCTTCCACGGTGACTTTTTCCAGGTCGATGATGTTGAGCAGCATCGACTGGTGGCGTTCCGGAATCATCGCGCCGGCCTCCATCACCACGCTGCGCAGTTCTTCCCGGGTGAGAGCCTGCGAGCTGCCGTCTTCCGGCGAGACGCCGATACTCCGCAGCAGCCCGTTGGCGACACCGTTCACCGCCCACACGAAAGGGTACATCACCCACATCAGGGGAACGTAGACATACGACGACGGGAAGGCGATGCGTTCCGGGCGCAGCGCGGCCAGCGTTTTTGGCGTGACCTCGGCGAACAGCAGCACCACCACCGTCAGCACCATGCCGGAAGCGAACACGAAACCTGCGTCATTGCGGATGCGCAGCGCGATCAGCGTCATCAGGATGGAGGCGAGAATATTGGCCAGGTTGTTGCCGAGCAGGATCAGGCCGATCAGCCGGTCCTGGCGCTGCAACAGTTTTTGCGCGCGCATGGCCCCGGGGTGGCGCTGTTCCGCCAGGTGGCGCAGGCGGTAGCGGTTGAGCGTCATCAGCCCGGTTTCGGAGCCCGAGAAGAATGCCGAGAGCAGAATCAGGAACAGCAAGGCGGCGATCAGAACGGAAAGCGGAATGTCGTCCAAACGGGGACAGCCTCCTGAGACGGGTCGTGCCGGTAGTGTACGGAAAAGCGTACGCCTTGTCAGGCGCGGGGCGGGTCAGCGGTGCAGGATCAGTTCCAGCACGAACTTGCTGCCGAAATAGGCCAGCATCAGGAAGATATAACCGCCGATGGTCCAGCGCAGCGCGATCCGTCCACGCCAGCCGAAACGCCAGCGTCCCCACAGCAGCACGCCGAATACCAGCCAGGCCATGATGGACAGCGTGGTCTTGTGCACCAGGTGCTGGGCGAAGATGTCCTCCAGGAACAGTGCGCCGGTCACCAGCGCCAGGGTGAGCAGCGCGAACCCCGTGGCGATCATCTGGAACAGCAGGGATTCCATCACGGCCAGTGGCGGCAGGGTGCGGACGAAGCCGCCGGGCCGGTGGTTGCGCAGCTGCCGGTCCTGGATCGTCAGCAGGATGGCCTGCAGCGCCGCCAGGCCGAGAATGCTGTACGCCAGCAGGGAGGTGAGGATGTGAAAGTCGAGTTGCCAGGAAGAGTCGCTGGTAATGACCCGTTCGGTCGGGTAGAGCAGTACCAGCATGTTGCTGCAGGCCGCCAGCGGGAATACGGCGATGCCCAGGTTTTCCACCGGCTGGAACAGGGAGGACACCAGCAGCAGCAGGACGGTGGTCAGGGCCACCACCGACAGGGCATTGAAAAAGGACAGGTTCAGGCCGTTTACGGCAACCACGGCGGGATACAGAAAGACGGCATGGATGATGACGGCGGCGAAACCGGTCAGCAGGATCTGCCGGCGCTGGCAATGCAGGGACAGGGAACCACGCACCAGGCGACTTGCCAGCTGGTAGGTGACCAGCGCGTACAGGATGATGGAGAGAAAGCCGGGCAACATCGGTATCATGGCGGCATGATCGCATAACTGTTGCGGGCATTGAAGTGCCACGCTCCACGCTGCCGCCCTGCCGGAATACCGTTATAATGCCTGCCAGTGAAGCCGCATCAGCCCCCGGAATCCTGCCATCATGTTTGACAACCTGACCGAGCGTCTCTCCCGGACCATCCGCAACCTGCGCGGGCAGGGCCGCCTCAGCGAGGACAATATCCGCGAGGCATTGCGCGACGTGCGCATGGCCCTGCTGGAGGCCGATGTCGCGCTGCCCGTGGTCAAGGACTTCATCGAGCGCGTGCGTGAGCAGGCCCTGGGCCGCGATGTGCTCAGGAGCCTGACCCCGGGACAGGTGCTGGTCAAGGCGGTGCACGACGAACTCGTGCACGTCATGGGCGATGCCAACGATGCGCTGAACCTGAACGTGCGACCGCCGGCCGTGATCCTGATGGCCGGCTTGCAGGGCTCCGGCAAGACCACCAGTACCGCGAAGCTGGCCCGCCTGCTGCGCGAGCGCGAGAAGAAGACGGTGCTGGTCGTCAGCTGTGACGTGTACCGGCCGGCGGCCATCGACCAGTTGCAGACACTGGCCGGCGAGGTCGGCGCGGTGTTTTTCCCCAGCCGCCCCGACCAGGACCCGGTCACCATCGCCACGGATGCCCTGGCGCAGGCCCGCCGCCAGCTCGTCGACGTGGTGATCGTGGATACGGCCGGGCGCCTGCATATCGACACGGCAATGATGGACGAGATCCAGCGGATACACGCGGCCGTGCAGCCGGTCGAGACCCTGTTCGTGGTGGACAGCATGACCGGCCAGGACGCGGCCAATACCGCACGCACCTTCAACGCAGCGCTGCCCCTGACCGGGGTGGTGCTGACCAAGACCGATGGCGACGCCCGTGGCGGTGCTGCGCTGTCGATTCGCGCGATTACCGGGAAGCCGGTCAAGTTTCTCGGTGTCGGCGAAAAGACGGCGGCGCTGGAACCCTTTTACCCCGACCGGCTTGCCTCGCGTATCCTCGGCATGGGCGATGTCCTCAGCCTGGTCGAGGAGGCCCAGCAGAAGGTCGACAAGGAGGCCGTCACCCGCCTGACCAAAAAACTCACCACGGGTAAGGGTTTCGATATGAACGATTTCCGGGACCAGCTCGACCAGATGCTGAGCATGGGCGGGCTGTCCGGCCTGATGGACAAGCTGCCCGGCATGGGGCAACTGCCGAAGAACGTCATGGGCGATGACCGCCAGGTGCACCGGATGAAGGCGATCATCAATTCCATGACCGCGCGGGAACGGACCAATCCGGGCATCATCAACGGGTCACGGCGCCGGCGGATTGCCGGTGGCTCCGGCACCCAGGTCCAGGACGTCAACCGCCTGCTCAAGCAGCACATGCAGATGCAGAAAATGATGAAAAAGATGTCCCGCGGCGGCATGGCCAAGCTGATCCGTGGCCTGCAGGGCAAGGGGTTGCCCGGATTGCCGTTCTGAGCGGGCCGGCTGGCCGGCGTCCAGACAAATAAAAACGGTGGCCTGGGCCACCGTCAAACGCTGCGCTGTCCGGATATCCGGCTTGTTATGGTTTTGTATCGTCGTTCTTGTAGTGCATACCCGTCGCGCAATTCAGCTTCTTGTTGTGCAATGAGCTGTTGTTCTTTTCTTCTGGTACTCCCCCCCGGTGTATGTTTTGTTGGGGCTCGCGTGGTTAACTGCAATTGCGATGCCAGACTCCAGAACCTCCTGATAACTAAACGGTTGATATCTCCAACGGTGTCAAGATCCGCGCACCGGGGCGGGCTGTGTAAGAAATGCCGACATCCGGGCGCCGCGATGGCTTCCGGGTGTTTCTGAATTATTACTTTGTTAAACAAATGGCTATAAAGATTCCGCACGGTTCTGGGGCGAGGCGATCCCGTGTGTAACCAATTTCGACAATTTCCCCGCAGCGGAGCCGCGCACCGCGCAGGGTCCGCGCGCGCGCGCCAGTCCCGCGCTTTCACTTCACATTTTCGCGAAATCGCGTAGAATTGCGCGGCTTTCAACCAGCGGATTCCGTGGTGCGTCCACGGGTAACCGTACAGAGGGTAACTCGAGATATGGTGACGATCAGAATGTCACGCAGCGGCGCCAAGAAGCGCCCGTTCTACCACATCGTGGTCACCGACAGCCGGAATCGTCGCGACGGTCGCTACATCGAACGGATCGGCTTCTTCAACCCGGTGGCCACCGGTGGTGAGGTGAGGCTGCGGATCGACAGCGAGCGGGCGTCGCACTGGACCAGCCAGGGTGCCACGCTTTCGGAGCGCGTTGCGCAACTGCTCAAGGAGCAACCGGCGCAATAATCCGGTTGCGCGGGTCCGATGTCCGGTCAGGAAGCAGGCGACGCAGAGGCGGATCGCCTGCTGGTGATGGGTCAGGTGGCCGCGCCGTACGGCGTCCAGGGCTGGGTGCATGTCGCACCCTGGACGGCGCAGCAAGGTGGCCTGCTGGAATATCCGGTCTGGTATCTGCGGCAACGTGGCAGCTGGCGGACGGTCCGTGTGCTGCAGGGCAGGCTCCACGGCAAGGGCCTGGTGGTGCAACTGGAAGACTGTGCGGACCGGGATGCAGCCAGCCGGCTGAGTGGCGCCGAGATCGGCATCCCGCGCAGCCAGTTGCCAGCCGCCGGCCGGGACGAATACTACTGGAGCGACCTGATCGGGCTGGACGTGATCACCGTGACCGGCGTGCTGCTCGGCAAGGTCGAGCACCTGATCGAAACCGGTGCGAACGACGTCATGGTCGTGCGCGGGGATCGGGAGCACCTCGTCCCGTATCTCAGCGGGCAGGTGATCCGGTCGGTGGACCTGGATGCCGGCGCGATCCGGGTCGACTGGGATCCGGACTTCTGAGTCGCCCGGCCATGCGATTCGACGTGGTCACGCTGTTTCCCGACATGCTGCGCGGACTCAGCGGGTACGGGATCCAGGGGCGTGCGCTGGATGCGGGTTTGCTGGAGCTGGTGACGTGGAATCCGCGTGAGTACACCACGGACCGTCACCGCAACGTGGATGACCGGCCCTATGGTGGCGGGCCGGGCATGGTCATGCAGGTACAGCCGCTGGTTGCGGCCATCCGTGCGGCGCGCCAGGCCGGAGTGCGGGCCCCGGTGATCTATCTGACACCGCAGGGCGCACGCTTTACCCAGGCACGGGCGCATGCACTGGCACAGAGCGAGCGGGTCATCCTGGTGACCGGCCGCTACGAGGGGGTCGATGAGCGCGTGATCACCCTCGAAGTCGACGCGGAGCTGTCCATCGGCGACTACGTGCTGAGCGGTGGAGAGTTGCCGGCGCTGGTCGTGATGGATGCCGTGACCCGCCTGTTGCCGAATGCCCTGGGCGACGCGGAGTCCGCGCAGGAGGATTCCTTCATGGACGGCCTGCTGGACTACCCGCACTACACGCGGCCGGAGCAGGTGGAGGGGTTGACGGTGCCGGCGGAATTGCTGGGCGGTAACCACGAGCTGATCCGGCGCTGGCGCCGCAAGCAGGCACTGGGACGAACCTGGCTGCGCCGCCCCGACCTGCTGGCGGAGCTGCGACTGGACGCCGTGCAGCAGGCATTGCTGGACGAGTTCATTCAGGAACACGAAGCGGGCAATTGAGTGATCAATCGCCTATATTGGACACAGAGGATCGAGCCATGAGTAACATTATCAAGCAGCTTGAACAGGAACAGATGCGCCAGGACATCCCGGAGTTCAGCCCCGGCGACACCGTGGTGGTCGAAGTGAAGGTGAAGGAGGGCGAACGTGAACGCCTGCAGGCCTTCGAAGGCGTCGTGATCGCCAAGCGCAATCGCGGCATGAACTCCGCCTTCACCGTACGCAAGATCTCCCACGGCGAAGGCGTCGAGCGCGTGTTCCAGACCCACAGCCGCTCGATCGGCTCGATCAAGGTCAAGCGCAGGGGCGATGTGCGCCGTGCCAAGCTCTACTACCTGCGTGACCTGTCCGGCAAGTCCGCCCGCATCAAGGAAAAGCTCTCCTGAGCGTGGGGCGGGTCGATGGTGGTTCCGGCGGCAACGGGCATCCAGGAATGGGTGCCCGTTGTGCCTTGTACAGCGAGGTGATGCGCATGTCCGACCCGTATCAGATGATCGTGGATTCACCGCTCGGCAAGCTGGGCGTGGTGCTGGACGGTGCCGCCATCCAGCGCATGGATTTCCTGCCGCCGCGCACCCGTATACGCCCGCTGCACGGGGCGACCGCCCGCCGCGTGGCGCGGACCCTGCAGCGCTACTTCCGCTACGGCGGAGCGCTGGCGGACGAGCTGCCGCTGCACCTGCAGGGCACGGCGTTCCAGCTGCGCGTCTGGCAGGCGCTGCGCAGCATACCCTGCGGCGAGGTGCGGACCTACGGCGAACTGGCGGCCCTGCTCGGCAGCGGGGCGCGCGCCATCGGCAACGCCTGCCGCCGTAACCCGGTGCCGGTCTTCGTGCCCTGTCACCGGGTCGTCGGTGCCGCGGGGATCGGCGGTTATGCCGGCCAGACCGCCGGCCGCGAACTGGAACGCAAACGCTGGCTGCTGCACCACGAGGGCGCCATCACGTCTTGAAATTCGCTGCCAGGCACCCCATCTGCATGGCTTGCTGCATTCAGAAGGAGACCCGCATGTCGGTTGATGCACAAAAGGAAACCCTGGAATTCCAGGCCGAGGTGAAGCAGCTGCTGAACCTCATGATCCACTCGCTGTACTCCAACAAGGACATCTTTCTGCGTGAGCTCGTCTCGAACGCATCCGACGCCTGTGACAAGCTGCGATTCGAGGCGCTGGGCAACGACGGCCTGTACGACGGCGATACCCGCCTGCTGATCCGCGTCGACTACGACAGGGAGGCGCGCACGGTCAGCGTGACCGACACCGGCATCGGCATGTCGCGCGACGAGGTGGTCGAGAACGTCGGCACTATCGCCAAATCCGGCACGCGCCAGTTCTTCGAATCGCTGACCGGCGACCAGGCCCGGGACACCCAGCTGATCGGTCAGTTCGGCGTCGGGTTCTATTCCGCCTTCATCGTCGCGGACAAGGTCACGCTGACCACGCGTCGCGCCGGGTTGCCCGCCGGCCAGGGCGTGCGCTGGAGCTCGGGCGGGGACGGCAGCTTTACACTGGAGACGGTCGAGCGCGCGGTGCGCGGCACCGAGGTGGTGCTGCACCTGCGCGAGGGCGAGGACGAGTTCCTCGACGACCACCGCCTGCGCAACATCATTCACAAGTATTCCGACCACATCCCGCTGCCGATCGAGATGCAACAGACCGCGACCGGCAAGGACGAGGCAGGGCAGGCACAGGAATACGAGGTCGTCAACAAGGCCTCCGCGCTGTGGACGCGGCCGCGCAGCGAGATCAGCGACGCGGAATACACCGAGTTCTACAAGCACGTGGCCCATGATTTCGACACCCCGATGCAGTGGGTGCACAGCCACGTCGAGGGGGCGCAGTCCTATATCTCGCTGTTCTACATACCGGCGCGTGCGCCGTTCGACCTGTATGACCGCGACAGCCGCCATGGTATCAAGCTGTACGTGCGCCGCGTATTCATCATGGATGACGCTGAACAGCTGATGCCCTACTACCTGCGCTTCGTGCGTGGCCTGGTCGATTCCAGCGACCTGCCGCTGAACGTGTCGCGCGAGATCCTGCAGCACAACCGGCTGATCGAAACCATCCGCGGTGGCTCCGTCAAGAAGGTGCTCGGCATGCTGGAGTCGATGGCGGCGAACGAGCCGGAACAATACGCGAAGTTCTGGGCCCAGTTCGGCCGGGTACTGAAGGAAGGTCCGGGCGAGGATTTCGCCAACCGCGAACGGGTCGCGAAGTTGTTGCGGTTTGCCAGTACGCATCTCGACAGCGAGCAGCAGTCGGTTGCGCTGGACGACTACATCGGGCGCATGAAGGAAGGCCAGGAAAAGATCTACTACGTGACGGCGGACAGCTTTAGCGCGGCCAGGAACAGCCCGCACCTGCAGATCTTCCGCCGCAAGGGGATCGAGGTGCTGTTGCTGTCCGACCGGGTGGATGAATGGCTGGTTGCGCACCTCAACGAATACAGCGGCAAGCCGCTGGCCTCGGTGGCGCGCGGCGAGCTCGATCTGGACCAGCTGGCGGACGGACAGGAACAGGCGGAGGCAAAGAAGACCGAGGGCGAATACGCCGACCTGGTGAAGCAGATGCAGGAAGCCCTGGGCGAGCGCGTCAGCGAGGTCCGGATCAGCCAGCGACTCACCGATTCCCCGTCCTGCCTGGTGGCCGGCGAGCACGACATGGCGGTCCACATGCAGCAATTGCTGAAACAGGCCGGCCACGAGGTGCCGGTGAGCCGGCCGGTACTGGAGATCAATCCGGGGCATGCACTGGTCAGCCGCCTGCGGACCCTGGATGACCCGGCCGCCATCGCCGACTGGTCCGCGATCCTGTTCGACGAGGCCCTGCTGAGCGAGGGTGGACGGCTGGAAGACCCCGTGGCATTCGTCAACCGGGTGAACCTTCTGCTCCAGTCGTTGACTAACTGACGACTCCCAACGACCGACAGCCGGTACTTGTGGTGCCAGCGCTCGATCGCTTCCCCTCCCGCGTCCGGGAGGGGGCTTCTTTTCTCGGGGATGGCATGTCAACAAACTCCAAACCCGTCCTGCTGGCCTCGGTCTTCTCCGACTATATCTGCCCGTTCTGCTATATCGGCGACCTGCGGTTGGCACGGCTGCGCGCGGAATTCGACCTGCGGATCAACTGGATGCTGATCGAGATCCACCCGGAGACGCCGCCCGAGGGCACGCCGGTCGGGGCGCTCGGTTACGGGCGCGAACGCTGGCAGCAGATGATGGACAACCTGCGGCAGCTGGCCGCCGAGGAGGGGGTGACCCTGCGGCCACTCGCACGGAACGTCAATTCACGCAAGGCCCTGCAACTGGCCGAGGCCGCCAAGCGGGCCGGGGCGGACGTGTTTTACCACCTGCATCGCCGCCTGTTCGAGGCGTATTTTGTCGACGGACTGGATATCGGGGACGAGGCCGTGCTGCGGCAACTGGCCACGGAATGCGGGCTGCCCGCCGCACAGCCGGACCAGGCCTGGTCCGATCCCCGCATCGCGAAGCGCCTGCAGGAACATCTCGCCATGGCCGGACAGGCCGGGGTGCGTGCCACTCCCACGGTGTTTTTCAGCGAACGGCACCGGCTTGACGGTGCCTTGCCCTATGCACAGTTCCTCGCAGCGGCACACGCCGGCCTGGCCGCGCAGCAGTTACCGGCATCTCGCCAGTCGTAACCCGGCCGGTGTCCGGGGCGGTGCGCGGGCCGGCTTGGAATTTCGCCGGGCAGTGCGCGAGAATGCGGGCATGACTCGCGGCAGCGGTGAATCCATGCGCATCGACAAGTGGCTGTGGGCGGCACGCTTCTACAGGACCCGCGCCCTGGCCACCGACGCCATCAACGGCGGCAAGGTGCACTGCAACGGCAGCCGTATCAAGCCCTCGCGCCAGCTGGTCACCGGCGACGTGCTGACCATCCAGAAGGGCCCGTACCGCTTCGAGCTCACCGTGCAGCGCCTGTCCAGCCAGCGGCGTCCGGCGACTGATGCGCGCACCCTGTACACGGAATCGGAGCAGAGCAGCGCGGCCCGGCACGCGCTGTATGCGCAACGCAAGCTGGAAGGCCACGACGTCACGCAGCGGGCGCGCCGTCCGGACAAGCGCATGCGCCGGCTCATTCACCGCTTCAAGCAGGGAGACACCCGGTGAACCGGCCCGTTACCCCCGCGCTGGCCGTCGACACCATCATCGAAATGGCCGACCGGCCCGGCCGTCCCATCGTACTGATCGAACGGCGCAACCCGCCCCATGGCTGGGCGATCCCCGGCGGTTTCGTCGACGTCGGGGAGACCCTGGAAACCGCGGCCGCGCGCGAAGCGCGCGAGGAAACCTCGCTGGAGGTGCGGCTGAAATGCCTGCTGGGCATTTATTCCGACCCGGCACGCGATCCGCGGGGTCACACCGTGACCCCGGTCTACATCGCCGAGGCCCGCGGTGAGCCATGCGCCGCGGACGATGCCAGGCACCTCGCGCTCTACCTGCCACAGGACTGCCCGCGGCTGGCCTTCGATCACGACCGGATCATTGCGGACTACCTGCAGTACCTGGCCACCGGCCGGGTGACGCCGCTGCGCTGAGCGTCCCCGCCGCGTACCCGCGCATCCGTGCCGGTGTTACCATGCATGCGGACCGGCGCGGACGGGCGCCCGCGCCGGGCTCGCCACGACGCGCGCCGGGGGAATCTTCATGTCTGAATTCAGCAATGTCACGGTCGTCAAGCCGGCAAACGTGTATTTCAACGGCAACGTGGTCAGTCGCACCATCCGCTTTGCCGACGGGTCGACCAAGACGCTCGGATTCATGCAGGCGGGTGAGTACCAGTTCAATACCGGTGCACCGGAACTGATGGAGATTCTCTCCGGCGAACTGGAGGTGCAGTTGCCCGGCAACCCGCAATGGCAGAAGTTCGGCGGCAACGGCTCGTTCAGCGTGCCGGGCGACGCCAGCTTTCGCATCCGCGTCCACCAGCCCGTCGACTACTGCTGTTCCTTCCTGGACTGAGCACGTTCCGGCATGGCAACCCGCAGCCGGGTACTGGTCGTGGGCTATGGCGAGATGGGCCATGCCATGGAGCACCTGCTCGGCGAGCGGCATGACCTGCTGATCTGGAACCGGCACCCGCTGCCCGCGCGGCCAGCGGTGGTGCTGGAAGAGGCGGCGGCCGGCGCGGAGTTCGTGATCTACACGGTGCCGGTGACCCCGCTCGCGCAACTGGCCGCACGCGTACTCCCGCACCTGTCCGGGCACAGCGTGTCCCTGGCCGTGGCCAAGGGCCTGGACGCCGCGGCCCGGCCGGCGCCGCGCATCCTGACCGAGGTGTACGGGGGGCAGCGGGACTTCGGCGTGCTGTACGGCCCGATGATCGCGGAAGAAATCCGCGCGGGACGTCCGGGCTACGCCCAGGCCGGCGTGTCGAGCCAGCCGGTATACGCGCGCCTCGCCGGACTGTACGCCGGCAGCGCCCTGACACTCGTGCCTTCCGGTGACCTGCACGGCATCGCCTGGGCCTCGTTGCTGAAGAATATCTATGCCATGCTGTTCGGTGCAGCCAATGCACTCGGGCTGGGCGACAATGCGCGCGGGTATCTCGTGGTGGCGGCCCTGGCCGAACTCGAAGCGCTCGTGACCGCGATGGGTGGCCGGCGGGAAACCGCGCGCGACCTGGCGGGGCTGGGCGATCTGGTGACCACCGCCACCAGTTCCGGATCGCATCACCGTGCGCTGGGGACGCAACTGGTGCGCGGGGAGGCCGGCCTGCAGGGGGAGGGGATCCACACCCTGGCCATGCTGCGCCAGTACTCGCTGTTCGACGAGTCCGGCTTCCCGCTGTTCGCGCTGGCGCGCCGGCTGGTGGAGCAACCGGCTGCCGGCAGCGTGGCACTGCGGGATTTTCTGCTTCATCCCCCGCGTTCCTGAAACGGTCCGTTGCGCCGGGAGCGCGGGCCGGACACCATGATTTTGCCGGTCAAAACCCGTAAAATGCGCGTTCTGCCGCAGTCGTAACCCTTCGGAGTCCACTCGTCCCATGCGTCCCGTTCAGCTGCTGACCGTCCTCGAACGTGAATTCCAGTCCGCCGTCCACGGCCAGCACACGCCGGTGATGCTGTGGGGGCCGCCGGGTGTGGGCAAGTCGCAGATGGTGGCGCAGGTGGCGGAACGGCACGGCATGCCGGTGATCGATGTGCGGCTCTCGCAGATGGAACCCAGCGACCTGCGGGGGATCCCGTTTCGTGCCGACGGCCGCGTCGAGTGGGCCGTTCCCTCCATGCTGCCGGACGCCGAGCGGCACGGGCTGCAGGGCATCCTGTTCCTGGACGAAATCACCTCGGTGCCGCCCAGTGTCTCGGCTGCCGCCTATCAGCTGATCCTCGATCGTCGTCTCGGCGCCTACACCGTGCCGGTGGGCTGGGCGATCTTTGCCGCCGGCAATCGCCAGGGCGACCGCGGCGTCACCTATACCATGCCGGCACCGCTGGCCAACCGCTTTTCGCATTTCGAGGTGGACGTGAACCTCGACGACTGGGTGGCCTGGGCCTATGCGCACGACATCGACGACCGGCTGATCGCCTTCCTGCGCTTCCGGCCGGAACTGCTGTTCGAGTTCGATCCGGCGCACAACCCCGTGGCCTTCCCGTCTCCGCGTTCCTGGGAATTCGCACATCGCGCGCTGCACAAGTTCGGCGACGTGCAGGAACTGCTGACCGGCGCGCTGCAGGCCTGCGTGGGGCCGGCGGCCGGTATCGAGCTGTCCGCGTTCGTGGAGAACCTCGACAAGCTGCCCGACATCGACGCCATCGTACGCGGCGAAAAGGTGGGCGTGCCGAAGGAAACCGACCTGCAGTACGCAGTGGCCGCCGCGCTGGTGGGACGGGCCATCCGCGCGAAGAGTGCGCCCGAACCGGCGCTGGTCTATGGCCACATCCTCGAGTATGCCGGCACCTTTCCGCAGCGCGAGATGGGGGTGATGCTGGTGTCCGACATGTATCGCGCCATCGGGCAGGAGATCTTTGCCGTACCGCAGTTCTCGCGCTGGGCCAACATCGTGGCGGATGTGATGCTGTACGACAGCTGACGCTGTGTCGTCCCAGCAGTGGGGCCGGATACATTTTCGTTCCGGAAACGTGTATCCGGCCCCTTTTCGGGCTCCGCCCCTAAGTTGCCGGCGGTGGCGCCGGGAAAGTTGCGAAGGGAGCGGGCGGTTGTACGCCCGGTGGCAGGTAGGAGGGCGCGAGCTTGCCCGGATCGCCCAGCGAGCGAACGAAATGATAGAGCGCGCGCAGGTCGTCGTCGTGCATCTTGTTCAGGTTGAACCACGGCATGGGCGGACGGCGCCGGAGGGAGTGGGCAGTCTCGAGCCACTGTGCCTCCGTCAGGTTCTGCATGAACAGGCGCAGGTTCGATGCATAGGTGGTTCCCCACGGTCCGTTCCAGCCGAAGCTGGATCCTTTCAGCCACTGGTTCACAGGTACCTTGCCTTCAGACATCAGATAACCCTCGGTATGACAGTCATTGCAACCGGATTCCTGCGCAACGTACTGTCCGCGTGCCAGCAGGGCATTTCCCTTGCCGGTTTGACCGGCGGCCGCGCTGTCCGGCGCAAGGCCAAGCGCTGCCGGCAACAGTGAAAGGATGAGTAAACGCTGCATATATTTCATCGTACCCCCTGCATATAACTGGATTGTTGAGAGAAGCCTGCACCGGCACAGGCGGAGTGTTCGCTTCGAACAGGCGCTACCTGCGCAATTGCGAAGACATGATAGCGGACGGGCCAACCGCAGGGGAGGGATAGTAAAATGGCCGGACAGGCCCGGGGGCGGCGAGTGACGAGACTGGCCCGGTACCGGGCATCCGGTTACTTATCTGTGGCACACTATTCCCCATGACCGACGCCGTCGAAACCAAGCTGTCCGCGGCCCGCACCCGGCTGATCCTCGACCGCCCGTTCCTGGGCGCGCTGGTGCTGCGCATGCCGTTGCGAGCGGCGGACCCGCGCTGGTGCAGTACCATCGGCACCGACGCACGCGCGTTCTATTACAACCCGGCCTGGATCGGGGGCCTGTCGCTGGAACAGACCCAGTTCGCGCTGGCGCACGAGGCGCTGCACTGCGCGTTGTCACACTTTGCGCGGCGCGAGCATCGCAACGCGCAACGCTGGGACGTGGCGTGTGATCTCGCCATCAACCCGATCCTGATCCGCGAAGGTATGACGCCGGTGCCGGGTGCGCTGTTCAACGTGGGCTTCGAGGGCATGATGGCCGAGGAGATCTATCCGCTGGTCAAGGAGAATCCCGAGGAACAGACTCACGACCAGCATCTGTACGGGAAGGAAAGTCACAGCCAGTCCCGCGCGCACACCGGTCGGGAAGACCCTGCGGACCAGCCACAGGAGCCGGGCGGTGACGGTGCGGGTGCAGGTGCGGAGGAATCCGCGGGCCCCCCGGAACCGCTCAGCGAGCAGGAGAAGGAACAACTCTCGGTGCAATGGCGCCAACGCCTGGCCGGGGCCGCGCAGCAGGCCATGCAGGCCGGCAAGCTCGGCGCTGCACTGCGCCGGCTGGTCGACCACCTGCTGCAGCCACAACTGCCGTGGCGCATGTTGCTGGCGCGCTACATGACCGCCGTGAGCCGCGATGATTACAGCTACATGCGCCCGTCGCGGCGTGAAGGAGATGCCATCTTCCCCAGCCTGCGCAGTTCACAGATCGACGTGGTGGTGGTGCTGGACACCAGTGGCTCGATCCGGCGCGAGGAGATGCGCGAGTTCGTTTCCGAGGTCGATGCCATCAAGGGGCAGGTGCGTGCCCGGATTACCCTGCTGGCCTGCGATGCGCGGGTGTCGCCGGGCGCGCCGTGGCTCTTCGAGCCGTGGGAGACCTTCGAATTGCCCGCTGACATCCGCGGTGGCGGCGGCACCCGATTCACGCCGGCGTTCGACTGGGTGCACGCCTCCGGATGCACGCCGGACCTGCTGGTGTATTTCACCGATGCGGAAGGTGAATTCCCGAAGCAGGAACCGTGCTACCCGGTGCTCTGGCTGGTCAAGGGACGCACCCCGGTGCCGTGGGGCCAGAGGATTCAGTTGAACTGACTGGATACCGGTGCGCTCGATGTTGCGGATCAACACCTGTCACCGGCTGCCCCGGGTGACGGTTTCCTGCCATCAGAACCACATGGCTCCGCATACGTCCCCCGGTGAAATGACAAATTGTCAACCGGGCGAAAACTCTCGATTCGACTCGACCTCGTTCCCCGCGGCCACCTGTTCGTATATCAAATAATTCTTGACCTGTGTCAACCTGCTTGCGTGTGAGTGGGGTACAAATTGTAACCAGGCCGAATACGTTCGAATACACAGAAAAGATCACCATACAAGGAGCGAGCGAATAACGGCATAAAGCATCAGTCAAGAAGATCCATCCAGAATGGAGGGGGGTGTCTGATGAATAATTCCGCTGCTGAAACTCATACTACATTTCTTACGCGTCCCTGGTGGGCCATGGGAGAACCCAGGCCCGGAGAATGCGGGTTGTGCATCAATGAGACGGCAACCCGGGCGCGAGCTGGCCTGCTGAACATCCTTTCCGGTACGACCATATTCCTTATGCTGACCGCACCGGAGCTGAATCCCGTTCTCTACGTGGGGCCGTTCGTGATATTCGACATGATGGTGGCCGCCGCATTCGGGCTTACTCCGCTGAGCCCTGTCGGGATACTGGGTACGGCCCTCACCATCAAGGTCCGTCCCGTCTGGAAACCTATCCAGCCAAAACGGTTTGCCTGGACGCTGGGCGCCACGCTGGGGGTCTGTTGCCTTACATTCTGGCTGCTGGGTATGAACAATTGGGTCATCGGTGTGCTGGGCGTCTGTTTTACATTGACCTGGCTGGAAGCCGTTATGGGTTTCTGTGTCGGATGCTGGATGTATTCCCTGTTGTTCAAATGCGAGTCATGTCAGCTCAAATAACTATCATCCGGACAGGAGTATGTCATGGACACGATTCATGAAGTTGAAGTTGTCATTCATGTGGATGATGCACTCGACACGGACGAAAGAGCAGCAATGCTGGGTAACCTGCAGGCGCGGGATGGCGTGGTCCATGTCCGGTTTACGCCGGGGCGGGATCACCTGATGGTGATCGGGTATGACTCTGGCCGGCTTCATGCGAGTGACGTGCTGGATTATGTGAAACAGGAGCATGCGAATGCCGAACTGATCGGCATCTGATGTCAGTGGTGCTGGCAGCGGAACTCGACCAGCATCGGACGGGAGGGTAAACCAATGGGTAGATTAGACGCAGGTGTTACCTTACACATTCATGAAAATACGACTCATCTGGAACGTGAGGAGTATCGCGACATACTGCTGGGACTGGATGGCGTAATGGCCGCCGCCTATCATGACGAAAGACCGCATTTGATGGTGGTCGTCTACGATCCGGAGCGGGTGAAATCCATCCATTTTGTCAATGCTGCCACCAATCGCGGTTTGCATGTCGAACTCGTCGCGTGACCACATCACATTGCCGCCGCGCATGGCCCGGCGGCAATGTGGTTGATCAATGCAAGTGCGGACAGCGCCGCTCAACGGCGTTCCGCATGATCGCTGTGCGTAGCCGGAAGTGCCTCGCCGGATACGTCAGACCAACAGGATGACGTCGACCCCCCCCAGCCGGCCTGATAGTCAGCACATGTCGTTTCGGGCACTTGACCCGGTAGCGGGCGCTGCCGGCACCGTGGCTGGGTACATGCGTCCCGCCTTCCCCGGCGCGGCGATCCGCCTGATTGCCGGAAGCGCTGGCCCCGGTGCAGGGGCGCGGATACGGACCAGCCCATCAGGATGATCCTGTGACCCTGCCGCTCAAGGCCCGCCGGTGTGGCGGTCGGAAACGGGCAGCAGGCACCGGCTGTCCGTATTCCAGGGGGCTGATTGGACTGGCAATTTATCGTTCTGGCGGGTCCTGGCCAGCGCGGGCTGTGCATGAAAAGGATATATCCGCCCATATATACGGCTGACTGGTTATTAGCGGACTCAGCAGGGATAATACGCGCACTTTTCTCAACCAGACCGTTCGCAAGGAGTTCATCATGCGCGTCATCCTGTTAGGCGGGCCCGGTGCCGGCAAGGGCACGCAGGCCAACTACATCAAAGAACGCTACAACATCCCCCAGATTTCCACCGGCGACATGCTGCGTGCCGCGGTCAAGGCCGGTACGCCGCTGGGTGTCGAGGCCAAGAAGGTGATGGACGCCGGTGGCCTGGTCTCCGATGACATCATCCTGGGTCTGATCGACGAGCGCCTGCAGGAGGACGATTGCCAGAACGGCTACCTGTTCGACGGCTTCCCGCGTACGCTGGCCCAGGCCGATGCGCTCAAGGACAAGGGCATCGCCATCGATGCCGTGGTGGAGATCGACGTCGATGACAAAGAGATCATCAAGCGCATGAGCGGGCGCCGTGTTCACCTGGCCTCCGGCCGCACCTATCACGTGACATTCAACCCGCCTAGGGAAGAAGGCAAGGACAATGAGACCGGGGAGCCGCTGATCCAGCGCGATGACGACAAGGAAGAGACCGTGCGGGCGCGCCTGGACGTCTATCACAAGCAGACCGAGCCGCTCATTCACTACTATTCGAAATGGGCTGCGGAAGGCGGACCCGGGGCCCCGAAATATGTCAAGATCAACGGCATCGGCAAGGTCGAAGCCGTGCGGGATGCCATCTTCGCCAGTCTTGACGGCTGAGGGTGACGGCAATTCCGTAGGAAAAAGGCCGGCTTGCCGGCCTTTTTCCGATGTGAACACAGGTTTCCGCTGCGCCCTGCGTTGTACTTCCGTACCACTGTTGCGAGTGCGGCGTTACCTGTTACAATTTTTGCCGACGTCAATTATGTGACATACCGGTCCTGGAGCCAGTCCGGTTGCCGAAGCAGGCACAGATCGTCCAGGCAGTACCAATAATAAGTTCCCGGCCCGCGCATCTGTGCGGCCGGCCAGCGCCAGGACAGCATTGTCCGGTCGTGGCACCGGAACGGGCAGGAGCATTATGGGTGCGGGTTCCAACAATCCGGAGGCAGTAGACTCCGGCAGCCGGCGCAAGCTGCTGCAGCTGCTCGGCTCCCTGCGCGATACGCCGGCCGGTACCGTCATCTACCGGCAGGTGGAAGGCATGCTGGAGGATCTCGCCACGCAGCACCTGCAGGCCGAGATGGCCTATGCCGGCTTCGTCGATGTCCTGCTCGATTCGATTTCCACGCAACTGGCACGCGGCAGTGCCGGCCACCTGCAACTCAAGCTGCTGCAGGCGCGTCTGCAGCCACCACTGACCCCTTCCGAACTGGTCATCCTCGGACAGTTTGTCCGGGATGCTGCCGGGCTGGTGCGCCCCGGCGGTACCGTCGACCGGGCCGTGGTCTCGGCGGCCGTGCAGCCACTGCTGTCCGCCTTCGGCATCGATTCGGTACCGGAGCCGGCCCCGGCGACAGCGCCGGCGCAGGTCCCGCCCGAGCCCGTGCCTGCCGAGTCCGTCGTGGCTGCGCTCCCGGAGGAAGACACGGAGCAGGCGTACCCCGGAACGGCGCATGCCGGTCCCGCGGCGGAGCCGGATGAAACCGCCACGGAGGAGGGCGGAATCAGCGCGGATATCCCCGCCGGACAGGATCTGGCCGACATCAACCGCAGCGAGCTGGAGTTGCGTCGCGAGGAAATCGCCAAGCTGCAGGCGGCGCTCGGCGAGCAGGTGATCGAGACGATCAGCAAGAACGAGGAATTCGGCACCATCCTGGAGGTCGCACTGGATGACCTGCGCCAGGCGACGGACGTGAACGAGCTGGAAAACACCCGCTGGACCCTGATTCGCGAGGTCGAGAAGCTGCTGGGCGGCCACCATAACCTGGCCGACCAGCTCGACAATACCCACCACTACCTGCAACTGTATGAGTCCGACAGCCGCCAGCTGACCGACGAGCTGACGCGTGTGCGTCTGTTGAGCCTGACCGACGAACTCACGGGATTGCCGAACCGCCGTGCCTTCATGCGACGGCTCGAGGACGAGGTGGCGCGCGTGCAGCGCTACGGGTTCCCGCTGTCTTTCGTGCTGATCGATCTGGATCATTTCAAGGCGGTGAACGACGAACACGGCCACGCCGCCGGTGACGAGGTGCTGCGGGTGTACTCCCGGAACGTGCTGTCGATCTTCCGTCACCACGACATGGTGGCCCGCTACGGCGGCGAGGAGTTCGCCGTGCTGCTGCCGAATACCGACTCCGACGGCACCATCCGCGCACTCAACAAGGTACGCCGGCGCGCCGCGGAAACGCGCTGGCAAACCAACGGCACGGTGGCCGCCGTGCCCACGTTCTCGGCCGGGGTGTCGTTGTACAAGCCGGGCGAGTCCGCCGGTGCCTTCATCGAGCGGGCCGACAAGGCGCTTTACCGGGCCAAGCGGCTCGGTCGCAACCGCATCGAGCTGGACATGACCTACAACAAGGACGCGGACCTGGAAGAACCGCGCCGGCGCAGCACCGACCAGGCCTGAACCGCTTCGCCATACCACCCGCGCGGTTGCCCGCAGCCCCGATTCCCTGCTTGCCGGGAAGGTAATGAGAACGTGACGTCGCGGGGACGGCGATGACCCGTTACCCGGTGCGGCCATGAGGTATTCTGAAACAGGTTGCACGCACCTTCCTGGTGCGGGATGGTCCCTGTGTGCGCTGCCGGTTCCCTGTATACTGCCCGTCTGGTAACCAACGGAGCACAGGGTAAGGCAATGGCGACAATCGAACTCACCGGGAAAAATTTCGATACCACCATCAACGACAACGACATCATATTGCTGGATTTCTGGGCGCCCTGGTGCGGTCCGTGCCGGCAGTTTGCACCGGTGTACGAGGCCCTGTCCGAGCAGCACACGGATATCGTGTTCGCCAAGGTCAATACCGAGGAGGAGCGTGATCTTGCCGCGCAGTTCCAGATCCGCTCCATCCCGACCCTGATGGTGTTCCGTGAGCAGATCATCGTATTCGCACAGCCCGGTGCCCTGCCACCGGCCGCCCTGGCCTCGATCGTCGAGCAGGTCAGGAAACTCGACATGGACGACGTGCGGCGCCAGATCGCCGAGCAATCCGAGCAGTCCGAGCAGTCCGAGGCGTCCGGCAAGTCCGGGCAGGGCGGCCAGGCATGAGGTATCTGCCGTGGCTCCTGCCGCTCGCGCTGCTGTGCGGCGTTGCCGCCGCGCGGGCGGACGACAACCCGTTGCGATACAACCAGGTCAGTCTTACGGCCGAGGCCAGCGAGCAGGTGGGTAACGACACCATGCACGTCATGCTCAATACCTACGGAGAGGATTCCGACGCCACCCGGCTCGCTGGCAAGATCAACCAGGACATGGCCTGGGCGTTGTCGGTGGTCAAGCCGCATCCTGACATCCGGGCCGCGACCGGCAGTTACCAGACCTGGCCACTGACGGACAAGGATGGCCGTATCACAACCGGCTGGCGTGGTCAGCAGACGCTGGAACTGGAAAGCCTCAACAGTGAACAGCTGGGCAGGGTGGTCGGTGAACTGCAGCAGCGTCTGCGTATCACCGGCATGAATTTCAAGATCTCGGAGCGCAAGCGCAGCGAGGTGGAGGACCGGCTGATCGACAGCGCGCTGAATGCCTTCAAGGCGCGTGCGAAGCGGGCCGCAACCAACCTGGGTGCAGGCAATTTCCGTATCGTGTCCATCGACATCGGCAGATCGGCGCAGTCTCCACCGGTGCTGTATCGTCCCCGCCTGGCGATGGCCGCGGCGGAGGCCAAACCCGTGGTACCGGTGGCCACCGGGGAGAGCGAGGTGGCGGTGACGGTCAGCGGCACGATCGAGCTGGTGCTGCCCTGAGCGGGTCAGCCCGGCACGGCCACGGCGGATTTACGCAATTTCAGGGATCCGGCAGGCTATTTTTTCAGTGAAGGTATTGTCGCATTGCGACCAATACAAATACCATACACCGCACTTGTCCTTAAACAGCAACGCTGAAGGGTAATCAGGATGAACAAATGGGTCTATGCCTTCCCCGAAGGCGACGGAAAGAACAAGAAGTTACTGGGTGGCAAGGGCGCCAACCTGTGCGAAATGACGCAGATCGGCCTGAACGTGCCGCCCGGGTTCGTGATCACCACCGAGGCGTGCCTGAATTACCTGAAATCCCCCAGCGAGGGACTGCCGGCCGAGGTGATGGGGCAGGTCAGGGAACAGATGCGACTGCTGGAGCAGGTGACGGGTAAGGGTTTCGATGACGCGGATAACCCCCTGCTGGTTTCGGTCAGGAGCGGGTCGGCGATCTCGATGCCGGGCATGATGGACACGATCCTGAACCTGGGCCTGAACAGCCGCACCCTGAAGGGCGAGATCGCGCAGACCGGGGATGCCCGGTTCGGCTACGATGCGTACCGCCGGTTCATCCAGCTGTTCGGCAAGGTGGCCATGGGTGTGTCGGATGAGCTGTTCGATGCGGAATTCGCACTGGTCAAGGAGAGCGCCCGCGTGACCGAGGACGTCGGCCTGTCCGCCGACAACCTGCAGGAAGTCTGTGAGCGCTTCCTGGAACTGTTTCACTCGCATACCGGGCGCCCGTTTCCCGAAAATCCCTACGAGCAGCTGGAGCTGTCGATCAAGGCGGTGTTCAACTCGTGGATGGGCAAGCGCGCGGTGGACTACCGGCACGAGTTTAAAATCACCCCGGACATGGCCAACGGCACGGCGGTCAACGTCTGCACCATGGTGTTCGGCAACCGCGGCAACGATTCCGCGACCGGCGTTGCGTTCACGCGCAACCCGGGCACGGGCGAGAACCGGCTGTTCGGCGAATACCTGGTAAACGCCCAGGGCGAGGACGTGGTGGCCGGCATCCGGACGCCGAAACCCATCGACAAGATGGACCAGGAAATGCCGGAGATGGCGCGGCAGCTGGCCGAACTGCGCGACCGGCTCGAGGCCCACTACCGGGAAGTCCAGGATTTCGAATTCACCATCGAGCGCGGCACGCTGTATTGCCTGCAGACCCGCAACGGCAAGATGAACGCCCCGGGCATGGTGCGCAGTTCCGTGGAAATGGCCGCGGAGGGTCTGATCGACCGGGAGCAGGCACTGCTGCGCATCAATCCGTTATACCTGGAACAGATGCTGTATCCGCAACTCGACAGGAACGTGCATGCCCTGCCGGTGGCGCAGGGCCTGCCCGCCTCGCCCGGTGCGGCCGTCGGTCAGGCCGTGTTCGATGCCGACCGGGCGGAACACTTCGGCCGGGTGCTGGGCGTGAAGGTCATCCTGGTGCGGGAGGAAACCAAGCCCGAGGATATCCACGGTTTCTTCGCCGCACAGGGTATTCTGACCAGCCGTGGCGGCAAGACCTCGCATGC
The DNA here is from genome assembly GCA_964443845.1 of uncultured Ectothiorhodospiraceae bacterium. Classification (GTDB taxonomy): domain Bacteria; phylum Pseudomonadota; class Gammaproteobacteria; order UBA9214; family UBA9214; genus UBA9214. The sequence goes on from CAYUFA010000012.1 coordinate 29,980, forward strand.
CGCCGTGGTGGCGCGCGGCATGGGCAAGCCGTGCGTGGCCGGCGCCGAAGGCATCCACGTCGACGTGCAGAAGCGCGAGGCCTACGTCAGTGGCCAGCTGATTCGTGAAGGCGACGTGATCACCATTGACGGTTCCAACGGCAACGTCTATTTCGGCGCGATTCCGACGGTGGAGCCGGAGTTTACCCGCGAGCTGAATACGCTGCTGCAATGGGCCGACGAAGTTGCCTATCTGCGCGTGATGGCGAATGCGGATACGCCGGAAGATGCCGCACGCGCGCTGAAATTCGGCGCCCGGGGCATCGGTCTGTGCCGCACCGAACGCATGTTCAACGCGGTGGACCGCCTGCCGGTCGTGATCGAAATGATCGTGGCGGAAACGCCCGAACAGCGCCAGCATGCGCTGGACCGGTTGCTGCCGATCCAGCGTTCCGATTTCCGCAAGCTGTTCGAAACCATGTCACCGCTGCCGGTCACCATCCGTCTGCTGGATCCGCCCATCCACGAATTCCTGCCCGGCGAGGAACAGCTCAAGGACGAAATCGACAAGCTGCACCATCTGAAGGACTCGGTGCAGGGGCTGGCCGTACTCAGCGGGTCACTGATGATGCTGTCGCAGAAAAACAAGGCCGATGCGAAGATCCCGGAAATGGTCGACGTCTCGCTGATCGAGGAAGCCCTTGAAACCAAGATCCTGATGCTGCGCAAGGTCCGCGACCTGAACGAGGTCAACCCGATGCTGGGGCACCGCGGCGTGCGACTCGGTATCACCTACCCGGAAATCTATCGCATGCAGGTCAGGGCGGTGCTCGAAGCCGAGGCCGAATGTGCCGCCAAGGGAATCGAGGTGCATCCGCAGATCATGGTGCCGCAGGTGTGTTCGGCGCAGGAGCTGAAGTGGGTGCGCAGGTACATGGATGAAATCAAGGCCAGCGTGGAGGAGAAAACCGGGCAGCAGCTGAACTGCCGCTTCGGCACCATGATCGAAGTGGTGCGTGCCTGCATGCGCGCGGAATCCCTGACGCATGAAGCGGATTTCTTCTCGTTCGGCACCAACGACCTGACCCAGGCGACCTTCTCGTTCTCGCGCGAGGATGCCGAGAACAAGTTCCTGCCCATGTACAACCAGAACGAGATTCTCAGGGACAACCCGTTCGAGGTGCTGGATGAAAAGGGGGTCGGCAAGCTCATGCAACTGGCTATCCAGTGGGGGCGTGCGCACAAACCGGACCTGTCCGTAGGTATCTGCGGCGAACACGGTGGTCACCCCGCCTCCATCGATTTCTGCCAGCGTGCCGGTCTGAATTACGTGTCCTGCTCTGCACCCCGCGTCCCGGTGGCCAGGCTGGCGGCGGCCCATGCGCTGCTGAACAACCGCTAGACCGGCGAGGAAAGGGATGGATTCGCCGGCCGGCCGGCGGGTCCATCGGCGCTGCAGTGCCGTCTCCGCAATCCAGGCGGCAGCATTGCGCGGGTCGGCCGATGGCCTGCAATGATCGCCGGCCGTGCCGTTCCTCAGGTCACCCGGAAAACGCCTCTGACCAGCCGGACCTGCCCCTCTTCAAGACTGCGTCGCGCGTTGCCGGCCTTTGCGGCGAGATCGTCGACGTAGACCGCAAGGCCCAGTTGTCCCGCCGCGGCGGGCGTGGCATTTGTGATGCTCCTGCTGAAATCCGTGTCGCTGATATCCTCGAACAGTTCCGGGATGAACCCGCATTCACCGAGCAGCGCGCACATTTCTGCGGCGGAGACCAGGCAGTTGTCGCCGGGGCGAGTGGCCCAGGGCAGGGGAAAGTAGGACGTCGCCACCAGTCCGGCGGCCATCTCCTGGAAGGCGTAGCGGCCACCCGGCCTGAGAACACGGGCGATCTCCCCGTAGAGCTTCTGCTTGTCTTCGATGTTCATGCCGACGTTTTGCATCCAGACGGCGTCAAACGACCCGTCGGGAAAGGGCAGGTCGAGCGCGCTGCCCTGGTGCACCCTGACCCGGTCCTCGAGGCCGGTCAACCGGTTCAGCAGCGCTGCGCCGGCGCAGTAGTCGTGGGACATTTCGAGACAGTCGACCTGGCAGCCGAGCGCGGACGCGAGCAATCGCGCGCAACCGGCCAGCCCCGCGCCGATATCGAGTACGCGATCCCCGGCCTGGATCTGTGCCAGTTCCAGCAGTTCGTGTGACGACTGGAGGCCACCCGTGTGGAAATGGTCGAGTGCGCCCAGCTCCTCGGGCGACAGCCGCTGGTCCGGATCCAGTCCGGCCGCGCGGAGGCCCGCCAGGATGCGCGCCTCGATGTCGCGGGCCGAATAGTGTGATTCCAGGGTAGACATGCTCTCCTCCTCAAGGTTCGTCATGTTCTGCACGAGTCGATGGTCCGCCCCTGGCGCAACGCGGCTATCACGACAGCAGGCGCAACATTGCGAGGCACGAGTGCTGCAGCGGTTGGGTGTGCGAGTGTATCCGGCCTGGCCGACTGCTATGACTTTTTGACAAGCCCGATTACGAACAGCAATATGGCAGCCCCGGCAGTTGCTGTAATGATGGAACCAATGAGTCCTCCCGCTGAAATTCCAAGCAATCCAAACACGAAGCCTCCAATCAATGCGCCTGCAATACCGACCGCAATATTGCCGAGCAGACCAAAGCCACCCCCTTTCATTAACGTGCCAGCCAGCCAGCCGGCTACGGCACCAATTCCCAGAAAAATCACCAATCCCGTAAGACTCATTGTTGCACCTCCGTGGTGGTCAGGCGTGTCCGGATCCGGAAAGGATACTGGCTGGCCCTGGCATCCACCGTTTCCGGTGCGCTCAGCATACTACATATCCTGTTTGCAAGTTATGGATATATAAATACATTATCAAATACCGGCCAATGACAAGCCATGCAATACGGGCGTGATTGTCCCTTGCGGGCTGCTTGCCGGGGTACGACGGTGGCTCAGCGCTTGTTCAGGCCACGCAGCAACAGGAAGAACGAGCGGGTGGCCGGGAACTCATCCGCTGGCGCTGGAATGCAGCGCCGCGCACCCCGGCGACCACTGGTGAATACCCGCGGGCGTGCAGGCTTCAGGAGGCTGGACGGTCGCTCAGCCAGTAAAACCGGTAGGGCGGAATCACCAGGGTATCCTTGAACAGGCTCGGCGATTCCCCGGAGTACAGATCGCGCACCTGGCCGTAGACAAAGCGGCCGCGGTTGTGCAGGTCGTTGAGTTCCAGCGACTGGGGCGCGCTGTCGAAGTTGGCGACCACCAGGACACTGTCGCCGCTCTGGAACGGATCGTTGCGCATGAACACGAACAGATGCGGGTTGCCGGTGTCCAGCAGGGTACGGTTATTGAAGTCGGAAAAGGCCGGAATCGACTTGCGCACCGCGATCATCTTCTGCAGCCCCTCGAACAGGCGCTGTTCCACGCTGCCGTGGCGGTTGCGCAGTTCCGCCTTCTCCCAGTCGATCCGGGGCCGGTGCATCCAGCGGTTGTCCTTGGCCTTGGCCGGGTCCTGCAGGTATTCGTAGTCGTTGCGCGTGCCGAGTTCATCGCCATAGTAGAGCAGCGGGATTCCGCCATAGGACATGATGATGCTGTGCAGCAGCAGGATGCGGCGCACGGCCGTGTCGATGGCGTCCTGGTCGCCTTGATCGATTGCGCTGCCCAGCCCGATCAACGAGGCCAGTGTGCCGGAAATACGGGCATCCCCGGTCTTGAGGTTGTTGCCGAACGGCTGGCCGCGCGCCGGCGAGTCGTCGTACTTGCCGGTGAAGTAGTCCACCAGGAAGCGGCGGTGCGCGTGGGGATCGTAACCGGCGAGGCGGATGTCGTTGTCGTCGAAACCCAGGCCGATGTCGTCGTGGCCGCGAATGTAGTTCAGCCAGGTGGCCCGGTCGAGTTTGTCTGGCAGGTTGCGCACCGCGATGTTGAGCAGGTTGGCGTTACGGGTGGCGACCGTATCCCAGAGCAGGGCCATCAGCGTGGCGTTGTAGGCGATCTCGCACTCCTTGGCGATCACCGCGTCCTCGCCGAAGTACTTGGCGATCTCGACCGGTGCGACGATGGCCTCGGCGATGAACAGCAGGCCGCGTGCGGTCACCTGGCAGCAGTCCTTCAGCAGTTGCAGGATGAGATGCGCCTCGCGTTCGTTCTGGCAGGTGGTGCCGATTTTCTTCCACAGGAAGGCGACGGCATCGAGGCGCACGATGTCCGCGCCCTGGTTGGCCCAGAACAGGATGATATCCACGATCTCGATGAACACGGCCGGGTTGCTGTAGTTGAGGTCCCACTGGTAGTCGTTGAAGACCGTCATCACCCACTTGCCCATCTCCTCGTCCCAGGTGAAGTTGCCGGGGGAGGTTTCGGGAAAGATCTCCGGCATGGTCTCCTCGAACATGTCCGGGACATCACGGTTGTCGAAACAGTAGTAATAGTCCTGGTACTTCTGGTCCCCGGCACGGGCGCGCACCGCCCATTCATGTTCGTTCGAGGTGTGGTTGACCACCACGTCGAGCACCAGCAGCATGTCGCGCTTGCGCAGCGCGGTGGCGACGGAGACCAGGTCATCCAGGTTGCCGGCACGTTCGTCCAGCGCGCGGAAATCGCTGACGGCGTAGCCGCCGTCGCTGGCGCCACGCGGGCACTTGAGTATGGGCATGATATGCAGCAGATTGACGCCCAGTTCCTGCAGGTAGGGGAGGCGCTGTTCCAGACCCTGGAGATTGCCGGCGAAACCGTCACTGTACAGCGCCATGCCGACCCAGTTCTGGTCCAGGAACCAGTTGTGATTGTCCTCGCGCATCTGGTCGCGTTCCTGCAGTTCCGGCGGGCGCATGATGTCGTGCCAGGCGAGGATCTCGACCAGACGCAGCATCTGTGCCTCGAAATCCTCGCGTGCACCGTACAGGCGATGGAACAGCGAATAGATGGCGTAGAAGTTCGCGCCCAGGCGCAGGAAGAAATGGCGCAGGTCGTGCGCGCGGATCTCCGGGTCGAGCCGGTCCAGCAGGCGGTTCAGCAGCGAGTGCGATACCTGTTCGTACATGTGTCCGGTTGCCTCATGTTGCGGTGGTCTCCCATGCGTCCAGCAGGGGCCGGTAAAAGTCGCGCTCGTGTACGGTCGCGCCGCGCCGGCCGACGATGCGCGAGGCAAACTGCTGCGCCCGCTCCAGCGTTTGCGCCAGTGGCCAGTCACGGGTGAGACCGAGGATCATCACCGAGGCAAAGGCGTCACCGGCACCGACGGTGTCGACCACATCGACGGTCTGTGCCGGGCGTACCTGGCAGTCGCCCCCGCCGGCGGTGATCGCGTGTGCCCCGCCGGCGCCGAACGTCAGGACCAGCCCCTGTAATCCGTTCTCGGCCAGAAAACGGCTGGCCTGAGCCCGGTTGTCGCTGTGACCCGGATACAGCGTGTCCAGTTCATCCCGGTTGAGCTTGAGCCAGTCCGCGCGGTGGATCATGGCACGTATCGATTCCGTTTCCCACCAGGGGGCGCGCAGGTTCACGTCCAGGAAAATCCGTGCCGGTGGTGTGGCGCGCAGCAGCGTGTCGAGCGCGGCCCGTGAGACCGCTGACCGCAGTGCGAGTGAACCGTGATAGAGCAACCCGGCAGCCGGCAGGTTCGCGCCGGGAGGCTCGATGGCGTCGTAGGCGCAGTCGGCAACGATATCGTAGGACGGTTCATTCCCGGCGATGCGCACACTGACGCGTCCGGTGGGGCGCTGCGGGTCGACCTGGACGAAGCGGGTGTCCATGCCCCAGTCGCGCATGGCGGCAAGTACGGCTTCGCCCTCGGCGTCTGCCCCGACCCGGCTGACGAAACGGGGTGCCAGGCCGAACGCCTGCAGGTGCCAGGCCACGTTGAACGGGGCGCCACCGAGCACGCGCCGGCCATCGGGGAAATGGTCGAACAGCACCTCGCCAAATACGCAAATGGCAGCCGGATTCATGCGCAAGCAAAGAGTTGCCGGTTCATTGGATCCACGCGCGGGTGTCCGGATGAAAGTGGACGATGCCTTCCAGTATACCGGCACTGTAGTTTCCGTTCATATCGAGGAACCCGCCGCGCGCGATATACAGCCGGTCCGCGGTGCCGGATTCGTCGGCCAGCTGCCGGGCCAGCTGCTGCACGTCGCTGCGCGCGTTGGCGACCAGCACGGCCGGGATCGGGCTGGCCAGAACCTCGATGTCATTGCCGCTGTCGCCGCAGAATATGGTGTTGCTGTTGTCACAACCGTTTATCTGCATCAGTGCCTCGACGGCGTGGCGCTTGCTGGCCCGTGCCGGCAATACGTCCAGCAGGCCGACCCCGCCCGGGTCATCCGTGCTCCAGATCAGGCTGGCATGGATACCGGCCGCGGTGAAGCGGTGCCGGATCATCGCGGACAGCGCGTTGCGGTCGGCTTGCAGGGGCACGTAGTAACTCAGTTTGTAGCGGTTCTGTTTCGCGTTTTCCTGTAATTTCAGGTCCGGCAGGTCACGCAACAGCTCCTTCAGGTCGGCATGGGTCCTGCCGCCCCAGTCGGTTGCGAAACCCTGTTCCCATGCCGTCAGCGGTTCCCACTCCCGCTGCTCCCCGACCCGGTAGATGGTGGTGCCCACGTCGCCGGCCACGAAGTCCGGCTGCGGCAGGCGGTAATTGAAGATCGCCTGTTCCACCAGCGCGCGGTGCCGGCCGCTGATGTAGGCCAGCGTGACGGCCGGCTGGGCGGCCAGCCGGGAAAATCGTGCACGTGCCGCGGGGGACTCGGACTGCGGCCCGTTCGGCAGCAGTGTCCGGTCCAGGTCGGTGCAGATCAGCAGGTGTTCAGGCATCAGGCCGCGGGGACTTCGCAGGTGTTGAAAAAGTCATAGTGATCGATCGCCTCGAGGATCCCCATGGCGAACGGCTGATTGGCGAAGTAGATGCTCTCCTGGTCGGTGAGCTGGGACAGTTCCTCGTGATGGCGGTTGCCCACCACCACGGCCAGCGTGTTGCCGCGCATCATGTCCTCGTCGGCACCCGAGCCGCCGGCGACCAGGATATGCCCGAGCGGAATATCGAGCCGCTGTGCGACGTAGCGCAATGCCTGCCCCTTGGAGGCGCGCGACGGGATGATGTCGAGGAACTGTCCGAACGACACGATCACGTTCGCGGTCAGGTCGTTCTGGCGGATCAGGGAGACGACTTCTTCGTAGGAAGGTGCGAGCTGCGCATCGTAGTAATACGACAGCTTGAAGCGGCTCTGGTCCTGCTTGGGCTGCTGGTGAATGCCCGGCAGCCCCTCCACGACACGGCGCACCCGCAGCGGGTTCCAGTGGTGATCGATATGGTCCGTCCAGTAGTCGTCCTCGGTCAGCGAACGCCCGTAGTGAATGCGGGTGCCGAGACTGCTGATCAGGATGTCGGGTGCGGGTATGCGATATTTGCGGATGATGGCCAGCGCCGAGTCGATGCGCCGCCCGGTGGCGATGCCGAAGGTCACGCACTTGCGGTTCTCGCGCACAACCTCCGAGAAGCGTTGCAGCGCGGGCGGGTTGCCCACCAGGTTCTGGTCGAGATCGGTGAACAGGGCGCGGTCCCGGTAGTGCACGGCGCGTGGCGGCGGCTGCTGCCAGTCGACCGGGCGGCTCTTGCCGTGCAGGTGCCGGACCAGCTCCAGGTATTTCTCGGCGTGTGCGGTCCAGGAGTAGTGTTCACGCACGCCCTTGAGTCCGTTGCGCGAGGCCCGCTGCCAGGCGTTGCGGTCGCGCAGCAGCGTGAGCAGGGCCTTGCTGATGGCCTCCTTGTCGAGCGGGTCGACCAGGATCCCGTTGTTGCAGTTGGCGAGGATGTCCACCGGACCGCCGATCTCGGTGGCGACCACCGGGAGACCGGAGGCGGCCGCTTCGAGCAGGGTCAGGCCGAACGGCTCGGTGAGCGCCGGGTTGATGAATACACCACAGGATGCGCTGACCAGGCGGTAGATGTCCGGCACCTCGTCGGCGCGGTGATTCTTGGGAATGGCGATCCGGCCGTACAGGTTGTAGCTGTCGATCAGCAGCAGGATATTGGTGAGCACGGAGCGGGCACCGGTATCCATGTCGCGGATGTCATCGCGGCTGCCGGCCACGATCAGCAGGTTCGCCAGCTGTTGCAGGGCCGGTGTCTCGCCGTAGGACTCGATCAGCGTCAGGATGTTCTTGCGCTCGTCCGGCCGTGACAGGGCCAGGATCAGCGGCTTGTCCGGCTGGGTAAGGAATTTCTCCAGGCGGTCGGCAAAGGGAAATATCTCGCCGTCGGCCGGAGGATGAAACTGTTCCAGGTCGGTGCCCGGCGGTATCACGCGCATGCGCGCCGGATCGTAGTAGTTGTACAGCCCGTACTGTTCCTCGATTTCGTTGTGCGTACTGGCGATCACCAGGTCGGCGTTGGCAAGCACCTCTTCCTCGGCGTCGATGCGGCGCCTGATGTTGTAGGTGCGCTCGATGTCCTCTCCGGACAGGCCGCGTGCCAGCAGCCGCTTGCGCTTGTCGCGCCCGAGCGAGTGACCGGTGTGGATCAGCGGGACGCCGAGCAGGTTGGCCAGGCGCGTACCGACGTACCCCGCATCGGCATAGTGGCTGTGCACCAGGTCGGGCTTGCCGGGCTGGCCGTTCAGCCAGTGCACCAGGTTGTCCATGAAGCTGTCGAGGTGGTCCCAGAGCTGCTCCTTGGGCAGGTATTCCTGCGGGCCCGCATCGATGCGGATGATGCGCGCCTTGTCCGACAGGTTCTCGACCGGTTGCGCGTACTCCTCGCTGACGGACGGGTCGACGATGCGGCGCGTGACCAGGTCGACGTGCCCGACGTCCGGGCGCTGCGCCAGTGCGCGCGCCAGGTCGACGACGTACTTGATCTGGCCGCCGGTATCGGCGTCCCGGCCGAGTTCCAGGTCGGAGCCGCGGATCAGCCCGTGGATGCTGAGCAGCAGCAGGTAGGGACGGGAGGATTCATTCATCATGCCGGGAACGCGTCGTCAGGAGCCTGTTCGGGTAATCGTGTCGCCACTGCGGCGGCGGTGTTGCGCTGCAGATTGGCGAGTTTCCTCGTGACACAGCATCCACTTAGCTCCTCGAAAGATCGCTATCCTGCCCTCGAAATCCCGCGCGCCTCGCTGCGTGCAAAGTACCCGGACAGGCTGCCGTGCTCCGCGCGTCATTTCACTGGTGAGTCTGTGCGCCGGGTTCAACGATACCGAGAACTGTACTCACAGTGCAAGGCCGGACCGGCCGCGCCGGCCTACGACTCGACGAGATCCGGTTCGCCGCAGCGTGCGGCGATCTCGCGGCGCGCGTCATCGCGCAACTGCAGCGCGACGTCCCAGCCTTCACCCTGCGGCCGTACCGGTGGACAGATCGTGACCTCGATGCGGCCGCGGTGCGGGAACCAGTCGTTGCCACGCACCATACTGCGTGCTCCGCGGATGGCAACCGGAACGACCGCGACTTCGGCCCGGGCCGCGGTGACGAAGGCACCCATGCGGAAGGGTTGCAGGCCGGGGAAAGTGGTGAATGTGCCTTCCGGAAAAAACACGATGGACTGCCCGCTGCGCGACTTTGCGGCAATGCGGTTGACGTCGCTGGTGCCCTTGTTGGCGTTGAAGCGGTCGACGAACTCGACGCCGAAACGTTGCAGGACCAGCCGGATCGGTACAACATTTGCCAGCTCGCCCTTGACGATGAAGTGAATCGGGACGTCGAGCGCCGCCGTGAGAATAAAACCGTCGATGTAACTCGCATGGTTGGCCACGATGACCTGCGCGCGGTGATGGTCGAGGTGTTCACGCCCGCTGATCCGGAGCGGGGTCAGGGTCAGCAGGAACAGCAGGCGGGCGAAACCGCGCGCCAGCCAGCGCCGCAGGTGTTCGCCGGGCGTGACCAGCAGCACGATCCACACGCTCACGCCGAGCACGAGGAATATCAGCCAGCTGTACAGCGCGTAGGGCCAGTCGGTAATGCCGCGCACCTGTGCCCGCCCATTGTCCTGCGGGTTGGCGAAGGATCCCATCAGCAGGTCGGCCGCGTCGCTGGCGCCGGTGATTTCGGGACAGGGCCGGAAATCGCCGGGTCCGGTCAGCGCGGCGCAGATGGCTGCCATCAGGTCGTGCGGGCTGGCGGCGCACACGGCAGCACCCTCGGCCAGCTGGATGCCGAAGGCCTGCTCGATGCGGCCGTGCAGCTCGGCACGGGCCAGACTGTCCAGTCCGAGTTCCTGCTCCAGCAGCGTGCCGGGCGTGAAATGCAGGTTTTTCCAGTGCGGGTGCACTTCGCCCACCATGGCCCGGATCACGTCCAGCAGTTCGCTCATCGCGGGGGTGGCGGGCTCGGCATCCTGGGGTGCGGTCATGGCGGCGAGTATGCGGAGGCGGGATTGCCGGCGTCAATCGCAGCCCCTGGCAGGACGCGACCCGCTCAGGCCGTGTTCAGCCGGGGTGCCAGCCAGCTGCGGAACTGTCCGGTTTTGCGTGTGTAGAGCAGGGTGGTGGAGCGGAGTGCCGTGGAAAGCTGCCGGATCCAGCGGGTTTCCAGCAGGCTGGCCAGCACCTCGCGGCGCAGCGGGTCGTCACGCAACATGGCACCGTGTCCGGCAGCATCGGCCAGTACCGCCAGGTCATGCACTTCACCGAGTGCTTCCTCGGTGTCGTGACTGAGCTCCACCAGCGGGTCGATGGCCTGCGGGTCCAGTGCGGACAGCATGGTCAACTGGTTGAACAGGTACTTGGTGTGGCGGCGCAGGGCATGCACCGGCTCGGCATCCGGTTGCTGTTGCACGGTGCGCAGGGCGTGCCGGCCGCGCCGGTAGGACGCGGTGACACCGCGCACCAGTGTGTCCGTTGCGGCGTCCTGCAGGTCGAGCGCCGCCCAGGTGCAGCGCAGGTCGTCGAGCGTCAGGCACAGGCTGGCCGGCTCGGGGACGAGCGCCGCCGGTTCCGCTGCCTGTGACAGCCAGGACCGGACCGGGGTAAAGACGCCGGCGTCCAGCACGGGCGCGTAGTGCTGCGCAACACGCTCGATTGTGGCCAGCATCACCGCCTGGTCCCGGGCCTGGCCCAGGCGTACGGCCAGCTTGCGCACCTTGCGGTCGGCTTCCCGGAAGGCGTGTTCCCGCAGTGCCGGCTGCAGCAGCCGCAGCAGGGCGCGCATGCGTTTGCAGGTCTTGCGGATTTCATGCACCGCCTTGTCATCCGGCACACCGCCCCCGGACAGCCGGGCGCCGATGCTGTCGAGCAGTCCGCAGGCGATGCGTTCGGCCTGGGTGGCGACGGATTCGTGGCCTGGCTGGAAATAGTCCATGGTCGTGCCGGTAAACGGGTATCCTTCCTGCATCGACTATACCCCGGTGGACTTGAGTTGCCCAAGGAACGGCCGCTGGTGGTGGCCGCCACTGCCGGTCGCCGGGGCATACGCTACAATGGGGCCAGCCAGGTCACCGCAGGATGCCGAAAGTCCGTGAAGAAACACAAATCGCTCGCCGCCCGGGCCGATATTCACCGGCTGTACGAAAAGTCGGTGCAGAACCCGCCGGAAGAATGCCGTTTTATCGCCAAAACCTTCCGCAAGCTGCGCGGCCGGCGCGCACGGGTACTGCGCGAGGACTTCTGTGGCAGCGCGGCGGTCTGCTGTGAATGGGCGCGGCGCAACCGGGGCAACACGGCGTACGGCGTGGATCTCGACCCGGAGGTGCTGGAATGGGCCACGCAGCACAACCTGGGAGCCCTGCAACCTGCGCAGCGTGCGCGCGTTCGGCTGATCGAGGCGGACGTAACACGGCTGGCTGCCGAGGTGCCGGTGGACGTGGTGCTGGCCATGAATTTCAGCTACCAGGTCTTCAAGACGCGGGTTGCCCTGCGGGAGTATTTCACCGCGGTGCACGCCGCGCTGGACGGCGACGGGGTGTTCTTCCTCGATGCCTTCGGCGGCTATAACGCGTACCGGGAGTTGCGCGAGGTCACGAAACACAAGCGCTTCGACTACATCTGGGAGCATGCCCGCTATCACCCCGTGAGCGGCGAACTGCTGTGTCACATCCATTTCCGGTTTCCGGACGGTTCCAGGATCCGGCGGGCATTCACCTACGACTGGCGCCTGTGGACCTTGCCGGAACTGCAGGAACTGCTGCTCGAGGCCGGTTTCTCGGCCGCCACCGTCTACTGGGAAGAAGCCGACGAGCAGGGCGAAGGTACAGGCCGTTTCCGGCCCACCCGGACCGGCGCGGCCGACCCCGGCTGGGTCTGTTTCGTCGTGGCGCAAAAGTAGCGATGGGCATCGAGATCGAGCGCAAGTTCCTGGTGCGTGGCGATGACTGGCGCAGCACGGCTACCGGCATCCGCTATCGCCAGGGCTACCTGTGCAACCGGCCCGGGTGCAGCGTGCGGGTGCGGCTGGGTGGTGCCGCGGCCTGGCTGACCGTCAAGGGCGAAACCATCGGAATGGCGCGCCCGGAATTCGAGTATCCGGTGCCGTTGTCCGACGCGGACGGGTTGCTGGCACTGTGCCTGCAGCCGCTGATCGAAAAGGTGCGCTACCGGGTGAGCGTTGCCGGGCTGGTGTGGGAGGTCGACGAATTTGCCGGGGACAATGCCGGTCTGGTACTGGCCGAGGTCGAACTGTCGCATGCCGGACAGGCCATCGAGTTGCCTTCCTGGGCGGGCCGCGAGGTGACCGGCGATCCGCGCTATTACAACACCAACCTGCAGCGCCATCCGTTCCGGCAATGGCCGGACCGGCCGGACCTGTGCTAGGGTCATACGCTATGGCCGGCCTGAACGGTCCGCTGCCGGCAGCAACGGGAGGAACCGGGTAATGGCAGCGCGCCGGACAGGCCGCGGTCCGCGCACGCCGGCGGCGCAGCCGGATGCGTGCGCGGCCGAGCAGGCGGAAATCGAACGCTTTACCGATGCCCTGTGGATGGAGCGCGGGCTGAGCCGCAACACCCTCGAGGCATACCGCAACGATCTGACCGGTTTCGCGCACTGGTTGCTGGCGCAGGGCCGCACCCTGGGCACGGCGCGGCGCACCGACCTGCTGGATTACCTGTCCGCCCGCGTTATTGCCGGGGCGCGCCCGCGCAGTACCGCGCGCCTGCTGTCGGCGTTGCGGCGCTTCTACCGTTACCAGGTGCGCGAGGGCAGGCTCACGGAGGATCCGAGCGTGCGCATCGACGCCCCGCGCATCGGCCGGCCGTTGCCGGATTCACTTACCGAGCAGGAGGTCGAGACCCTGCTGGATGCACCGCTGGTCAGCGATGTACTCGGACTGCGCGATCGCGCCATGCTGGAACTGCTGTATGCCTGTGGCCTGCGGGTGTCCGAACTGGTCGGTCTGGCACCCGAGCAACTCAGCCTGGCCCAGGGTGTGGTGCGCATTACCGGGAAAGGCGACAAGGAACGGCTGGTACCGCTGGGCGAGGCGGCCGTTGCCTGGCTGCAACGCTACCTCGAGAAGAGCCGCCCCGTGCTCTGCCAGGGACGCGCGGTTCGCGAGCTGTTCGTGTCACAGCAGGGCAGGGGGATGACGCGCCAGACCTTCTGGCACCGGCTGCGCCACTATGCACGCCAGGCCGGTATCGACAAGCACCTGTCGCCGCATACCCTGCGACATGCGTTTGCGACGCATTTGTTGAACCATGGCGCGGACTTGCGCGTGGTCCAGATGCTGCTGGGCCATAGTGATTTGTCGACCACCCAGATATATACTCATGTAGCACGCGAGCGCCTCAAGGACCTCCACGCACAACATCATCCCCGCGGCTGAGGGTGGCGGCGGGACCATCATGAAGAACTTGTCAGATGGCCCACGGTCCATACTGGCAATCCAAACAGGTAATCAAGCATGAATATCCAACGTCTGGCCACGGCATTGATGCTGTCTAGCAGCCTGCTGCTGACTTCCGCGCAGGCCGCGGACCCTTCCACCGACACGGTGATTCGCAACGCGATCCGGAAAATCCTGCCGCATGCCACGATCGACGAGATTACCCCCTCACCCGTAAAGGGTATGTCGGAGGTGATCATGGGCCCCAACCTGTATTACGCGACCGATGACGGGAAATACATCTTCCAGGGCAGCCTGATCGATCTCGATACGCGCGTCGACCTCAGCGCACAGCGCCTCAAGGGCATCCGCCTGGGTCTCCTGAAGAAGGTCAAGGAGAAGGACATGATCATCTTCCCGGCCGCCAGGCAACGCCACGTGATCACCGTGTTCACCGATATCGACTGCGGCTATTGCCGCAAGCTGCACAAGGAGATCAAGCAATACACCAGCCGGGGGATCAGCGTGCACTACCTGTCCTTCCCGCGCACCGGTCTGAATACCCCGTCGTACTACAAGGCGGAGGCCGTGTGGTGCAGCAAGGACCGCAAGGACGCACTGACCCGGGCCAAACTGGGCGAGAAGGTGACCGCGCCCAAGTGCGATAACCCGGTGCGCATGGAAATGCAGCTCGGGGATGAACTGGGCGTGACCGGGACCCCGGCGATCTTCCTCGAAGACGGTACCCTGTTGCCCGGTTACGTGCCGGCCGCCAAGCTCGCCGCCGAGCTCGACCGGCGCGCGGATGCCCGCTGACCGTGCGTTCGCCGCCGGGTCAGTACAGGGCCGCCGCCATGCGGCGGCGGTACTCGGTGGCCAGCTCGTGATCCTTCCCCAGCAGCTCGAAGGCCGCCAGCAGGGCCCTGCGGCCGGCATCCTCCTGGAAGGTCCGGTCGTACTGCAGCAGGTACAGGAACTGGTCCAGTGCCGCGCGCGGTTCGCCGGATAGCAGCAGCGCCGCCCCCAGACGGTAGCGGTTTGCGCTGTCGTCCGGCGCCTGTTCGAGCCGGGTCAGCAGCGCGCCCAGGTCCGGCGTGTGACCGGCGGCGCGGGTAAAATCCAGCAGGGCGCGCACGGCCAGCGCAGCACTTTCATTGCGCACTTCATGGGGCAGTGCGTCCAGCAGTGTCGCGGCCCGGTCGAGGTGACCGGCCTGGACACTGAGCCGGGCCAGCTCGAGTGCGAGCGCATGGTTGTCGGGTTCCCCGGCGTGTCCCTCGGCAAGCAGGGCCAGCGCCGCGTCCGTTTGCCCGGCGTCGAACAATGCGCGTGCCGCTGTGCGGACCCGGTCGGAGTCCCGCTCGATGTGCCGATCCAGCAGGATGCGCAGGGTGGATTCGGTTTGCGCACCGGAGATTTCCTCGACGATCTCCCCGTGCCGGTAGATGCGCATCGTGGGCAGGCTGCGGATGTTGTGTTGCATGGCCAGTTCCCGTTGCTCGTCCGTATTGACCTTGGCGATCACGAACTTGCCGGCGTATTCCTCGACCAGCTTGTGCAGCACCGGCAGCTGCATCCGGCAGGGTCCGCACCACTCGGCCCAGTAGTCGACCAGGACCGGCAGCGCGTGTGAGCGCTCGAGTACCTGCGCGGTAAATGTATTTGAAGTTACATCAGAAATATTCTGTAAGCTATTCATGTTTAATGTATAAATATTTCAAGCTTCCTGCCAGTGGTGGTGCGGTTCGGGCGCCTGGCAGCGGCAGGAACGGAGTGGACGGGATCGTTCAGCCTGGCCGGTACGGCCTGTGCATCAGGCACAGGATGTTACCTCATCCAGCCACACCAGTTCAGCGCAGGCCGTGAACAGTACGCCGGGCCGGATCGTGCGGCCCGGCCAGAGGCGTGCCGCAGCCTGTGCATAGTACGCGAGCTGTGCGCGATAGTCCTCGACGAGTTGCGGGATGTGCTCCCGGGTCGCCTGGCGGTGTGTCTTGTAGTCGATGACCAGTACCTGCTCACCGCTCAGTACGAGACGGTCGATCACGCCGTACACCATGCGCGTGCCGTCCAGGTATTGTACGGGTGCCTCGTTGAAAGCCTGCGTGTACTGCGTAGCGTCGAACAGCTGCGCGCAGGCCGGTGCGGCCACGAGGCCGCGCGCCTCCTCCCACCAGGCGCGCAGTTCCGCGTCGTCCGCGGCGCGTTGCAGGCGGTTGGCGAGTTCCGGGTACAGGGTGTCCGCGGCAGTCCCCGGGCTGTCCGTCAGGCGTTCCAGCATCAGGTGGATGGCGATACCACGCTCGCGGCCGTCCGGATCACGGTGGGTGTGCGCACTGGCCAGTGCCTGCCGGCTCGGTGCGATGGGTCGGTCACGCGCGATCACCCTCAATGTCCGGGACAGCGCGGCATCGACCTCGATGGCCACGGGTGTGTCCGCCGGCCGGTCATCGGCTGGCATGCGGGTGCCGCTGGTGAGCACGGGCCGCCCGTGCGCGTTGTACGGGCAATCCGCCAGCGCGCGGGCCAGCGTGTCGTACCAGCCGGTCGTGCCGGAGGAAACCGCCCCGGCGCTGCCCGAGATGAACAGGTATTGCCGTGCCCGCGTCAGTGCCACGTACAGCAGGTTGGCATCCTCGCGGCGCGCCGCCGCGGCCTGCGCGTCGAGCAGGGCACGCGTGCGGCTGTCACGCTGGGCCTTGCGGGCCGCCAGCAGCAGCAGTCGCGGACGTTCGGCCCCGTCGGGCCAGTCGACGCAGGCGCTCCAGGCGCTGCGGTCCCGCGGGACGATGGCCGCATCGGCGAGGAACACCACCGGTGCTTCCAGTCCCTTGGCGCCGTGCACGGTCAGCAGCCGTACCCGCTGGCCATGGCTGTCGTCCGGCGCGCTTTCGTCCGGCTGGTCCTGGCCGGATTCGCGCAGGCGCTGCAGCAGTTCCAGGAAGCGCGGCAGGCTCGGATAGCGGCCATTGTCCAGTTCCAGCGCCAGCTCGATAAAGCGCGTGAAGCTGGCCTGCACGCGCGGGTGCAGGGATTCCGGAAAGGCGCGCTCGTAGCGCTGCAGCACCTCGCCCTCGTGGAAGATGCGGTCCAGCAGGTCGTGCACCGGCAACCGGCCGGCCAGTGTGCGCCAGCGGGACAGCAGGGCGTGAATGTCGCGCCAGGGTGCGCTGCCGGCCTGTGCCAGTTGCGTCAACCGGGCGCTCCAGTGGCTGCCGTCGTGCTCGGACAGCGCAAGCAACTGCTCGCTGTCGAGGCCGAACAGCGGCGCGCGCAGCGCCTGTGCCAGTGCCAGGTTGTCGTAGGGCGAGACCAGGCAATCGAGCAGTGCCACCAGGTCACGCACCTCGAGGTTCTCCAGCAGCAGCCCGCGGCTGGCGCCCAGGCAGGGAATGCCGGCCGCGCGCAGTGCCTGCTCGTAGTACACCGCATGGGTGCGCTGACGCAGCAGGATCAGGATGTCGCCGTACTCCAGCGGGCGCACCTTGCCGTCCTTTTCCCGCGTGGCACCGTCCGCGACCAGGCGCTGGATGGTGTGCGCGATCCGCCGGCCTTCCTCGTGATACGCGCTGTCGGCCTGCGTGACGCGCGGCGTGTGCAGCGGATTGCGCAGTGCGTTCGCGGCGGCCGCTGCGGGTGGTTCGGTCGCGTCGTTCGTACCCGTGCACAGCCCCAGCAGTTCGACCTGGCCGTATACCTTCCCGAGGTGTGTGCCATGCGTCGTGAAGTCGGCCAGCAGCCCGCTCATGTCCGGCTGGGTGAACACGCGGTTGACGCAGTCCATGATGGCGCCGGCCGAGCGGCGCGACCGGTTGAGCGGATAGCGTTGTGCGCCGCGGTGCTGCTCCAGCCAGCGGGCGGCGGTTTCCAGCAGCGCCGGGTTGGCGCGCCGGAAGGAATAGATGGATTGCTTGCGGTCGCCGACCAGGAACACCGAACGCGCGCGCTCACTGGCGCCGGCGGCCAGCTCCTCCAGCAGCGGCAGCAGCAGCCGCCATTGCGTGGGGTTGGTGTCCTGGAACTCATCGACCAGCAGGTGGTCGATGCGTGCGTCCAGCTTGTACTGCACCCAGCTTGCATGTTCGCTGCGGTTGAGCAGCCGGCAGGCCTGCCATTCCAGGTCGGCGAAATCGAGCACCCGCTGTTCCTGCTTGATGCGCTGGTAGTGGTCCAGCAGCTGGTGCCCGGCCAGGTACCAGGCGCTGTTGAGTGCATGGCTGTGGTGGCGCGCAAGTACATCGATGGCTTCGAGCACCTCGGTACAGCCCTGGGCATGCAGTTCGAGATAGTGTGCCGCGCGTGCCGTGCCCAGGCGTTTCTGCTGGGTGGGGCTGGATTTGCGCTTGCGGGGTTCGCCGGCTCCCGTGAGATAGACCGGTGTGACGGCCGCCAGGAAGGCCTGCGCGGATAGCCTGGTTTCCAGCGCCTGGTCGATGCGGGCCGCCAGCTGCGCATCCGTGGGGGTATTGTCGCGCAGCAGATCCGCAAACGCCCGGTGCCGGGCGCGTTGCCGGTCATCCGGATAGCCGGCCAGCGGGGTGTCGGCCGGTTCGATGTCCAGATGCTGCCTGAGCGCCCGGGTCGCGAATGCAACCGGATCGGCTGCGCCGTCGGTCCAGGCCCACCAGTCGCTGCGTTGGGCGAGGAAGGAAAACAGCGCCTGTTTTGCGCTCTCGAGGCTGTCGCAGGCGATGGCCAGTGCGTCGAGTGCGTGCGTGACCGGACCCTCCGGCGCGTGTGTGCTGTGCACGAGCAGGGCGTCGTAGGCCGCCTGTTCCAGTTGCCCGGTGGTGTCCCGGACCTCCATGCCGGGTGCGATGCCGGCCTCCAGCGGGAAGCGCGCCAGCAGGTCCTGGCAGAAGGCGTGGAAGGTGGTGCAGCGCAGCCGGCGCGCCCCGCACAGCACGTTCTCGTACAACTGCGCGGCACGTGCCAGCGTATCCGCTCCGGGCGCAACACCGGCCTGTTGCAGCAACGCGCCGCGCCGCGCCTCGTCCGCCTCCGCCAGTTCCCGCAGCCGCTCCATGATGCGCTGTTCCATCTCGGCAGCCGCCTTGCGCGTGAAGGTGACCGCGAGCAGGTTGTCGGCGGGCGTTCCGGCCAGTAGCAGCCGTAGCACGCGCGTGACCAGCAACCAGGTCTTGCCGGTGCCGGCCGAGGCGTGCACGCTGGCATCACGGCGCGGGTCGGTGGCCTGCAGGGAAGGGTCCGTCGTCACGGGTCGGCCCAGACCTGGCGGCGGCACAGGCCGTCCATGTCGCAATACGCGCAGGTCTTCTCGTCACCCCAGGCCGGCAGCGGCGTGCCCCCGGTGATTTCCGCCAGCACGGTCTCCAGGCGCACCCGCACGGCCGCCGCCAGTACCTGCAGGGCTGCAGCGTCCAGCCGGCTGCCGGGCACGACCTGGTTGCGGTTGTTGAGCTTGCCGATCAGCACATACTCCACCGCCTGTGGCGGCGGGTCCGCCAGCAGTGCGTAACAGGGCAGCTGGACCGCCTCTCCGCTGTCGACCGCGTCCTGGTCCGGTGCCTGTCCGGTCTTGTAGTCGATGATCAGCGTTCCCGCCGGGCCGCTGTCGATGCGGTCGATGCGCCCGGTCAGCACGCGGCCGTCCGCCAGCGGCAGCCGGCCGTCCCGCTCACTGTCCACGAAACGCCACTCGGCCTGGTGTTCGATCAGCCACGCGATATACGGCTCCGTCAGCACCAGCCAGCGCCGCAACCAGGCACGGTGCTCGTAGTTGTCCTCCAGTTCGTGCCTGAACAGCTGCCGCGATACCGCTTCCAGCTGGCGCACGGCGCTGGCCCGCTGCGACGCATCGAGCGGTTGGGGCAGCGGTGCGGGATAGCCGTCCCGGCCGCGGTGGAAAATCTCCAGCACGCGGTGCACGAGGCTGCCGAACTCGGCCTTTTCCAGCTCGCGCTTCACCTCTTCGCGCGCCTTCAGGCGCAAGCCGCTGGCGGCGAAGAACCGGTACGGGCAGTCGATCAGTGTGCCGTGGGCGCTGACCGAGAGTTCCCGTGGCAGGGCCGCGGCCGGCAGCAGCGCGTGCGGCTGCACGGTGACCGGCGGTGGCGGCAGGGGATGCTGACCGGCCACCCGTGTGCCGGGGTGGTCGACCAGTGCAGCCAGTGTGCGGTCCTGCAGGTCGTGTTGCCAGGCGAGCCGGTGAAACACCGCCAGGCGCGCGAGCCAGGGACTGGGTGTACGTACCTCGCCATCGCGTTCCCGGTGCCAGGTCAGCAGCACGCGCGGGGCGCTGTCCAGCAGGGCGCGGAAGCGCGCCAGCTGCCGCCCGTGATGCTCCGGCCAGGCCGGCAGGCCGAGCCGGGTGCGCACCGTGTCGTTGAAGAACGGCGCGCGCGCCGGCGCCGGCGGCAGGTGCTCGCTGTCGCAGGCACCGATCACGAGGCCGGCAAACCGCCCCAGCCTTGCCTGCTGCAGGTTCAGCAGCCACACCGGGCTGGCGTCGAGGGCGGGGCGGAAGTCGTGCCGCTCCAGCGCGCTGCCCAGCCAGGCGCGGAACGTGCTCCAGTTCATCTGCAACGCACTGGTCCCGGCGGCATCGTGCAGCAGGCGCCATTCCTGCAGGATGCGCTGGCCGGCCGGATCGTCGTCGAAGGACCGCCACAGGCCCAGCTCCGCCAGGCTGGCCTGCAAACGTTCCAGCAGGTGCGCAGGCGGGTGGCTGCCCGCGAGGCAGGCGCGCAGCGGTTCGGCTGCGTGCTCGAGGCGGTTCAGCAACTCGTGCAACTGCGCGGCGGTGTCGGCGCTCCAGGTGTTGTCATGGCGCGCCTGGCGGGCATCGATCTGCCGGCGGTAGCGGTGCAGGCCGCTGGCGATCTGTTCGCGACGCACGATGTCGGTCTCGAAACGGAACACGGCGTTGTCGAGCCGGGCACGCTCGGAGTCCGGCAGGGTGAACGGCGATTTCAGCGTGTCCAGCAGCGGGGCGTGCGCGAAATCCTCCTCCACGGTCTGCAGCCAGCGTTCCAGCGCGGCAGCGGCGCGCGTCGTCGAGAGGGCCCAGCCGCCCGGGTCCTGCAGGGTGATGCCGGCGCGCTCCAGCAGCGCGCGCACGCGCCGGCCGAGGCGGCGGTCCTCGGTGACCACGGCGACGGGTTGCCGGCCCTCCACCAGCCAGCGGCGCACCTGCAGGTCGATGGCGCGTGCCTCCTGTTCCGGTGAGCCGGCGGTGTAGGTGTGCAACCGGTCGGCCAGCGGGGGCACCGGCCAGGCTGCGTGAGCGTGTTGTGCGCGTGCCTGTAACGCAGTCGCGCAGTGGCCGAAGATGCGGTCGAGCGGTTCGCCGGCCGCTGGCGCGGTCTGCCCGGTGGTTGTGCCGGCGTCCAGCAGCGCCGTCAGCGGTGCGGACACGGCAACACCGGGCAGGGTACGGTGCAGCAGCAGTTCGCCACGGCCCGCGGCCAGTACGGTGGCGATCCATTCGGCCAGGGCGGCCGCGGGATCGTCGATGCCGACGAAGTACAGCCGCCGCGTGCCGGGTGTTTCCTGCAGCGCGGCAAGTTGCTGCAGCAGTGCGGCCGCGGGATCCAGCAGATCGTGGGCCTGCAACTGGATATGCCACGCCTGCCACAGCCGTTGCACGATGCGCGCCTCGCGTTCGAACGGTTCGGGCGGATTGCCGGCGAGCCCGTAGGCGGACTGCAGGCGGCGGCGGAAATCGTCCGGACTGGTGTCGACCGGTACCCGGTGCAGGGTCAGTTCGTCGAACAGCGTGAGCAGGGTGTCGGCGAGCTGCCACGGATCCGGGTCGCCGAACAGCCGGGAATGCCCGCTGATCGCCTCGACCAGCAGCAGTTCGCGGCGGGCGCGGCCGGGCACCACCGCGGCCGGTGGCGCCTGTGCGGTGAGCCACTGTTCCACGGTCGTGATCTCCGGGCCCAGCAGCGCGTCATGGCCGCGTGCGCGCGCGCCTTCCAGCAGGTGCCGGCGCAGGTCGGTGGCAAACTGCGGCTCGGGCAGCAGCACCACGGCCCCGGTGAGATCCGGCAGCGTGGCGGCCTGTTCGAGCAGGCGGCGGGCGGTGGCAGCGAGCAGGTCTTCCCGGTGCGGGCAGAGATGGACGGGGGCTGGCTGCTCCATGCCGGGGAAAATGGCGGGCGGGTCGCGCCGCGCGGGTCGGTCAGCGTTCCAGGTATTGCAGCTTGTCCGGTTTGTCCTTCCACTCGTCGGCGTCGTCCGGTGCGTCTTTTTTCTGCGTGATGACCGGCCACTTCTGCGCCAGGTCTGCGTTCAGTTCCAGGAACGGTTCCTGGCCGGCCGGCAGATCACCCTCGTCGAAGATGGCGCCGATCGGGCACTCCGGTTCACACAGGGTGCAATCGATGCATTCATCCGGGTCGATCACCAGGAAGTTGGGGCCCTCGTGGAAACAGTCCACCGGACAAACCTCGACACAGTCCGTGTACTTGCACTTGATGCAGTTCTCGGTGACAACGAAAGTCATGCTCTACTCGCTCGCCGGAGATTCCGGCAGTTTCTCAGGAACAATGGATAAGTTGCTGTTTGTCAAAACCTTGAATGTCCATGCACTTGCCGCCCCCGGCAGTATAACCGGAAACCGGCCCGGTTATGAATGCTGTTCCTGCGCGGTCAGTTCCTGCAACTCGTAGAGCCGTTGCAGTGCCTGGCGGGGACTCAGGCTGTCGATGTCCAGGGACTGCAGGGCGGTGACGGCCGGGTGATCCTGCACGCCCTGGAACAGCGGCATCTGCCGGGTGTCCGCGCGCGGCGCGGCAGCGCCCGGGCGCTCCAGCTCCTGCAGGCGCGCGCGTGCCTGGCGGATCACGGGGGCGGGCACGCCGGCCAGCGCCGCGACGTGCAGGCCGTAGCTGCGGTCGGCCGCGCCCGCGCGCAGCGCGTGCAGGAACACGATGCGATCCTCGTGCTCGGTGGCATCGAGGTGCACGTTGACGATGCCGGGGTGCAGTTCCGGCAGCTGCGTCAGTTCGAAGTAGTGCGTGGCGAACAGGGTGTAGGCCTGCACCCGCGTGGCGAGGTCCACGGCACAGGCCCAGGCCAGCGCCAGGCCATCGTAGGTGCTGGTGCCGCGGCCGATCTCGTCCATCAGCACCAGGCTGTGGCGCGTGGCGTTGTGCAGGATATTGGCCGTCTCGGTCATTTCCACCATGAAGGTGGAACGGCCGCCGGCGAGATCGTCGGCGGCGCCGATGCGCGAGAAGATGCGGTCGACCGGTCCCAGTGTGGCCGCGGCCGCGGGGACGAAGCTGCCGATGTGCGCGAGCAGCACGATCAGGGCGGTCTGGCGCATGTAGGTGGACTTGCCACCCATGTTCGGCCCGGTGATGATCTGCATGCGCCGGCTGTCATCCAGGCTGGTGTCGTTGGCGATGAACGGGGCGTCCAGCATCTGCTCGACCACCAGGTGCCGGCCGGCCTCGATGTGGATGCCGGGCCGGTCGTCCAGTTGCGGGCAGTTCAGGTCGAGCGTGCGGGCGCGCGCGGCGAAATTGGCCAGCACGTCGAGCTCGGCAATCCCCCCGGCGCAGCGCGCCAGCGGTTCGAGCTGGCGTGTGAGGATGTCGAGCAGTTCCTCGTAGAGGGCCTTCTCCAGGGCCAGCGCGCGTTCGTGCGCACTCAGCACCTGGTCCTCGTGGGCCTTCAGTTCCGGCGTGATGTAGCGTTCCACGCCTTTCAGGGTCTGGCGCCGCTGGTAGTTGGCGGGCACGTGGTCGGCCTGCAGGCGACTGACCTCGATGTAATAGCCGTGCACCCTGTTGTAACGGATCTTCAGGTTGGAGATGCCGCTGCGCTCGCGTTCCGCCGTCTCCATCGCCACCAGGCACTCGTCGCCGTGTTCGCTGAGCCGGCGCAGCTCATCGAGCCGGGTGTCATAGCCTGCCGCCAGTACCCCCCCGTCGCGGATCAGCAGCGGCGGCTGCGGGCGGATGGCGCGCGCGAGCAGGGCATGGGTCTCGTCGTGGGTGCTGATGCGCCCGGCCAGCTGCGCCAGGCCGGGATCGTCGCAACCGGCCAGCAGCGCTTGCAGTTCCGGCAGCAGGGCCAGGCTGTCGCGCAGGCCGGACAGGTCGCGCGGGCGTGCCGAGCGCAGTGCGATGCGCGCCAGGATGCGCTCGATGTCCGCACAGCCTCGCAGCACGTCATGCAGGGATTCATCGCGCGCGTCCTGCAGCAGGCAGGCGACGCTGGCGTGGCGCTGGCGCAGGATGGCGTGATCACGCAGCGGCCGGTTCAGCCAGCGCCGCAACAGGCGTGCGCCCATGACCGTGGCGCACTGGTCCAGCACCCCCGCGACGGTGTGCTCGCGGCGCCCGGAGGGCGCCTGTTCCAGTTCCAGGTTGCGGCGCGTGGCCACGTCCAGCACCAGCGAGTCGCTGCGCGACTCTACCTGCAGGCCGCGCAGGTGGGGCAGGGCCGTACGCTGGGTGTGGCTGACATAGTGCAGCAGGCCGCCAGCGGCGCCGATGGCCAGGGGCAGGTCCTCGCAGCCGAAGCCGTGCAGGTCCCGGGTGCCGAACTGCTCGTTGAGCCGACGCTGTGCGCTGTCGGTTTCGAACAGCCACGGTGGCAGGCGGCGCAGGTGGCGCCCGGCGGCCAGTGCAGCCGGGACTTCCAGCGCCTCGTCGACGACCAGTTCGGCCGGATCGAGGCGCGCCAGTTCCCCCAGCAGGGCCTCCTCGCCACTGACCTGCAGGACGCTGAAGCGTCCGGCCGCCAGCTCCAGGGCGGCGATGCCCCAGTCCTGGCCGGACCGGTGCACCGCGACCAGCAGGTTGTCCCGGCGCTCGCTGAGCAGGGCTTCTTCGGTCAGCGTGCCCGGCGTGACGATGCGCACCACCTTGCGCTCCACCGGGCCCTTGCTGGCCGCGGGGTCGCCGATCTGTTCGCAGATGGCCACCGATTCGCCCTGGCGCACCAGGCGCCCGAGGTACTGGTCGACCGCATGCACCGGGACCCCGGCCATGGGGATGCTTTCGCCGTTGGACTTGCCGCGCGCGGTCAGCGTGATGTCGAGCAGCCGGGCGGCGCGCCGGGCGTCGGCGTAGAACAGCTCGTAGAAGTCGCCCATCCGGTAGAACAGCAGGGTGTCGGGGAATTCCGCCTTGATGCCGAGGTACTGCTGCATCATGGGGGTGTGGGCGGAAGCGGTGCTGGTCATGGCAGTGAAGTTTACCCGATCGTGTCAATCGGGGTGAGATCCCGTTTATTGCTTATATGCCATTTAAATGCCTTGTGATATGGAATATAAGCAACAAGTGGAATCTGACCCCGGACGGGAAATCGACACATGACGGAATTCAGCGAGTTGTCAGAAAGGGTCGGCAAGCGGTTGCTCCGCCAGCACAAGCTGGTCGCCACCGCGGAATCCTGTACCGGTGGCTGGCTGGCCAAATGCCTGACCGATACCGCCGGCAGTTCCGGCTGGTTCGAGCGCGGCTTCGTCACCTACAGCAACGCCGCCAAGCAGGAGCTGCTGGGTGTGACGGGCGCCACGCTGGAGGCGCACGGCGCGGTCAGTGAACCCACCGTGCTGGCCATGGCCCAGGGCGCACTGGCGCACAGTCGGGCCCAGGTGGCCGTGGCCATCAGCGGGATTGCGGGCCCCGGGGGGGCGGTCGCGGGCAAACCGGTCGGGACCGTGTGCTTCGCCTGGTGCGAGGCGGGCGGACGCAGCCGGGTGGAAACCCGCCGGCTGGCCGGTGACCGCAACGGCGTGCGCGCGCAGTCCGTGCGCCATGCGCTCGACGGCCTGCTGGACCTGCTGCGCGATGGCTGAACCGACGCGGCGGGTGTTCTTCGCCCTGTGGCCGGACGCACCGACACGCGCCGCCCTCGACGCGGCTGCCCTGGCGCTGGCCGGCAAGCGCATCCGCCGCATCCCGGCGTACAACCTGCACCTGACCCTGGCCTTTGCCGGCACGGTGGACGCCGGCGTGCAGTCCTGCCTGGAGACGCAGGCCGCCAGGGTGCGCCTGCCCGGGTTCGCGCTGTGCATCGACACCTGCGGTCACTACGCGCGGCCGCGCATCGAGTGGCTCGCACCGACCCATACCCCGCCGGAATTATGGGATCTTGCCACGGCCCTGCGCGCGGTGCTGGCCGCCTGCGGTCTGGAGCCGGAAGCACGCATGTTCCAGGCGCACATCACGATCGCACGCCGCGTCGCGCGTCCGCTGCCGGTCCGGCCGTTCGCGCCGGTGCCCTGGTCTGTCGGCGCTTTCAGTCTCGTGGAATCGGTGCCCGCCGACCACGGTGTGCAGTATGTCCCGTTACGCAACTGGGTGCTGGAGGGGCGATCGGAAACTATGGGATAATCCGCGCGTCCGGCAAGCCAGGGGACGGTGTGCCACGAACACGATCCGGAGGAACGCAATGGAAGACAACAAACGCAAGGCACTGGGTGTCGCGCTGGGGCAGATCGAGAAACAGTTTGGCAAGGGCGCGGTGATGCGCATGGGCGACGTCGGCGCGGTGCGGGAGGCCGATGCCATCTCCACGGGCTCGCTCGGCCTGGACGTCGCGCTCGGGATCGGCGGCCTGCCGCGCGGTCGCGTCATCGAGATCTACGGCCCGGAATCCTCCGGCAAGACCACGCTGACCCTGC
>CAYUFA010000013.1:0-52524 GCA_964443845.1 uncultured Ectothiorhodospiraceae bacterium
TCGCGGTCCGCATCGCGGTCCGCATCGCTGCCCGCACTGCTGTCGCGCGGCTCCCGCTCGCGCCGTTCCTCCGGCTTCTTGGCCAGCAGCGACTGCTCGGTGACGGCCTCCTTGCGATTGATCACCAGGTTGCGGATCACGGCGTCGTTGAAACGGAAGGAACTGTTCAGCTCTTCCAGCACGGCGGTGCTGCACTCGATATTCATCAGCACGTAGTGTGCCTTGTGCAGTTTCTCGATGGGATAGGCAAGCTGGCGGCGACCCCAGTCTTCCAGGCGGTGAATCCTGCCGCCATCGCCCTCGATCGTCGCGCGGTAACGCTCGACCATGGCAGGAACCTGTTCACTCTGGTCAGGGTGGACCAGAAACACGATCTCGTAGTGTCTCATCAAATACCCCTTGTGGATTGGCAGCCTGACGTCAGTGCGGCAGGCAAGGAGTGAGTAGAACCTGTCTCTCAGAGGGCGCGCATTGTATGCAAGGCGGCCGCTGGATGCAAGCGGAGCCCGGTGCCCCCGGAGGCACGACCACCTATGCCCCCTCCTTCCCTGCCGGACGCCGCTGGCGTACCACCTCGTAGAGCAGCACCCCGGCCGCCACCGACACGTTCAGGCTCGGGACAGAGCCGGCCATGGGGATCGCCACCACGAAATCACACAACTCGCGCGTCAGACGCCGCAGGCCGCTGCCCTCGCTGCCCAGCACCAGGGCTGCCGGTCCGCGCAGGTCGGCGTCATACATGAGCTGCCCGGCATCGCCGGCCGCGCCATACAGCCAGATCCCCGCCTCCTGCAGGGCGCGCAGGGTGCGCGCCAGGTTGGTCACGGTGAACAGCGGCAGGGTCTGCACGGCGCCGCAGGCCACCTTGTGCACCACGGGCGTGATGCCGGCAGCACGGTCTTTCGGCAGGATCACGGCGTGCACCCCGGCCGCTTCGGCACTGCGCAGGCAGGCCCCCAGATTGTGCGGGTCCTGCACCCCGTCCAGCACCAGCAGAAACGCCGGTCCGGGCAGAGCGGCCAGCAATGCCGGCAGGCCCGCTTCCGGCAGTTCACAGCTGCCACCCGCCACCTGTGCCACCACGCCCTGGTGATTGCGGCCGGGCAATCGCCGGTCCAGTTCATGCCGGCCGCACCGGGCCACGCTCACGCCGGCCGCGGCGGCGGCCTGCAGGATGTCCGCCAGGCGCTGGGCACTGCCGGTGCTGATGGTCAGCCCGGTCACGTCACCGGGCCGGGTCAGCAGCAGGCTGTATACGGCATGGCGCCCGTAGACCAGTCCGGGCTGCGCCATGCGCTAGCCGCGCCGACCCTTGCGGCGCAGGCCGGCCTTGCGGCGCACCGTCCCGTCCTGCTGACGGGCCGGCTCCGGCGCGGACCCCGGCCGGCGTCCCGGACGGCGTCCCGGACGGCGGCGGCTGCCCGCGTGCCCGTCAAGCTCGAAATCGATCTTGCGCTCGTCCAGGTTCACCTGCACGACCTTCACGGTGACCGCGTCGCCCAGCCGGAACACGCGCCGCGTGCGCTCGCCCACCAGCCAGTGCCGCGCCGGCTCGTAGTGGTAATAGTCGTTGCCCAGGGCGCTCACGTGTACCAGCCCTTCCACGTAGATCTCGCGCAGTTCCACAAACAGGCCGAACGAGGTCACGCTGCTGATGATGCCGTCCCAGGTTTCTCCCACCTTGTCGAGCATGAACTCGCATTTCAGCCAGTCGATGGCATCGCGGGTGGCTTCATCGGCACGCCGCTCGGTCGCCGAACAGTGCTCTCCCAGCTCCACCATGTCCTGTGCCCGGTACGGGAACCTGTCCGGCTTCCTGCCGGCCAGCACGTGCCGGATCGCGCGGTGCACCAGCAGGTCCGGGTAGCGCCGGATCGGCGAGGTGAAGTGCACGTAGCTGTCATGCGCCAGTCCGAAATGACCGATATTGACCGGGTTGTATTCGGCGCGCGGCATGGAGCGCAGCAACACGGTGTTGATCAGATGTGCATCGGGCCGTTCGCGCACGTGGTCGAGCAGTGCGGCAAAATCGCGCCCCGACGGCTTGCTGCCGCCGCGCAGGCCCAGACCGAGCTCGCCCAGGAACTCCTGCAGATCGGACAGCTTCTCGGCTGCGGGCGTCGCGTGCACGCGGTACAGGGTCGGCATGCGATGCCGTTCCAGCAGGCGTGCGGCAGCGACGTTCGCGGCAATCATGCATTCCTCGATGACCTTGTGCGCATCGTTGCGCAGCAGCGGTACGATACGCTCGATCTTGCGGTCCCGGCCAAAAACGATACGCGTCTCCGTGGTCTCGAAATCGACGGCACCACGCTGCTCGCGCGCCCTGCGCAGGGCACGATACAGCTGATACAGCTCGTCGAGATGTGGAGCCACCGCGGCACGCTGCGCACGCACCTGCGCATCGCGTTCGACCATGATGCTCGCCGCCTCGTCGTAGGTCAGGCGCGCATGCGAGCACATCACGGCGTCGAAAAAGCGCGCACGCACCACGCTGCCGTCGCGCCGGAACAGCATCTCGCAGACCAGGCACAGGCGGTCAACGTCCGGGTTGATCGAGCACAACCCGTTGGACAGGACCTCGGGCAGCATGGGGATGACACGCTCGGGAAAGTACACCGAGTTGCCGCGTTCCCGCGCCTCCCGGTCCAGCGCCGTGTCCGGATGCACGTAGTGCGAGACGTCGGCGATCGCGACCAGCAGGCGCCAGCCGCCGGGTGTACGTTCGCAGTACACCGCGTCATCGAAATCCCGCGCATCGGCACCGTCGATGGTGACCAGCGGCACGGCGCGCAGGTCTTCGCGGCCACGTCTGGCGCCGGCCGGCACCGCGCTACCGAACTGCGCGATCTCCTGCTCGACCCCGGGCGGCCAGGCCTGCGGGATGTCGTGGCTGCGGATGGCGATATCGATCTCCATCCCCGGTGCCATGTGATCACCCAGCACCTCGATCACGCGGCCGAGCGGTGGTGACCGTTTGCCGGGTTGCTCGATGATCTGCGCCACGACGATCTGGCCGTGCTGCGCGCCGCCGGCTTCCCCGGACGGCACCACGATCTCCGGTGGCAGGCGGCGGTTGTCCGGGCTGACGAACTGCACGCCGTGCTCGACCAGGAACCGGCCGACCACGCTCTGCGTATTGCGCTTCAGGACCTCGACCACCGCGCCCTCGCGACGCCCGCGCGCGTCCAGCCCGGTGATGCGCACCAGTGCCCGGTCACCGTGGATCAGCGTGCGCATCTGGCGTGCGGACAGATAGACGTCGTTCTCACCATCGTCACGCACCAGGAACCCGAAACCGTCCGGGTGCGCGATTACGCGCCCGGCGACCAGGTCGAGCCGCTCGGCCAGCGCGTAGCAGTCGCGCCGGTTGCGTACCAGCTGGCCGTCGCGGGTCATGGCATTGAGCCGCCGGCGCAGGGCCTCCAGCCCGTCTTCGGTAGAGATGCCGAGCAGCGCGGCCAGGTCGTCGCGGTTGAGCGGATGGTCCGCCGCGCCGATGACCGCACCGATGTGCTCACGGCTGGCGATGGGCCGCTCGTAACGTTCCGACTCGCGCCGGGCATGGGGATCCGGTTGCGGCGGCTGCGTGGTGTTGGTAGTGGATTTCTTTCTGGACATGAAAGGTCCGTTCAGCGGTCGTACCGCAAGCGTACGACCAGGCCGGGCAAATTGACAAGATAAAATCCAGGCGGTAGAGTTCGCGGCTCGCCAGTCAGCATGCTTGCTGGAACCCCTCCGCCGAGGTGGTGAAATTGGTAGACACGCTAGCTTCAGGTGCTAGTGGGGGAAACCCCGTGGAGGTTCAAGTCCTCTCCTCGGCACCAACCCTTCCCTGCGCCGCGCCCCGGTCAAGCGGGCATCCTCACGCGAAGGGATTCTCCAGCACGATGGTCTCGGCCCGGTCCGGTCCGGTGGACACAATCGCAACCGGCGTCTCGACCAGGGTCTCGATCTGTTTCAGGTACGCCCGGGCATTGGCCGGCAGCGCGTCGAGGCTTCTGGCGCCCACGGTGGATTCCTGCCAGCCCGGCAGTTCGACGTACTCGGGCGCGCATTGTTCGAGCAGGTCGGCACCGACCGGCGGCACCTCGATGCGCCGGTCGTTGAGCCGGTAGGCCACACAGATCTTCAGTTTCTCCATGCCGTCCAGTACGTCGAGCTTGGTAATGCACATGCCGGTCACGCTGTTGATCTCGAGCGAGCGCTTCAGCGCCACGGCATCCAGCCAGCCACAGCGGCGCTTGCGCCCGGTGGTGGCGCCGAACTCGTGCCCATGCTCGCCCATGTGGTCACCGTCGGCATCGAACAGCTCGGTGGGAAACGGCCCGGCGCCGACGCGCGTGGTGTAGGCCTTGACGATGCCCAGTACGTAGTCGATGTGCCGCGGGCCCACACCACTGCCGCTGGCCGCGCCCCCGGCAGTGGTGGTGGAAGAGGTCACGTACGGATAGGTGCCGTGATCGATGTCCAGCAGCGCCCCCTGCGCACCCTCGAACATGATGTTGTCGCCGGCCTTGCGCATGCGGTGCAGCAGCCCGGGGATGTCGTCCACCAGCGGCGCGATCTGCTCGCCCTGCGCAAGCGCCTCGTCCAGCACCTGCCGGTAGTCCACCGGCTGCGTGCGGAAATAATGCTCCAGTGCGAAATTGTGGTACTCCATCACCTCGCGCAGACGTTCGGTAAAGTGCGCCGTGTCGAGCAGCTCGCCGAGCCGCAGGCCGCGCCGCGACACCTTGTCCTCGTAGGCCGGGCCGATGCCGCGGCCGGTGGTGCCGATGGCCTTGTTGCCGCGCGCCCGCTCGCGCGCCTGGTCGAGCGCGATGTGGTACGGCAGGATCAGTGGACAGGATTCGCTGATCTTCAGCCGCGTACGCGCCGGCACGCCGGCCTCTTCCAGCATCTGCAGCTCTTCCAGCAGGGCCGTCGGCGACAGCACCACGCCGTTGCCGATCAGGCACAGCACGTCGTCACGCAGGATGCCGGACGGGATCAGGTGCAGGACGGTTTTCCTGCCATCGATCACCAGGGTGTGCCCGGCATTGTGACCGCCCTGGAAACGCACCACGGCGGCGGCCCGGTCCGTCAGCAGATCGACCACCTTGCCCTTGCCTTCATCGCCCCACTGGGTGCCGATGACTACCACGTTCTTGCCCATACTGTTCTCTCCCGGTTGTCCACCGGCCTGCCGCCGGTGTCGTGCTACCCGGCTGTCCGGTTATTTCGATCGTGCCCCGCGCCGGGGGAACCGCCCGGCACGGTGCTCCCGGCGGTTTACGCAGCAGGGCGGAAGTCCGGTGCAGACCGCCACCGGCAGGAAGAAATCCCGGCTCAGAGCGGTCTGACGACCCAGTCACCGGCCACGTCGACCAGCACGCGGTCACAACCCGCAGCGCGTGCCCCGCCGCCCTGCCCGGGCAGCGCGCACACCACGGTCTCTCCCTGCCCGCGCAGTTCGCCGATGCGCTGTTCCAGCCGAGTGTCCCGCACCGCGGGTGCGAATATTGCACCGGACCGCCCCCCGAAGTCACGCGGACTGAGGTCCATAAGGGTGCGCAGATCGGTGCTGAAACCGGTAGCCGGACGCGCCCGACCGAATACCTCGCCGATGGCGTCGTAGCGGCCGCCGCGCGCGATCTCGCGCCCGCTGCCGGGCACGAATACCGCGAACACCATGCCGGTCTGATAGCGGTACCCACGCAGCTCCGCCAGGTCGAAATCCAGCTGGATGTCGCCGCACCGCTGCTGCAGGTGCTCGGCGATGGCACGCAGGTTCTCCAGCGCGTCCATCACCGCCGTCCCGGCACCGTCCAGCACCTCCCGTGCGCGATACAGCACGTCCCACCCGCCGTTGAGTCCGGCCAGGGCTGCCAGCCGTGCGCGTTGCCCCGCGTCGGGGACGCCGGCCGTGAGCAGCGCATCGATCTCGGTAACCGCCTTGCGCTGCAACGCATCGAACAGCTCGTTTTCCTGGCGCAGCGACAGTCCGGCCTCCCGTGCCAGGGAGCGAAAGATGCCGACATGCCCGAGGTTCAGGCAGAGATCACCGATCTCCAGCTGCGCCAGGGTCTCCAGCACCAGTGACAGGATCTCCACGTCGCTCTCGATACCGGCATGCCCGAACAGCTCGGCCCCGATCTGCAGCGGGCAGCGGGACCCGCCGAATCCGTCGTTGCGGGTATGCAGCACCGTGCCCATGTAGCACAGGCGGTTGGGCGCATCACGGTGCAGCGGGTGCGCGTCGATGCGCGCGGCTTGTGGCGTCATGTCGGCGCGGATGCCCAGCATGCGCCCGCTCAGCTGGTCGGTCACCTTGAAGGTCTGCAGGTCGAGGTCGTTGGCGGTGCCGGTCAGCAGCGACTCCAGAAACTCGATGAACGGCGGCATGATCAGCTGATAGCCCCAGCGGCCGAACAGGTCGAGCAACTCCCGGCGCGCGCGCTCCAGGCGCCACGCCTCGGGGGGAAGCACTTCCTCGATGCCTTCCGGCAACAGCCACTGGTCCTTGCCGTTCATCCCGTTTCAGCCACGCACGACGTATAACATGACAAGCCCGCAGATCATGCTGACCAGCCCGGCAATGCGCAAGGCGCGGTCATCCAGTTGCGCGAGCGTGGCCAGCATGCGCCGCAGCGTGCCGGGGCTGGCGAACGGGATCAGTCCCTCGATCACCATCACCAGTGCCAGTGCGGCCAGCAGGTCATTCCACGACGGGGCGGTCAATTCCGTAACCCGGACACCAGACGCCGAAATCCGGGCACCTGGGCGGGCCTGAGGATATCTGTCGTACCTGCATGCCTGCTACTTGGTACCGGCCTTGTCGCCGGTCAGGTGAATGCCGGTCGCAGTGCTGAAATACTGGAAGAATTCCGAATCCGGCTCCAGCACCAGTACGTCATCGGGACTGGACAGGGAGGTCCGGTAGGCGTTCATGCTGCGGTAGAAATCGTAGAACTCGGGGTTCTTGCTGTAGGCCTTGCTATAGATTTCCGACGCCTTGGCGTCACCCTCGCCGCGGGTGATATCCGCGTCGCGCGTGGCCTCGGCCAGGATCACGGTACGTTCCTTGTCGGCCACGGCGCGGATTCCCTTGGCGGCCTCCTCGCCCTGGGCACGGTGTTCCTTGGCGATGCGTTCGCGCTCGGAGCGCATGCGCTGGAACACCGAATTGCGCACGTCTTCCGGCAACTCGATCTGCTTGATACGCACGTCGATGATGCTGATGCCGAAATTCTTGACCTCCTCGTTACCGCCGGTCGTCAGGTTCTCCATCATCTGCTGGCGTCCGCCCGATACCACCTGGGTGATGGTGCGCTTGTCGAACTCCAGCTGCAGGCCGTTCTTGATGATCTGCAGCAGGCGCAGGCTGGCCTGGTTTTCATCCCCCATGAACGAGGTGTAATAGGTGGCCGGATCGGCAATGCGCCATTTGATGAAGAAATTCACCAGCACGTTCTTCTTTTCCCGGGTCAGGAACTGTTCCGGGCGGGTATCCAGGGTCAGGATGCGCTTGTCGAACTTGCGCACGTTGTTGATCGGCCAGGGCGCCTTCCAGTGCAGCCCCGGTGTGTAATCGGCCCGCACGATCTCGCCGAGCTGGAAACGGATCGCCAGCTCGCGCTCGTCGACCACGAAAACCGAACTCATGGCAAGCAGGAGCAGCAGACCACCGGGAATTGCCAGCATACGCATGTCCATTATCTCGCTCCTTCGCTGCGCGAGCTGTTGCGCAGCTTCGGCGCCGCCCTGGTGTCCGCGCCCGGGGGCGTGCCGGTGCTGGTGCCGAAATCACTGCCGGCAGGCAGGGTTGTTGTGGTGGCGCTACGGTTTCCCATCAGCTTGTCGAGCGGCAGATACAGCAGGTTGTTGCCGTTCTTTACCTGCACCACGACCTTGCTGGTGTTGGAGAGTATGGTTTCCATGGTGTCGAGGTAGATGCGCTTGCGGGTAACCTCCGGCGCCTTATCGTAGGCGGACAGGATACTCAGGAAGCGGCTGGCCTCGCCATTGGCCTTGGCCACTACCTGCTCGCGGTAGGCATTGGCGGCCTCGCGCAGGCGCGTGGCATCGCCGCGCGCCCGCGGCAGGATATCGTACGCGTAGGCGTCGGCCTGGTTCTTGTAGCGTTGCTCGTCTTCCTGCGCCTTGATGGCATCCTCGAAAGCATCCTGTACCTCCTGCGGCGGCTGCGGATTCTGCAGGTTGACGCTGGTCAGCATCAGGCCGGTCTGGTACTTGTCGAGCATTTCCTGGGTCAGGTCCTTGGTCTGCTGGACGATCTTGCCCCGGCCACCACTGAGGAAGTCATCCATGCTGATGTTGCCGATGACCTCGCGCAGCGCGCTTTCGGTGGCCTCCTGCAGCGTGTAGTCGGGGTCACGCACCTTGAACACGTACTCCTGCGCGTCCTTGACCTGGTACTGCACGGCCAGCTCCACCTGCACGATATTTTCGTCCTTGGTGAGCATCTTGGCCCGGTGGCTGACCGTACGCAGCTGGTCCACGTCGACCAGCACGACCTTGTCGATCCCGCGCAGATACCAGTGCGGACCCGGCAGGGTGAGCGTATTGAACTTGCCCAGCCGCAGTACCACGCCGCGCTCCGCCGGCTGGACGAGGTAGATCCCCGAGAGAACCCAGGCCAGGATGGCCAGCAACACCACGAAACGCAACGGGAACGGCCTGCCACCGCCGCGCTTGCCGCCGCCGCCAAACAGGCCGCTCATGCGCTCGCGCAGTTTGCGCGCCACCTCGTCGAGATCGGGTGGGCCGTCATCGTTCCCCTTACCGCCCCACGGATCGCGATTCCCGCCACCCGGTTCATTCCAGGCCATAGTTCTGCTCCAGTTCAGCCAGCAGCACGACGCCATGCAGACTGTCCGCTGCACGTCGTGACACGTGATTACCCTCAGGAAGCTTGCGCTTTACCCGGTACAATACCAACGGTTTGCGCCAAATGAAACTCGCAGCGGCCACCCGACTCGCGCACCAGCCGGTCGATGTTGCGCTGCGCCATGCGGATTTCCAGCCAGCAGACGCCGTTTTCGTCGAACTGCTCCGACAGCACCTGACCGATCGAGTAGAGACTGGCACGGATGTCACCGCTACCCGCGCCCAGGCGCAGCCAGCCATGCACCTGGTCACCGTGAAAATGCCCGGCCAGCGCCTCGGCAAGCAGGCCCAGGCCGGCCCCGGTCACGGCGGAAACCCAGACCCGGCAGACCCTGCCATCCTCCCCGTACTCGAGATGCGGCTCGCTCCCGGCCAGGTCGATCTTGTTGTAGACCCGGATCTGCGGGACCTCGTCGGCACCGATCTCCCGCAGCACCTCGTTCACCTGGTCGATCTGCGCGTGGCGCGCCTCGTCACTGGCATCCACGACCAGCAGCAGCAGGTCGGCCCGGCAGGTCTCTTCCAGCGTCGCACGGAATGCCGCCACCAGGTCGTGCGGCAGGTGACGGATGAATCCGACGGTATCGGCCAGCACCACCGGCCCCACACCGGCCAGCCCGATGCGCCGCAGGGTCGGGTCCAGCGTGGCGAACAGCTGGTCCGCCGCATAGGCGGCCGCCCCGCTCAGTGCATTGAACAGGGTGGACTTGCCGGCATTGGTATACCCGACGAGCGAAACGGTGGGCACTTCCGCCCGCTGGCGCGCGCGCCTTCCCTGCTCGCGCTGGCGCACCACTTTCTCCAGACGATGGTTGATCATCTTGATACGTGCGTTGATCATCCGGCGGTCCGACTCCAGCTGCGTTTCACCCGGTCCGCGCAGGCCGATACCGCCCTTCTGCCGTTCCAGATGCGTCCAGCCCCGCACCAGGCGGGTGGACAGGTGCCGCAGCTGCGCCAGCTCGACCTGCAGCTTGCCTTCGAAGGAGCGTGCCCGCTGCGCGAAGATATCGAGGATCAGGCCGGTCCGGGCCAGCACCCGGCAGGACAGGAAGCGTTCGAGGTTGCGTTCCTGGCTGGGCGTCAGGGCGTGATCGAAGATGACGACGTCGGCCTGGTGCTGCTGCACCGCGGCCAGTACCTCGCCCGCCTTGCCCTGGCCGAGGTACAGACGCGGATCCGGGCTGGCCCGACTGCCGGTAACGGTCGCGACCGGCAACGCACCCGCCGAAATCACCAGCTCGGTGAATTCGCGCAGCGCCTCCGGACCGTCGCTGCCCGGAAAATGGATATGGACCAGGACGGCCCGCTCACCGGTCTCGGGGCGCTCGAACAATCAGCGCCCCCGCGCGGTAACAGCGTGGTCAGGCATTCCCGGGTTCGCCACTCGTGTCATCGGCGCCGGGTATGCGCACGTTGCGTGCCGGCACTACGGTAGAGATGGCATGCTTGTACACCATCTGGCTGACCGCATTCTTGAGCAGCACGACAAACTGGTCAAAGGACTCGATCTGGCCCTGCAACTTGATGCCGTTGACCAGGTAAATGGATACGGGGACTCGCTCTTTGCGCAGGGCATTCAGGAAAGGATCCTGCAAAGATTGTCCTCTGTTCATATCGTTATCTCCTTTTTGTTGTCCCGCCAGACAAGTATAGCGCCGAGGCCGCTCATTTGGCGCGCATTCTAGAGCAACGACCCGGCCATTACCATGACCTGCATCAGATCATTGCCATGGGGGGATAGAGG
This sequence comes from uncultured Ectothiorhodospiraceae bacterium, assembly GCA_964443845.1. GTDB lineage: Bacteria > Pseudomonadota > Gammaproteobacteria > UBA9214 > UBA9214 > UBA9214. The sequence goes on from CAYUFA010000013.1 coordinate 10,640, forward strand.
TTTTTACGCCCGGATCGCTTCAGCCCAGCCATTCGTCAACTCTCCGGCGCAACCGGGCCGCCAGCCCGGTTTCCGGCACGTCGATCACCTCGAGTCCCGGCTCGGCGCGCAACCAGGTCAACTGGCGCCGGGCGTACTGCCGGGTCGCCGCGCGGATCCTTTCCACGGTGTCCGGGTAGTCGCTCCGGCCCCCGAGGTAATCCCACAGCTGGCGGTAACCGACTGCACGCAGGGCGGGAAGTTCAGGCGACAGGTCGCCACGAGCCGCCAGCGCGCGCACCTCGTCCACGAACCCGGCCGCCAGCATCTGATCCGTCCGCGCATCGATGCGTGCATGCAACCAGGCACGCTCGCGCGGATACAGCGCCAGTTTCAGCACCCGGCAGGGCAAGGGCTGGCCGCGTCCCCGCGCGAGCAGTTCACTCAGCGGTCGTCCGGTCAGTTCGATCACTTCCAGGGCACGCTGGATGCGTTGCGGGTCGTTGGCATGCAGGCGTGCCGCCGTCACCGGATCGCACTGTTGCAGGCGCCGGTACAGGTGTCCCGGACCGTGTGCGGCCGCCTCCGCCTCCAGCCGGGCGCGCAACTCCGCATCCGCAGGGGGCAGTGCGGACAGGCCCTGCTGCAGGGCGCGGAAATACAGGAAGGTACCGCCGACCAGCAGCGGAATCCGGCCGGCCAGCGTGATGCGCGCCATCTCCCGCAGGGCATCCGTGCGAAACTCCGCCGCGGAATACGCCTGCGCCGGGTCACGAATATCGATCAGCGCATGCGGTGCGGTGCGCAGGACCGCCGCGTCCGGCTTCGCGGTACCGATATCCATGCCGCGATACACCAGCGCCGAATCCACGCTGATGATTTCCAGCGGCAGCGCGCGCACCAGTTCCACCGCCAGCGTGGTCTTGCCGGAAGCCGTGGGGCCCATCAGGAAAATGGCTGGCGCTGCGGCTTCAGCGGCAGGCATGGACACAGCTCGGCCGGTGTACGGTGGTCCGGGCGGACAGAGCCGCGGCCGGCGCGCGCGGGTATGCCGGGTTGCCAGTCACCACGCAGGACTCCCGTGCGAGGCGCTGTCAGCGCCCCCGGGCAAACAGCCTGTCCAGGTCGGCCAGCGGGAACTGCACCCAGGTCGGGCGGCCGTGGTTGCACTGGCCACTGCGCTCGGTCCGTTCCATCTCGCGCAGCAGGGCATTCATCTCCTCGATCCCGAGGCGGCGATTGGCGCGCACCGAACCGTGACAGGCCAGGGTGGAGAGCAGGGCGTTGATGTGCTCCTCGATGCGCCGGCTGCTGCCGTGTTCCAGCAGGTCGGACAGCACGTCGCGCACCAGCGCGCCGATATCGGCCTCATGCAGCAAGGCCGGTACGGCCCGCACCACGACCCGCTCCGGTCCGATGCGGTCGACCTCCAGACCGAGTCCGGCAAACCAGTCCTGGCGCGCTTCGCACAGGCCGGCTTCGCGGGCACTGACCTCGAGTGTCAGCGGGACCAGCAGCGGTTGCCGGCGGATCCCCTCCCCGGCCTGCGCCTGCTTGAGCAGTTCATAGGTGATCCGTTCGTGCGCCGCATGCATGTCGACCAGCACCAGGCCCTGTGCATTCTGCGCCAGGATATAGATTCCGTGCAGCTGTGCCAGCGCGAAGCCCAGGGGAAACCCGGCCTCCCCCGCCTGCGTGGCCGGTGGCGCCGCTGCCTCCGCCGGTACCGGGCCGGCCGGGTGCAGGGCGGCGTAGCGGCGCACCTGTTCCTGCACGGCCAGCGGCATGCGCGTCTGGGCCGGCGTCGCGACCGTCGCGCATTCCTGCCGGCCAGGTAACGGCACCGCCGGCTGCGGTGCCTGTTGCGCCGACGGACGTACCCCGCCCAGTGCTTCGTGCAGGGTACGGAACAGGTAGTCATGCACCAGCCGGCTGTCGCGGAACCGTACCTCGTGCTTGGCGGGATGGGCATTGACATCCACGGTGGCGGGGTCGAGTTCGAGAAACAGCACGTAGGCCGGGTGACGGCCGTGAAACAGCACGTCCTGGTAGGCCTGCCGCAGTGCGTGCGTCACCAGTTTGTCGCGCACCATGCGTCCGTTCACATAGAAGTACTGCAGGTCCGGCTGGCTGCGCGAGAACGTCGGCAGCGCGACCCAGCCGTGCAGCGCCAGGCCGGCCGCGGCATGCTCGACGTAGACGGCCTGCTCCATGAACGCCTTGCCGCACAGGTCGGCGACCCGGCGTTCCTGCTGTGGGCGGGTCCGCGCGGCCGGCAGGTGCAGGACCACGCGCTGGTTATGCTGCAGTTTCAGGGCGACCGGAAAACAGCCCAGGGCCATGCGCCGCACCACGTTGTCGATGTGGCCGAACTCGGTGGCCTCGGTGCGCAGGAACTTGCGCCGGGCCGGGGTGTTGAAGAACAGGTCCTGCACGTCCACGGTCGTGCCATGCGGATGCGCGGCCGGCTCCGGTGCCAGGACCTCGTCCGCACCGTCGCCCTGCACGCTCCAGCCGGCCGCGGCGCCGTGCGCCCGGGAACTCAGTCGCAACCGGGATACCGAGGCAATGCTGGGCAGGGCCTCGCCGCGAAAACCGAGACTGCGGATGCGCTCGAGATCCTCCAGGCTGGCAATCTTGCTGGTGGCATGCCGTGCCAGTGCCAGGGAAAGTTCCTCGTGCGCGATGCCCGCGCCGTCGTCGCGTACCCGAATGCGTTGCCGGCCACCCTGCTCGATGTCGATTTCGATACGGCCCGCGCCGGCGTCCAGGCTGTTTTCCAGCAACTCCTTCACGACGGAAGCAGGCCGCTCGATCACCTCACCGGCGGCGATCTGGTTGACCAGGCGGGCTGGCAGGATCTGGATGGGCATCAGGCAGGAAGGCGGCAGCGCATGATGCGGCGATGATACCGCTGCACTGCGCATGCGGGTACCCCGGAAGCTGGCCAGCGGCCAGGGTCCCCGGCACTATCCGGCGCCGGGCCGGGATCACGGCCGTCAAGCACCGCCATGGCGGACCGTATCAGCTGTCCTGGGTCGGCGGGATACGCAGCGTTTCACCGACCCGCAGCGTGTCGGATTTCAGGCTGTTGTAGCCCCGCAGCTGCGACGTGTCGACCTGGAACTGCTGCGCGATCTGGCTCAGGGTGTCTCCACGCTTGACCACGTACTGGCGGGCCAGGCGGGTCCCCGGCGGCGGATGCTTGACGAAATAATCGCGGATGCCGCGCAGCATGGCCCTTGCGAGTTGCTGCTGGTGCGCCGGGTTGCGCAGCTTCAGCTCTTCCCTGGGGTTGGAAATGAACGCCGTCTCGACCAGCAGCGACGGGATATCCGGTGACTTCAGCACCACGAAAGCGGCCTTCTGGACGGACTGCTTGTGGGTCTTGCCCACCTGCTGCAGTTCGTCGAGCATGCTGTCCGCGACGGTATAGCTCGCCTCCCGGGTGGCGGTCTGGGACAGGTCCAGCAGGACCTCGCGCAGCAGGTCGTCCTTGTCATCCAGGCTGACGCCGCCCACCAGATCGGCCGCGTTCTCGCGCTCTGCCAGGACGCGCGCCATCTCCGAGGAAGCCCCGTGCTGGGAGAGGATGAACACCGAGGATCCGCTGGCGCGATGATCACGGAACGAATCGGCATGGATCGAGATGAACAGGTCCGCCTTGTTCCGGCGCGCCTTCTGGATACGCTGGCGCAACCCGATGTAGTAGTCCCCGTCCCGGATCAGGACCGGGCGCATGCCGGGTTGCTTTTTCACCAGTGCGGCCAGGCGCCGGGCGATCGACAGCGTCACGTCCTTTTCACGGGTGTGCCTGCGGCCAATGGCGCCCGGATCCTCGCCGCCGTGGCCGGCATCGATGGCGATGACCAGGTCGCGCAGGGGCTGCGGGGCATGCACGACCGGCTTGTGTTGCAGTGCCGGCCGGGCGCTGGCGACCGGCTGCGACCGCCCGGGATCCTTCCCGGTGGCCTGCTTGCCGCCGTTTCCGGTCTCATACAGGTCGACGACCACGCGATAGCCGTACGGGCCATTGGGCCCCAGGTGGAACGTGTGCGGCCTGGCGGGATGCTTCAGCTTCAGCACGATGCGCAGTACGTCCGGCGAACGCTGGGCGGCATGAATGCCACTGACCAGCCCCCCGGCACCCTGGAGCGGATGGCGCGGGTCCGCCAGGCGGGCATTGCTGACATCGAGCACGACGCGGGAAGGGTCCGACAGGCTGAACACTTCGTGGGTTACCGGACCACTGGTGTCGAACACCACCCGGGTATGATCGGGTGCCGACCGCAGCCGCACCTTCTGGAAGTCGGTTGCTGCGTATACAACACCTTGATTCAGAAACAAAATCAATAATGCTGCCAGCCACCTCTGCATTGGATCACGCCCCCGAAACCCTGATCAATGTGGGGGGATTCTAGCCACAAACCCGGCCGAATGCAAGAAAATTCTTTTAAATCTCCTTGAGATAGAAGGTAAACCTGCATAGTCAGAGAGATGACGGCGCTAACGACTTCAATCAGCACACCTTGAGGCAATCCAACATGTGCTGTCCCTGTTTGCTGACAGCCACAAGATACGCCGTTCGGCCGGGGCCGTCCGCCTCGAGCCGGATCTCCAGGTCGGCAGCCGGCAGCATCCCGGCCCCGCGCCCGGGCCACTCCACCAGCAGCAGGGAGGACCCGGTCAACAGGTCGCGCAGGCCCAGCCATTCGAGTTCCTCCGCATCGGCCAGGCGGTAGAGATCCAGGTGGTGGACGGTCCCCGGTCCGACCGGATAGGACTCGACCAGGCTGTAGGTCGGGCTGCGGACCTTGTCGGTCACGCCGAGGCCGCGCAGGATGCCCCGCGCCAGGGTGGTCTTGCCGGCCCCGAGCTCACCCTCCAGATACACGATGCCGTGCCCGAGACAGGAGGCCACGCAGGTCCCGAATGCCTCGGTGGCCGCCGGATCGGACAGGTACCGTTTCATGCGCCCGGATTCACGACTCCACGCAGCCCGGCAATGACGTCACGCGCCAGCAGGCCGCGCTCTCCGGCAGTGGCGGCGCGGTCCGCCGCAACGGCATGCGCACAGACCCCGGCCAGCGCCGCCGCCGGGGCCTCCAGCCCCTGCGCGAGCAGCGCACCGATCACGCCGGACAGTACGTCGCCCATCCCGGCCGTTGCCATCCCCGGATTGCCGGCACCACACAGCGCCGGCGGTTGTGCGCCGGCGTACACCAGCGTGCCGGCCCCCTTGAGGACGGCGACGCCACCGAAGCGCTGCTGCAGTGCCGCGACCGCTGTGAAACGGTCCTGTCCGACGGCGGCCACCGAGGTCCGCAACAGGCGCGCCGCCTCCCCGGGATGCGGTGTCAGGACCCAGTCGTCCCGGCGCACGGGATCGCAGGCCAGCAGGTTCAGGGCATCGGCATCCAGAACGGCCGGTGGCGCCGCCTCCAGCAGCGCGCCCAGCAACGCCCGTGACCAACGCGACCGGCCCAGGCCCGGGCCCGCGACCACGACCGTGGCCTTGCGCAGCAGCGGCTGCAGTTCGGCCGTGGTTTCCACGCCGTGACACATCAGTTCCGGGCAGGTCGCGGCCAGCCACGGCGCGTGGGCCGCACGCGTGGCCACACTGACCAGGCCGGCACCGGCGCGCAGGGCGGCCTCGCCCGCGAGCCGGGCTGCACCAGCCATGCCATGATTTCCGCCCAAGATCAGCACGTGCCCGAAGCGACCCTTGTGGGCCGTGCGTGCCCGCGGCGCCAGCACGCCCGCCGGGACGGCGAGGTGCAGGCTTGCACAGGGCGGCACGCGTTCGCGCAGGGCTTCAGGCACGTCCAGGTCCGCGCAGGTGATGGCCCCTGCCTGGTCAGGTCCCTGCCCCGTATACAGGCCGGCCTTGCGCCCGATGAACGTCACCGTCTGCTGCGCCCGGATGGCGACCTCTGCGACGTGCCCGGTATCGCTGTCCAGCCCGCTCGGTACGTCGAGTGCCAGCACCGGAACGCCGCGGCGGTTGATCGCCTCGAAGGCCGCCTGCCAGCGGGCATCCAGGCCATGACGGAAACCGGTACCCAGCACGGCGTCGACCAGCACGTCGGCCGGGGCCAGGCGGGACGCCTCGAAGGCATGCTCGCCTCCCCCGGCTGCCAGCCAGTCCGTGCGTGCGGTCTGCGCGTCACCGGAGATGCGCCCGGCCGCCCCGAACTGCAGCACCTCGACCTCGCAACCGGCAGCCCGGGCGAGCCGTGCCAGCACGTAGCCATCCCCTCCGTTGTTGCCGGTTCCGCACAGCACCCGGATGTGGCGCGCTTGCGGCCACTGCGCACGCAGCACGTCCCAGGCCGCCCCGGCAGCCCGGTTCATCAGGGTGTAGCCCGGGATACCGGCCTCACCGATGGCCAGCCGGTCGAGTTCGCGTACCTGCGCGGCCCGGTACAGGGGCCATGGACCGAACGAGTGTACCGGTGGATTCATCGCCCCGTACCGCATTCCCTTTTCAAGCGCATGCCGCCAACATACCCTGAAGCACACCGCCAATACCAGACGCCATGCCATCACCCGCGGCCATCGATTACCCTGCGCTCGTCGCCCGCATCCGGGACTGGGGACGGGAACTCGGCTTTCAGCAGGTCGGTATCAGCGCAACCGACCTGGCCGAGCCCGAAACCCGCCTGCTCAACTGGCTCGCGGACGGATACCACGGCGCAATGGATTACATGGCGCGCCACGGTACGCGCCGCAGCCGGCCGGCCGAACTGGTCCCCGGCACCCTGCGCGTCCTGTCGGTGCGCATGGACTACTGGCCGGACACGGCCCGGCCCGCGCAGCAGGTGCTCCGGGAGGACGCGCTGGGCTACGTATCGCGTTATGCGCTCGGGCGTGACTATCACAAGGTGCTGCGGCACCGCCTGCAGCGCCTGGCCGAGCGCATCGAGACGGTCACCGGGCCCTTCGGGTACCGCGCCTTCACCGACAGCGCACCGGTGCTGGAAAAGGCGCTGGCGGAACAGGCGGGGCTGGGCTGGATCGGCAAGCACACCAATCTCATCCACGAACACGCCGGCTCCTGGTGCTTTCTCGGTGAACTCTACACCGACCTGCCGCTGCCGGTGGACCGCGGGGCCGTCAACCACTGCGGCAGTTGCCGGGCCTGCATCGATGCCTGCCCGACCGCCGCCATCGTCGCCCCCTACCGACTCGATGCACGGCGCTGTATTTCCTACCTCACCATCGAATTGCGGGGCAGTATCCCGACGGAATTCAGGCACCTGATCGGCAATCGCATCTACGGCTGCGACGATTGCCAGCTGGTGTGTCCGTGGAATCGCTTTGCGCAACCGACGGCCGAGGCGGACTTCCGGGTCCGCCATGCGCTCGATGCCCGCCCGCTGGTCGAGCTGTTCGCCTGGGATGCCGCGGAATTCGAGCAGTTCACCCGGGGCAGCGCCATCCACCGCATCGGCCATGAGTGCTGGCTGCGCAATCTGGCCGTCGCGCTGGGCAACGCCCGCACCTCGAGCACCGTGCTGGACGCCCTGCGCGCGCGCCGCACTCACCCGTCGGCCCTGGTGCGGGAACACGTGGCCTGGGCACTGGCACAGCATGGCGAGCCGGCCGGGTACGGGGCGGGTGCCGGCCGCTGACGGCGGTGCGCGGTCCGCTACCGGTCAGCGTAGCGTCAGGCCGTATTCGTACAGGCGGTTTTTCGGACAACCGGTGATCTGCGCCGCCAGTGCGGCCGCCTGTTTCAGCGGCAGTTCCGCGAGCAGGACCCGCAGCGTGTGCTGCGCGGCCGCGTCCGGTTCCCCGCTGCCGGCCACGGCGCCATGTACCAGGACCACGAACTCGCCTTTTTGCTGATCGGGCTCCGCCTCAACCCGGTCACGCAGGCTGGCCAGCGTGCCCGATAGCACCGTCTCGAAGGCCTTGGTCAGTTCGCGGGCCAGCGTGGCCTGGCGCGCGTCACCCAGCGCCACGGCCAGATCCTGCAGGGAAGCCACGATCCGGTGACTGGACTCGTAAAACACCAGCGTGGCGGTTTCCGCCGCCAGTTCCTGCAGGCGCGCGCGCCGGGCCGCTGCGCGGGCGGGCAGGAATCCATCAAAGCGGAAATGGTCCGTGGGCAGGCCGGACACCGAGAGAGCCGCGACCAGCGCGCACGGACCGGGCACCGGCACCACGCGGATACCGGCAGCCCGTGCCGCACGCACCAGCACGAAACCGGGATCACTGATCAGGGGCGTACCCGCATCGGAGATCAGCGCGATGTCGGCGCCGGACTGCAAGCGCTCGAGCAGGGGACCGGTTCGCTCGCGTTCGTTGTGTTCGTGCAGCGACTGCATCGGGGCGTGCACGCCGCAATGCTGGAGCAGCTTGCGGCTGTGCCGCGTGTCTTCCACGGCCACCAGCGTCACCCGGCGCAATACCTCGAGCGCACGCGGGCTGATGTCCTGCAGATTGCCAATGGGCGTCGCCACGATATACAGCGTGCCGGCACTGTCATTTTGCTGGCTCATATCCCACAACCTGCCTCTGTCACGAAAACCCCGCGCCTGGCCGGATGCGGCCCTGCGCAGCGCAGAGTGTACCCGAGAGCGGCGTCCGTGCGCGGGCGGTTGCAGCGCCGGCGCGCAACATGCGCGATAAAGTGGACGCCACTGCCCCTTTTCAGTAGAGTCAGCGCCAGTTACAGACCATACCCGCACGCATGCCAACGACTGTTTCCCGCATGGCCAGACTCCTGTTGCCCGTCCTGCTCCTGGCCCTGCTGAGTGCCTGCGGGCCCATGCCGTCGCTGCTCGGGCCATCCGCCTCCGAACGGCTGCAGGCCAGCGCAGCGTCCCTGGAAGCCGCTGGCGACTTCCAGGGTGCCGCACAACTGTACCTGGACGAAGCCGCGCGCAGCGCGCCACCGGCGCAGTATTCCCTGCAGCTGCAGGCAGCGGACATCCTCGTTCGCGGCAAGCTGTTCGCACCGGCACACGCGCTGCTCGACCGTTTGCAGGCGCTGGGCCTGCAGGGCGACGTGCAGGACCAGCTCACCCTGCGCCGCGCACGCCTGGCGCTGGCCGAGCAACACCCGGACGATGCCCTGGCACTGCTGCAGACGGCACCGGCCGCCAGCGGTGCCCTGGAGGACTTCCACCGCCTGCGCGCCCGTGCCTACGAAGCCAACGCGCAGTATTTCACCGCCGCGCAGGAACGCGTGCAGCTGGACGTCCTGCTGTCCGCCAGCGCTGCGCGCTCTGCCAACGAGCGGGCCCTGTGGGATGACCTGAACCAGCTCTCCGACAGCGACCTGCAGCAGTTGCGCAAGGCGCCGCCACCGGACCCGCTCAGCGGCTGGATGGAACTCGTCGAGCTCACCCGCCTGTACCTGCAGCAGCCGGACGCCCTCGCCGCCGTCATCCCGCAATGGCAGCAACGCTATCCGGCCCATCCGGCCAGCCTGCAGTTCGTGGGCGAACTGCTCGAGCACATGCGCAGCGCCGCACAGGCGCCCGAACACGTCGCGATCCTGCTGCCGGCCGGGGGCGAACTCGCCGCTGCCGCCGCTGCCGTGCGTGACGGCATCATCGCCGCCTACTACGACGCACCACTGAACAGTGTCCGGCCCACCCTGCGCCTGTACGATTGCGGCGATACCGAGCAGCAGACCCTGGACAGCTACCGGCAGGCGGCCGGTGCCGGTGCCAGTTTCGTGATCGGCCCGCTGCGCAAGGAGATGGTCGAGGTCCTGGCGCGCCAGCCCGAGCTGCCCGTGCCGGTGCTTGCCCTGAACCGGGTCGAAGCCGGCACCACCACCAGCAACAACCTGTACCAGTTCGGGCTGGCCCCCGAAGACGAGGCGCGCGAGGCGGCCCGCCTGGCCTGGCACAACGGACTGACCCGGGCCGTGGCACTGCTGCCGGACACGGACTGGGGGGAACGCGTGTTCGCGGCCTTCGCAGCCGAATGGCAGCTGCTGGGCGGCACCCTGCTCGAGGCGCAGCGCTACGACGACACCACGACCGACCACAGCAACGCCATTACCCGCTTGCTCAACCTGGATTCCAGCACGGCCCGTGAGCAGCGGCTGACACGGCTGCTGGGGACCCGGCTCGCCTTTGAACCGCGGCGCCGCCAGGACGTCGATTTCGTATTCCTGGTCGCCTCACCGCGCCAGGCGCGCCTGATCCGCCCCCAGCTGAGCTTCTTCCATGCCACCGCGCTGCCGGTGTATGCCACCTCGCGCGTCTATACCGGCACACCGGACCCGGTGCGGGACAGCGACATGAACGGTATCGTATTCTGTGACACGCCCTGGACACTGACCGACCACGGCAGCTGGAGCAGCCTGCAGAAGGCGATCGCCGCGGCCTGGCCCGACAGCAGCAAGCGCTACGCGCGACTCTATGCGCTGGGCATCGATGCCTACCGCATCCTGCCCTACCTCGGCCGGCAGCAGAACAACCTGTTCGGTTCCTACCACGGCGTCAGCGGCAACCTCACCATCGGCAACCAGGGGGTGATCGACCGCACACTGCGCTGTGCGCGCTTCGAAAAGGGCGTACCGGTACTGCTGGAAACGGATCCCGTCCCGGCGCCGGGCACCCCGCCCGCCCACTGAGTATGGATCCCCGGCGGCGCGGCAGGGAAACGGAAGCACAGGCCTGGCGAGTGCTGGAGGCCCGGGGCATGCGCCTGCTGGCACGCAACTACCGCACGCGCCGGGGAGAAATCGACCTGGTGGTCCGCGACGGCGACAGCGTCGTGTTCGTCGAGGTACGCTACCGCGGCCAGCGTGGATACGGCAGCGCCGTGGAGAGCGTGGACCGGCGCAAGCAGGCCCGTCTGGTGGCCTGTGCGCAGCACTATCTGCAGCAACATCCACACGCGGCACGGCAACCCTGCCGCTTCGATGTCATCTCCGTGAACGGCGCGGACGGGACCACCGAGTGGATAAGGAACGCCTTCGATGCCGGCTGACCGGCGCCCGGAACCAAGTCCGGGGGGCACGGTCGCATCACCAACCCGTAACGGAACCCGAAAGGAGATTCGCCGCATGAAACTGCCAACAATCCTGATCCTGGCCAGCCTGGTCCTGACGACGCTCTCCGGCTGTGCGCCCGTGGTGATCGGCGGTGCCGCCGCGACGGCGGACGCGCTGCACAGCCGGCGCACGATGGGCACCATCGTCGACGACCAGGCCATCGAGCTGAAGGCGAGCATCGCCCTGCACGAAAACAAGGACATCTACAACCAGACCCACATCAGTGTCACCAGTTACAACGGGGTCGTGCTGCTGGTGGGTCAGGCGCCGACCGAGGCACTCCGGCAACAGGCCGAATCGATCGTGAAAGGGATCGAGAAAGTCCGCCTGGTGCACGACGAGATCAGCATCGCGGCGCCGAACTCCCTGATCACCCGCAGCAGCGATTCCCTGATTACCGCCAAGGTCAAGGCGGCACTGTTCAATGTCGACATCGACGGTTTCGATCCGACCCGCGTCAAGGTGGTCACCGAGGATGGCGTGGTCTACCTGATGGGCATGGTCTACCGCAACGAGGCGGATGCCGTCATCGCCCAGGCGCGCCAGGTCGGCGGCGTGGAAAAGATCATCAAGCTGTTCGAATACCTGGACTAGGAACCGGTCCGGGTAACGGGAGCCAGGGCGGGAGCATGGCGCACCGCGGCAGGTCGCGCGCTCGTTTGAGGAGCACGCTGGAAGAACAGGGTCTGGCAAAGGGGGCGCTGTGATGCGTTCGCAGGCGGCTCATCATGCCCCGGACAGGCGTCTAGCGCCCCGCGCCGACCAGCTGCCGTTCCTGCCGCTGAAGCTCAGCATGCGGTCCTGCGCCAGATCCTGTTCATCCACTTACCCCGTGGACAATCACAGCTTTCCTGCGTTCTCATGGTAACGCAATATCGGCGACGCGGCACACCATGCAGGCTGGCGGCAAACCCCGGATGCGTATAATGCCGGCACCCGTATCACCCTGGTAACGGCCTCGATGCCCGCATCCACCCGACCCGTCGTCGTCTGTGCCCTGTACCGTTTCGTGCAGCTGGACGACTACCGCCGCCTGCAGGCGCCGCTGCAGCAACTGCTGGAGGAGCAGGCCATCGCCGGTTCGTTGCTGCTGGCGCCGGAAGGCATCAACGGCACCGTGGCCGGCTCGCGCGCGGCCATCGACACGCTGCTGGCCTGGCTGCGCAGTGATGTCCGGTTCGCAGGCCTGGCGGGCAGGGAATCCTGCACTGACCGGCTGCCGTTCCGGCACGTCCGGGTGCAGCTGAAGCAGGAAATCGTCACCATGGGTGTGCCGGGGATCGACCCGAACCGCCGTGCCGGCACCTGCGTCGATCCGGCCGACTGGAACGACCTCATTCGCGCGCCGGACGTGCTGCTGATCGACACCCGTAACGACTACGAGGTCCGGGTCGGCAGCTTCCGCAACGCCGTCAATCCCCATACTCGCTCCTTCCGGGACTTTCCCCGCTACGTGCGCGACCACCTCGATCCCGCCCGTCACCGCAAGGTCGCCATGTACTGCACCGGCGGCATCCGCTGCGAGAAGTCCACGGCCCTGCTGCGGGAACTGGGGTTTGCCCGGGTGTTTCACCTGCGCGGCGGCATCCTCGGCTACCTGGAGCAGGTGCCGCCGCAGGACTCCCTCTGGGAAGGCGAGTGTTTCGTCTTCGACGAGCGCGTCACGCTGGATCACCGGCTGCAACCCGGCAGTTACCGCCTGTGCCATGCCTGCCGCATGCCGCTGGCGCCCGCCGACCTGCAGCATCCGGCATACCTCCCGGGCATCCGTTGCCCGCACTGCAGCGGGCTGCATTCCCCGCAGCGGCAGCAACGTTTCGCCGAACGCGAAAAGCAGATGCAGCTGGCGCGGTCACGCGGCGCTGCGCACCTGGGCAGCGCGGCACGGCAGACCATGGAGCGGTAACGGGGGACAGACCACGTTTTCTGCTAACGACGTTTCCCCTTGACGTGCTTCATCAGGCGCACCTTACGCTTGACCTGGCGCGGGGTCAGCGGGTTGCGGCGCCCCTGGAAGGGATTGTTGCCGGTCCGGAACTCGACCCGCACCGGTGTGCCGGTCAGCTGCAGGGCCGTGCGGAACGTATTCACGAGGTAACGCTGGTAGGCCCGCGGCACCCGTTCGGTCTGGTTGCCGTGAATCACGATGACCGGCGGATTCCGCCCCCCCTGGTGGGCATAGCGCAACTTGATGCGCCGGCCCTGCACCAGGGGCGGTTGATGCTCCTGCACCGCGCGTTCGAGGATGCGGGTCAGTTCCGGCGTCGACAGGTCGCGCATGGCCGCGGCATGGGCCTGCTGGACCAGGGGCAGCAATTCACCCACACCGGTACCGTGCCGGGCCGAGATGAACACGGTGGCGGCAAACTCCAGGAACGGCAGCCGGCGCAGCACCTGGCCGCGAATCTGTGCGCGCGCGTGCGTTTCGAGCCCGTCCCACTTGTTGACCGCGACCACCAGCGCGCGGCCCTTCTCGACGATATACCCGGCCAGGCTGGCATCCTGCTCGCCGATTTCCTGGTGCGCATCGAGTACCAGGATCACCACGTGTGCCGCGTCGATCGCCTGCAGGGTCTTGATGACGCTGAACTTCTCGACCGCGCCGGTCACCCGGGCCCGGCGCCGCACGCCGGCGGTATCGATCAGGGTATAACGGACGGCGTCACGTTCGAACGGGATGAAGATACTGTCGCGCGTGGTTCCGGGCAGGTCGTACACCACGACCCGGTCTTCGCCCAGCATGCGGTTGATCAGCGTGGACTTGCCGACGTTGGGGCGGCCGGCGACGGCGACACGGATACGCTCCGCCTCTCCGGAGCGGGCATCCGGTGCGGCCTCGCCAGGGGACAACTGCGCCAGCGCCCGGTCCAGCAGCGCTCCCATGCCGCGGCCGTGCGCCGCCGCGATCCCCACCGGTGCGCCGAGCCCCAGGCGGTGGAAATCGGCCAGCGCGATCTCCGCATCGATCCCGTCGATCTTGTTCGCCACCAGGATGGCGGGCTTGCCGGTCCGGCGCAGTGCGGTGGCGATGGCTTCGTCCCGGGCATTCAGACCGGCCCGTGCATCCACCAGCAGCAGGACCAGGTCCGCCTCGGTGACGGCCTGCCAGGCCTGCTGCTCCATCTGGCCACCGAGTTCGTCTGCCGTGCCCCCGAGGCCACCGGTATCGACCACGATGAAGGTACGGTCGCCGGCCTTGCCGTCCCCGTACTTGCGGTCCCGCGTCAGACCCGGGAAATCCGCGACCAGCGCGTCGCGGCTGCCGGTCATGCGGTTGAACAGGGTGGACTTGCCGACGTTGGGACGCCCGACCAGTGCGATCACCGGCACCATCAGCCGGAATCCCCGCAGGCCGCCGTGCGCGGTACGCACCGGCGCAGTACCGGGCCTGTCATGTGGCTATCCGCTGTGCAGTCGATAGGCTGCCAGCTTGCCGGAGTTCCCATAGATGTAGAGCACGCCGTTCACGGCGACCGGCCTGGCCCGGATACCCTTGCCGTCCACCTCGACCCGGCCGGCGATGTGTCCATCCGTGCGCGCCAGCAGGTGCACGTAGCCTTCCGCATCGGCCACCACCACGTAATCGCCGAACACCACCGGCGCGGTGAGGCTGCGATTCGCCAGCGCGTCCAGCTTCCATTCCGAGGCACCGGTGTTGCGCGAAAGCGCCCAGACGTCACTCTTGTCATCGGTCACGTACACCTGTGAGTAATCCACGCCGAGACCGACGCTGGAGGACATGTCCCGCGCCCACTCCACGTTGCCGGACTGGGCATTCACGCGGGCGATCCGTCCCTGGTAGGTCACCACGAATACCGAGGCGCCGGCCACCACCGGATTGCCGTCGATGTCGACGATGCGCTCCAGTTCGGAGCGACCCTTGGGTATGGCGATCGCCTGTTCCCAGACAACGAAGCCCTTGTCGGCGCTGAACGCGACCAGCTTGCCCGTCGAGAACCCGGCCAGCACCATGCCATGGACCACCGCCGGAGTGCTGGTCCCGCGCAGTGTCAGCACCGGAACCGTGCGGTCACTCACCCACGCCTGCTGGCCATTCTGCGCCTCCAGGCCCGCGATCGTGCCATCGGTAGTCTGAACGATCACCCGGTCGAGATCCACCTGCGGCACCGAGAGGACCTCACTGCTGACCGTGGCGGTCCAGCGCTGCGCGCCATCGGCCGCGTTCAGTGCCACTACCTGGGCCTCGCTCGTACCCAGCAGCACCAGTCCGTCGCCGACCCCCGGGCCGGCCGACACGGCCAGCTTCAGTCGGGACGTCCAGCGCTGCTTGCCCGTGGCGGCATCCAGCGCTTCCACCCGGCCCGTGCGATCCGCCACGTACAGCACGCCGTCGACCACGGCCGGGACCAGGCTGACCACCTGCCCCTCGTTGCCGTCGCCGATGCTGGTGCTCCAGATCCGGTCGAGCTGGACCGGGTTGGCAACCGGCTTGAGCCGGGCCGGTGGTGGCGAGTTGTCCTCGCCGCCCAGCATGCTTTCCATCCAGTGTCCCGGCGTGGAGCAGCCACCGAGCAATGCCAGCAGCAGGGCCAGCGCGCAACGACGTATCATGGCCCGCTCCCGCCGCGCGCAACGTTATCGTACTTGATCTGCAGCAGGGAGCGACCCGGGAATTCCTTGTCCGCGGCCGCCAGGGCGTCTCCGTACGCCTGCTTCGCCGCGTCGCGCTGACCGCTGGCCAGTTCGATGTCGCCGAGAATCTCCTCGCGCAGTACCTTGCCCGCGCCTTCCTGGTCGCTCTGCCCAAGCGCGGTACGGGCGGCCTGGTAGTCCCCCTGGGCCAGCTTCACACGCGCCAGGCGCATGCGGGCGACGTCGCGCAGATACGCTTCATGGCCATGATCGATGACCCATTGCAGCTGCGTGGCGGCCGCGTCGAGCTGCTGGTCCTCGATCCGGAGCCGGGACAGCGCCAGCGCGGCGAAGTCGGCGTAGGTCGTGCCGCTGTAATCCGCGAGCAGGTTTCCTGCCCGTTCTTCCGCCACCGTGTTGTTGCCCTTGTCCATGGCCGCTTCCAGGGTGATATAGATATCGGAGGCATTGCGGGCTTTCTGTTTCTGCCACCCGAACCAGGCCCGGGTCGCAAACAGGACGGCAAAGCCGAGGATGACCCCGGTAATGATCGAGCTGCCGTTGTCCTTCCACCACTCCTTGATCGCGGCAAGCTGCTGTTCTTCTGTGACATGCGTTTCCATCAGGTGCTCCTGTACTCGGACTTCAGGGGATGTTGCCTGCGCCTGCACCGGACAGCAGGCCACGCAAGTGTGCCGCCATCTGCTGCTGGGGCATGACCTGCTGTTCCTGCTGACTGCGCAACGGTTTCATGACCACGGTCCGGCCCTCGGTTTCCTCGTCACCGAGCACCAGGGCCAGCAACGCACCGCTGCGGTCCGCGCGCCGGAACTGGCTTTTGAAGCTGCCCCCGTCACAGCAGGACTGTACACGCAGTCCGGGCACGGCGGCCCGCAGTTCGTCGGCGAACACCAGCCCGCGCCGGCGCGCCGGTTCGCCGGCCATCACCAGGAACACGTGGGGGTGCAGTTGTCGCTGGCCGGACCCGGTTTCCACGAGCAGCGCGACCAGCCGCTCCATGCCGACCGCGAAACCGAAAGCCGGCACCGGCCGCCCGCCCAGGAATTCCACCAGCCCGTCATAGCGGCCACCGGCACACACGGTACCCTGCGCACCGAGGCGCGTGGTCACCCACTCGAACACGGTGCGCGCATAGTAGTCCAGCCCGCGCACCAGTCGCGGATTCACTGCGTAGGATACGCCGGCTGCATCCAGCCGGGCACACAACGCCCGGAAATGCTGCTCCGAGTCCGCGTCGAGAAAATCCGTCAGCAGCGGCGCGGCCGCCAGCAGTTCCCGCATGTCCGGGTTCTTGCTGTCCAGGATCCGCAGCGGGTTGCTGTCCAGCCGGCGGCGGCTGTCTTCATCCAGTGCAGCGGCATGCCGGCGCATGTAATCCACCAGCGCAACCCGGTACCCGGCCCGCGCCGCGGGCGTACCCAGCGAGTTGAGCTGCAGGGTCACGTCCGCCAGTCCCAGCTGCTGCCAGATGCGCGCACTCATCAGGATCATTTCCGCATCGATGTCGGGGCCCTCCATGCCGAAGGACTCGACGCCGAACTGGTGAAACTGCCGGTACCGGCCTTTTTGCGGCCGCTCGTGCCGGAACATCGGTCCGCTGTACCACAGGCGCTGCACCTGGTTGTGCAGCAATCCGTGTTCCATGCAGGCCCGCACGCAACCGGCCGTACCCTCCGGGCGCAGGGTCAGGCTGTCGCCGTTGCGGTCCTCGAAGGTATACATCTCCTTTTCGACGATGTCCGTGACCTCGCCGATCGAGCGCCGGAACAGCTCGGTCTTTTCCACCAGTGGCAGGCGGATTTCGCGGTAGCCATAGGATTGCACGACCTCGCGCAGCACCGACTCCACGTGCTGCCAGGCGAAGCTGTCCCCCGGGAGGATATCGTTCATGCCCCTGACTGCCTGGATGGATGTCGCCATGCGTGTCGTGGTTCCTGTATCCGGACCAGGCCGTCAACGGGCCGGTGGCGGCAGCTCCAGCTGGCCGTTTTGCGTGGTGTCCTCAGTGGTTACCCGGGTATGGAACAGGCGTACGGCCATCGGCCAGGCCAGCCACAGCATGATGCCCAGTAACAGCAGCAGTACCACGTTGCGCACCATGCGCGTCGAGGGCAGGCGCAGACCGGGGGGCGGTGTCGACACCCGGGTGATGACCAGCGGTGGCAACTCGTCGCTCTGGGCGGTATAGGCACGCACCAGTTCATCCTCCGGCAGGCCGACCAGCCTGGCATAGCTGCGCAGGTAGCCCTTGACGAAGATCGGCGCGGGCAGCGCGGTACGGTCGTCGTTTTCCAGCGCCCGGATCGTGGCTGCGTCCAGCTTCAGTTCCGCCGCAACCATCGCGACATCCAGCTGGCGCGCCTGGCGTGCCGCCGCCAGCTGCGCGCCGATCGACTGTCCGGAGCCGGCATCCACTGCCGGAGGTGCCTCAGTTGCCGGATCGTCGCTCATGCTCCCAGTCCTCCAGCAGCGCTGCCTCGTCGCTTTGCGGGAACTTGCCCCGCAGCTGCAACGCGTAGTTTGACGATCCCTCATGATCGCCCAGCGCAGACTCGGTACGTACGCCCAGCCACAAACTCTGCGGGGTCTGCTCGGCCACCTCCTGGAAGCGCTGCAGCCAGGCGCGTGCCAGCAGGTAGTTCTTCGCGTTGAATTCCAGCTCGGCCATCTTGTACAGCGCCGGGGCGAATTGCGGATCCTTGTCGAGTGCGAGCCGGTAGTATTTTTCGGCCGCGGCAGCATCGTGCCGTGACATCATGCACATGCCGGCATTCAGCAGCGCCACCTGCGGTGTCTTGTAATAGGGGTTGTTCGCCGCAACGAGGTACTCCCGGTCCGCCTCCTCGTAGCGTTCGTGGCTGCACAGGAACTGACCGTAATTGTTGTGCCCTTCCGCATCGTCCGGAGCCAGCCGCAGCGCAATCCGGTAGTGCTTTTCCGCCTGTTTGCTGTCCCCGATCCGGTCGTAGAGAATGGCGATCACCTGGTGCGCCAGCGCGTAGTCGGGCTCCTCCTTGATGGCTTTCTCCAGGCGGTCCCTGGCCAGCTCGTAGTTCTTCTGCCGGATGTATTCGACACCGAGCTGGGTATTGGACTGGGCGGCAATGCGCTCCTTGGTGGCGGAGGGCGAAACACCGGTAGCACAGGCGGCCAGCGCCAGGCAGATGATACAGACCGGCAGGATACGGGTTTTCATGGGTGCGTTACCGGGTTGGCCTGGGAATTGCGGGTGCGACGACGCGTGCGATCACGAAACCGGCCGGCCAGCTGCCCGCACGCCGCATCGATATCATCACCCCGTGTCCTGCGCGTGATGGTGACGATACCGGCCTGGTTGAGGATCTCGAAGAACCGGTGAATGCGGTTACCGGAACTGCGCAGGTAGCGGGTCTGCGGAAACGGGTTGAACGGGATGAGGTTGATCTTGGCCGGCACCCCTTCCAGACAGCGCACCAGCTCGCGCGCATGCGTGTCACTGTCGTTGACACCCGCCAGCATGACGTACTCGAAGGTGACCCGGCGGCGGCCCTCCCCGGCATACTCCCTGCAGGTATCCAGCAGTTCCCGGATCGGGTACTTGCGATTGAGCGGCACCAGTTCATTGCGCAGTGCATCGTTCGACGCGTGCAGGGAAACCGCAAGACTGACATCGCAATCCGCACGCAAGCGGCGTATCTCCGGCACCACGCCGGCCGTACTCAGCGTGATGCGCCGTTTCGACAGGCCGTAGCCGAAATCGTCCAGCATGATGCGCATGGCACGCACTACGTTGTCGTAGTTCAGCAGGGGCTCACCCATGCCCATCAGCACGACGTTCGAGATCAGCCGCTCGCCATCCGGCTGGCGGCCCAGCAGCTGCGTCGCCAGCCACAGCTGGGACACGATCTCCCCGGTCGTCAGGTTGCGGTTGAACCCCTGCTGCGCGGTCGAGCAGAAACTGCAGTTGAGCATGCAGCCCACCTGCGACGACACGCACAGTGTGCCGCGTTCCGCCTCGGGGATGAACACGGATTCGATGCAGTTGCCGTCCGCCAGCCGGAACAGCCACTTGCGCGAACCGTCATCGGACCGGTGGTCCGCCACGACTTCCGGCAATGCCAGCACGGCCTGCTCCTGCAGGCGTGCCTGCAGGGCCTTGCTGATATTGCTCATGGCGGTGAAATCCTGCACGCCATGGCCATACACCCACTTCATCACCTGGGTGGCACGGAAGCGCTGCTCGCCGAGCACGCCAAAAAACGCCTCCAGCCCGGCCCGGTCGAGGTCAAGCAGGTTGGTCATGGCGGTGTCGGTCATACGCGTGAGACCTGCGCGGGACTAGCGGGTTCGCTCGCAGACCCCGTCGGGAAAGAAAAACGCGATCTCCTGCAGCGCAGTCTCCGGTGCGTCGGACCCGTGCACGGCATTCTCTTCCACGGTCTGCGCGAAATCGGCCCGGATGGTGCCGGGTGCGGCCTCGGCCGGGTTGGTGGCGCCCATCAGTTCACGGTTCCTGCGAATGGCGTCCTCGCCTTCCAGCACCTGCACCACCACCGGACCGGAGGTCATGAACGCGACCAGGTCATTGTAGAACGGACGCTCCCTGTGGACGGCATAGAAATCCTGTGCCTGCTGCCGTGTCAGGTGCAGCATCTTCAGCGCCACGATACGCAGACCGTTTTTTTCGAACCGGCTGACGATCTCACCGATCACGTTCCTGGCGACTGCATCGGGTTTAATGATGGAAAAGGTCCGCTCGATTGCCATGCCATACTCCGTTCAAATCATCGGAAAAACAAGAAACCCGCCATAAAACGGGAGCTTAGTGGATAAATTTCAGTCGGGTAGTGTAAGCGACAGGCGGCGCGCAGGCAATCGCGCCGTTCCCGTGCCGGCGCACCTGGTGCAGGGACGGGCCGGGACGGGTTCCGCCCGCTCAGGAAAACACCCGGTGGGCGGTTGCTCCGATCAGCGCCGGGTTGCGCACCACGTGGATACCGAGGGTCTCCATGACATCCATCTTGGCATTGGCGGTATCCGCGGCGCCGGAAATGATCGCGCCGGCGTGACCCATGCGCCGGCCGGGTGGCGCGGACACTCCGGCGATGAAACTCACCACCGGCTTGTGCATGTGATCCTGCGCCCAGCGCGCCGCCTCGATCTCCTGCTGGCCGCCGATCTCACCGATCATGATCACCGCGTCGGTGTCCGGATCCTCTTCAAAGGCACGCAACACCGTCACGAAATCGGTGCCGTTTACCGGGTCGCCGCCGATACCCACCGAGGTGGACTGGCCCATGCCGAGTTTGCTCATCTGCTGCACGGCCTCGTAATTCAGGGTACCGGAACGCGAGACGACGCCAATGCGCCCCGGGGTATAGATGTGCGAGGGCATGATGCCCACCTTGCAGGCCTCCGGTGTGATGATACCCGGTGTGTTGGGACCGATGATGACCACGTTGTGGTCCTTCGCATAGCGCTTGACCCGCACCATGTCCTGCACCGGGATGCCATCGGCGATCACGACGATGACGGCAATGCCCGCCTCGATCGCCTCCATGATGGCGTCGGCGGCAAACGGCGGGGGCACGAAGATCCCGGCCACGTCGGCGCCGGTCGCCACCACGGCCTGGTGCACGGTATCGAAGACCGGCAGGCCCAGATGCACCTGTCCGCCCTTGCCCGGTGTGACGCCACCGACCACGGTGGTGCCATGCTGCATCGCTTCCTCGGCATGGAAGGTCGCATGCTGGCCGGTGAAACCCTGAATGACGACGCGGGAATGCCTGTGTACGAATACGCTCATCGGGATGCCCCCAGTGTGGCCATGACCCGGGTAGCGGCATCATCGAGGTCGTCCGCCATGATGAACGGGAAACCGGACCGGGCCAGGATCGGGCCGCCCAGCTCGACATTGGTGCCGGCCAGCCGCACCACGATCGGTACCTCGATCTTCTGGTCGCGCATGGCCTGCACCAGGCCCTCGGCGATCCAGTCGCAGCGGTTGATGCCGGCGAAGATGTTGACCAGGATGATCTTCACGTTGGGATCCTGCAACACGATGCGGAAGGCGTTGCCCACCTTCTCGGGGGATGCACCCCCGCCGACGTCCAGGAAATTGGCGGGCTTGCCACCGTGAAAGCTGATCGCATCCATGGTGGCCATCGCCAGGCCCGCGCCGTTGACGATACAGCCGACGCTGCCGTCGAGTGCGATGTAGTTCAGGCCGTGACCGGTCGCCTCGACCTCCTTCGGATCCTCTTCGTCGAAATCGCGCAGTTCGGTGATATCGGAATGGCGATACAGGGCATTGCCATCGAAGGACATCTTGGAATCCAGCGCGATCAGATCACCGCCGTTCACCTCGGCCAGGGGATTGATCTCGACGAACAGCGCGTCCTTGTCCCGGAAGCACCGGTACAGCGCCAGCATCATCTTGCTGGCCGCCGCGATCTGCTTGCCGCGCAGGCCGATCTTCGCCGCGATCTTGCGGCACTGGAAACCCATCAGCCCGACCGCCGGGTCGACCGTTTCACGGATCACCTTCTCCGGGCTGTTCTGCGCCACTTCCTCGATGTTCATGCCGCCGGAGGCCGAGGCGATGATGGTGACGCGCTGGCTGGCGCGATCGATGATCATGCCGAGGTAGTACTCCTTCTCGATGGTGCTGGCCTGCTCCACCAGCACGCGCTGCACCAGCCGCCCCTCCGTCCCGGTCTGCGGCGTCACCAGATGGGAGCCGATCATGGCATCGGTATAGCGGCGTACCTCGTCAATGGAATTCGCCACCTTCACACCGCCGCCCTTGCCGCGGCCACCGGCGTGGATCTGGGCCTTTACCACCCAGCGTTCGCCACCGAGATCCTCGGCCACGGTGGCGGCATTCTCGACGTTGTGTGCGACGCGCCCGCGTGGTACCGGCACGCCGTAACCCCGCAGCAGCTCCTTGGTCTGGTACTCATGAATGTTCATGTGTGGTTCTCCGAGACGGCTACCGGCGGGCGGACAGCGATTGCGCGATCTGGTCGGCCTTGCTGACCAGCACCTGCGCCTGGCGGATGGAGGCGGCATCGATCAGGCGGCCGTCGAGGGCGACCGCACCGCGGCCGGCCCGTGCGGCCTCTTCCATCGCCGCGAGAATACGGCGCGCGCGCTCGACCTGTGCATCCGACGGGGTGAACACCTGGTGCGCCAGTTCGATCTGCGCGGGGTGGATGGCCCACTTCCCTTCCATGCCGAGCGCAGCCATGCTGTGAGCCACCGCGAGGTAGCCGTCCGGGTCGTTGAAATCGCCGAACGGACCGTCGATCGGACGCAGGCCATACGCACGGCAGGCCACCACCAGGCGCGAGGCCGCGAAGTGCCACTGGTCGCCCCAGTGACGTTCCCGGTGTCCCTGCGCATCCGGGTGCGTCAGTGTGTAGTAGTCGGGATTGGCACCGCCCATGCTGGTGGTGCGTGCCTGGGTCGAGGCAGCGTAGTCCGCCACGCCGAACACCATGGCCTCGAGGCGCTCCGGGCAGGTCTGGGCAATGCTCTCGATATTGGCCATGCCCATGGCCGTCTCGATCAGGATGTGCAGGTTGATGGGCCGGTAGCCATGCGCCGCCTCGATCTGCTCGAGCAGGGTGGACACGAACAGGATGTCCGCGGGGCGGCCGACCTTGGGAATGAGCAGGGTGTCCAGCTTGGCGCCGGCCTGCTCCACCACCTCGACGATATCGCGGTAGCAGTAATGGGTATCGAGACCGTTGATACGCACCGCCACGGAACAGGCCGACCAGTCCATGTCGTTGAGCGCCTCGATGATGTTCTTGCGCGCCTGGTCCTTGTCATCCGGCGCCACCGCATCCTCCAGGTCCAGAAACACCACGTCGGCACCGGCCTGGGGCGCTTTCTCCAGCATGCGCAGATTGCTGCCGGGGACAGCCAGTTCACTTCGGTGCAGACGATTTCTCACAGCCATGACTTACCCCTTTATCCTCCTGATCACACTCAGGTCTGAATGACAACTGCAAATCGAAGACAAGCCCGTGCGGGCTGGCCGGACAGGGCCCGGCACAAGGGCCCTGCTGAAGCGAGGCCGCGTAATATACAAGGTTGAGTCCGCTAATGGAATGTAGCGGTTCGTTCAGAGGGGCCGGCCACGCGCCGGCAGTACAGCAAATCAATCACCTGCGCCAGCATGCAGCCCGGGGCTGACGGGTGACGCCGCCGGCCGGCCGTGCACCGGAATCCCGCGCCGGACGGGCGGCAGGACCTCAGCGTCGTTCCTCGATCCATGCCATCTGGATGGCCTCGAGGATGCGCTCGCCGCAATGCTCGGGTTCGTCATCAAAGTCGTCCAGTTCCAGCACCCACTTGCGCATATCGACATAGTTGACCCGCATGGGATCGACATGCGGATACAGCTCGTCCAGCTCGAGCGCGATGTCGAGGCTATCCGTCCACTTCAATGCCATAACAAGCTCCTGCTGCAGGTCTGGGCGCAAGGGTACACACACCGCCCGGAGAAAAACAGCATCCTGCGTACCCGGCACCGCTGGCGAGCGGCCGCTACCGGCCCCGCCTCAGTGGTTTTCACTGACCATGTTGATCGTGTACCGGGGAATCTCGATGACCAGGTCTGCCGTTCCCACCACCGCCTGGCAGCTCAGGCGGGAATCCGGCTCCAGTCCCCAGGCCTTGTCCAGCAGGTCATCCTCATCCTCGCTCGATTCATTGAGCGAGCCGCCGCCCTCGCGCACGTAGACATGGCAGGTGGTGCAGGCACACGACTTTTCGCAGGCGTGCTCGATCTCGACTCCATGCGCGAGCGCCGCGTCGCAGATGCTGGTACCCGTCGGGGCCTCGATCACGGCGCCTTCCGGGCAGATTTCCTCGTGCGGTAAAAAGATGATTTGCGGCATGCGGGTTCCGGTGGTCTGCCTCACTGGCTGAATTCATCAAGGGAGTGGCCGGCCATGGCCTGGCGGATACTCCGGTTCATGCGGCGCTCGACATAACCGCTGCTGGCCCGTTCCACCGCCTCCATCGCTGCGTGGATGGCGCGCACATCGGTACCATCCCGTACCGTGGCCAGATGCGCCGCGGCGGCATCGATGGCAGCCCGTTCCGCGGCATCCAGCAGCTGGTCACCGTCGCTGGCCAGTGCCGCGTGCAGGGCCTCCAGCACGCGGTCCGCCTCCACCTGCTCTTCCCGCAGCCGCCGGGCATCGCGGTCTTCCGCCGCGCTGTGCATCGAATCCTGCAGCATGCGCTCGATCTCGCGATCGCCCAGGCCATAGGATGGCTTGATCTCGATACTGCTTTTCACGCCGCGCGTCTGTTCCTCGGCGGTGACACCGAGCAGCCCGTCCGCATCGACCTGGAAGGTCACCCGGATGCGTGCTGCGCCGGCCACCATGGGCGGGATGTCGCGCAGTTCGAAGCGGGCCAGCGAGCGGCAGTCTTCCACCAGCTCGCGCTCGCCCTGCACCACGTGCAGGGACATCGCGGTCTGGCCGTCCCGGAACGTGGTGAATTCCTGGGCACGTGCCGTCGGGATGGTGGTGTTGCGGGGAATGATCTTTTCCGCCAGTCCGCCCATCGTTTCCAGCCCCAGTGAGAGCGGGATGACATCCAGCAACAGCATGTCCTCGTCGGGCTTGTTGCCGGCCAGGATATCGGCCTGGATGGCGGCACCGATCGCGACTACCCGGTCCGGGTCGATATCCACCATCGGCTCGGCCTGGAAGAACGCGGCCACGCGTTCGCGCACCAGCGGCACCCGCGTCGAACCTCCGACCATCACCACGCTGTGCACATCTCCGGTCTGGATACCGGCATCGCGCAGTGCACGCCGGCACGGTCCCAGGCTCTTTTCCACCAGCGGCCGGATCAGGGCGTTGAAGGTATCCAGCGTCAGCACGCCGCTCCACTCGCCGTGCATGTCCGCCGGCAGTTGCACCGTGACCTCGGGCTGCAGCGTCAATGCTTCCTTGGCGGCACGCGCCAGCTGCAGGATACGGCGCAGCACGCCGCGCCCCGCGTCGTCACGAATACCGGCCTGCTGCATGATCCAGCCGGCAACGGCCCGGTCCATGTCGTCACCGCCCAGCGCGGTGTCGCCGGCCGTGGCCAGCACCTCGAACACCCCGCGCTGCAGGCGCAGGATCGAGATATCGAAGGTGCCCCCGCCCAGGTCGTAGATGGCGATGGTGCCATCCTCTCCCCGGTCGAGACCGTAGGCCACGGCGGCAGCCGTAGGCTCATTGAGCAGGCGCAGCACGTTCAGCCCGGCCAGGCGTCCGGCATCCTTCGTGGCCTGGCGCTGCGCCTCGTCGAAATAGGCCGGCACCGTGATGACCACGCCCTGCAGGACATCGCCCAGCGTGTCCTCGGCCCGCTGCTTCAGGTTGCGCAGGATTTCCGCGGACACCTCGACCGGACTGACATCGCCGGCGCCGGTGCGGATCAGCGGCATGGCGCTGCTGCCCGCGACGTATTCGTGCGGCAGTTCGCTGCCGATGTGCCGGACGTCGGCAATGCCGCGTCCCATCAGGCGCTTGACCGAGGCGATGGTATTGAGCGGGTCCTCCACTGCGGCGGCCAGCGCCGCGTGTCCCACCTGCGCTGCCTGGCCGGCCCGATAGCGCACCACGGAAGGCAGCAGGTGTTCCCCGGTTTCGTCCGGCAGCGTCTCTGCGACGCCGCTGCGCACGCTGGCCACCAGCGAATTGGTGGTGCCCAGGTCTATGCCGGCCGCCAGCCGGTGCTGGTGCGGCGCCGTGGTCTGTCCGGGCTCGGAGATTTGCAGCAATGCCATGTGCAGGGTATCGGATAGGCAGTCGGGGTTAATGTCGGTGATCGATCCGGCTCATGCCAGTTCATCTTCGAAGGCAATCTCGAGTTCGACCGCCTCCTGCTGCAGGCGCCGGAAGAACTGCATCTTCATGAGGACAGCGCCGGCCTCGGCCAGGCTGCCGGCATCGTCCCGCTCCAGCAGGTCGGCCACGCGCGTGGCCAGCTGGTCGAACTCGCGGACGACCCGCTGCTGGATGTCGGCCAGCGCGGCAAACCGGTCCGCTGCCGTGCGCACCCCGGCCAGCGCCTCGCGCAACTCCATCTGCTCCATCAGGAAGCCGGTGTCACGCGTGGTACGGTGCTCGTCGTTGTGATCGATACCGGCCAGTTCCAGCAGGTAGCGCCCGCGCGCAAGCGGGTCCTTCAGGGTCTGGTAACCCGTGTTGATCCGGGTGGCCTGTTGCGCCGCCAGGCGGCGCGCGCTGTCTCCGGCGTTCACGTAGCGGTCGGGATGCACCGTACGCTGCAGCTCCCGGTAGCGTTCGTCCAGGCGCTGGCGATCGACGCGGAAGGATCGCGGCAGACCAAACAGCTCGAAATGATCGGGAAGGGAGTGCGTGGCCATACCGGAGACTGCAACCGTACCGTGCCGGCGCGGGCCGCGCTCAGACGTTGAAACTCTCACCGCACCCGCACAGGTCCCTGACGTTGGGATTGTTGAACTTGAAGCCCTCGTTCAGACCCTCGCGTGCGAAATCCAGCTCGGTGCCGTCCAGGTAGACGAGACTCCTGGGGTCGATCACCACCTTGACGCCGTGATCCTCGAACACGACGTCGTCCGCCTCGATCGTGTCGGCAAACTCCAGCACGTAGGCCATGCCGGAACAGCCGGTGGTCTTGACGCCGAGCCGCAGTGCAACGCCCTTGCCCCGCTGGGACAGGAAACTGCGTACGTGCTGCGCCGCCCGTTCTGTCAGTGAAATTGCCATATCCGTCACCTGTTACCCGTAAGCGGACTCCATTGTACCGGCCATGCAGCTAATGTGCGGCCCATTGCACGCTATTCAAGTCGACCCCTTCCTTGTACATGTCCCACAGCGGTGACAGCGCGCGCAACTTGTCGACCTTCTGGCGGACGATGTCCACGACGTAGTCTACCTCCTCCTGCGTGGTAAAGCGGCCGATCGTGAACCGGATCGAGCTGTGGGCGAGTTCATCGTTGCGCCCGAGCGCGCGCAGCACGTAGGAGGGCTCGAGACTGGAACTGGTGCAGGCGGACCCGGAAGACACGGCCATGTCCTTCAGCGCCATGATCAGGCTTTCACCTTCCACGTAGTTGAAGCTGACATTCAGGTTGCCGGCCACGCGCTGCTCGAGGTCCCCGTTGAGGTAGACCTCCTCCATCTGGTTCAGACCGTTCCAGAGCCGGTCGCGCAGGGCCGTGACGCGGCGGTTCTCCGCGTCCATCTCTGCGCGTGCAATGCGGAAGGCCTCGCCCATGCCGACGATCTGGTGGGTGGGCAGCGTACCGGAGCGCAGCCCGCGCTCGTGTCCGCCGCCGTGCATCTGCGCCTCGACACGGACGCGCGGCTTGCGGCGCACGTACAGGGCGCCGATCCCTTTCGGTCCGTAGATCTTGTGTGCGGAGAACGACATCAGGTCGACCTTGAGCTGCTGCATGTCGATGGGCAGCTTGCCGGCGCTCTGCGCCGCGTCGACGTGGAAGATGACCTTGTGTTCGCGGCAGATCTCCCCGATCGCGGCGATGTCCTGGACCACGCCGATTTCGTTGTTGACGTGCATGACGCTGGCCAGGACGGTATCGGGACGCAGGGCCGCCGCGAACTTCTTCAGGTCCAGCAGCCCGTTCGGCTCCGGATCGAGATAGGTCACTGTATAGCCTTCGCGTTCCAGCTGGCGGCAGGAATCCAGTACCGCCTTGTGCTCGGTTTTCAGCGTGACGATGTGCCTGCCCTGTTTCTGGTAGAAGTGGGCGACGCCCTTGATGGCGAGATTGTCGGACTCGGTGGCGCCCGACGTCCAGATGATCTCGCGCGGGTCGGCGTTGATCAGCGCGGCGACATGACCGCGCGCCTCCTCCACCGCTTCCTCCGCCTTCCAGCCGTACACGTGGGATCGCGACGCGGGATTACCGAACTGGCCCTGGCGGGTCAGGTACGCCATCATTTTTTCCGCCACGCGCTCGTCAACCGGCGTGGTCGCCGAGTAATCCATGTAAATCGGGATACTGATGCTGTTCATGACGTCTGCCTAGCTCCGTATTGCATTGCTTTCAGGCCCGTTCCCCGCGATCCGCCACGTTCACGCCACCGTCTTCTGCAGACGCGGCATGCCCACCAGCTGGCGGCGCTGCTGGCGCCGCACCACCAGACCGACATCTTCCCGCTCCAGGAAACTGGCCAGGGTGACGCTGGTGAGAAATTCGTGAATCCGGTTGCCCAGTTGCTGCCAGAGTTCGTGCGTCAGGCAGCGCTCGCCGTCCTGGCAGTCGGTCCTGCCGCCACACAGGGTCACGTCGATGCCTTCGCCGATCGCGTCGATGACATCGGCCACGGAGATCTCCGCCGGTGGCCGGGACAGCTGGTAGCCGCCGCCGGGACCACGGATGCCCTCTACCAGCCCGTGCTTGCGCAGGCGGGCAAACAGCTGCTCCAGGTAGGACAGTGAAATGCCCTGCGCCGCAGAGATGTCTGCCAGTGTGACTGCCCCTTCCCCATGGTGGATCGCCAGATCCAGCATGGCCGTGACAGCGTAGCGTCCTTTTGTGGATAACCGCATCGGGAATCGTATCCGCCGGCAGGCCCGTAGTGCCCCGGCGGAATAACCAAGTAATTTAGTCAGGAATATTATGCGGGCGCGCCGCAGCGCTTGCAAGCGCGAAGAACTATCACGATGGGGATATACGGGGATAACCCGTTCAGGATTACACGCCGAGCGGATTATCCGCCAGGACCCGGTCGGCTTCCTCCTGCGGCAACTCCACCCGGCCGGGTACGAAGCGGTGGCCCTGCAGCAGACAATACCCGAGCCACTTCTGCAGAAAGCGGTTCATGCGCCATTTCTGCTCGATCGAATAGCGATGGAACATCCGGTGGTACTCGGCATGCCGACGCCCGCGCCGGCGGCCGCAGGCGATCACCTCGCCGACCTGGGCATCGTGGTACAGGCGCACCAGCATGTCGGGCGCCGGAAAATCGCCGTCGCGGTCATGGAACACGTAGCTCAGGTTCAGCGTGGTGGTGAAGCGGCTGCGTTCGATGACCCGCAGGTGCAGGTCCAGCACGCCGTCCACCCGGGAAATCACGCATTGCGGAATGGCGTCGACATCCGGCAACAGGTTGCGCAGACGGATGTAGATGCACTCGTACAGCTCCATCAGCCCGGCGAAATTCTTCGCCGGTATCCCATTGTACAAAAAATGTCTGACGGTACACTGCATGTTGCTTTCAATTCACCGACACCGGTCAATGGTTATACGGGGTGATTGCACGTTGACTGCGTTATGCAGCACTATCGGCGATAATCATCGTTACTTGACGTTCCGTCAACGCTTGACTTGGCACGAGGAACATGTCCCTGCACCCGGTTCTTGCCGCGCTGCAACACCATCTGCCCGCCGGTTGCGTACTCACCGATGCGGAAGATCTGCGTCCGTACGAGTGTGACGGACTGTCCGCCTATCGCCGTCTGCCACTGGCCGTGGTGCTCCCGGAAACCATCGAGCAGGTGCGTGCGATACTGGTCACCTGCACGGAACACCGGGTGCCGGTCGTGGCACGCGGCGCAGGTACCGGCCTGTCCGGCGGTGCCCTGCCGGTGGAGAACGGCATCCTCCTGAGCATGGCACGTTTCAACCGGATCCTGGAGATCGATGTGCCCAACCGCATTGCGCGCGTGCAACCGGGCGTTACCAATCTGGCCATCTCGATGGCCGCCGAACCGTACGGACTCTACTATGCGCCGGACCCGAGTTCGCAGATCGCCTGTTCGATCGGGGGCAACGTGGCGGAGAACGCGGGTGGCGTGCATTGCCTGAAATACGGCCTCACCACACACAACATCCAGGCCATCGAGCTGCTTACGATGGACGGGGAACGACTCTCCCTGGGCGGGCCCGCACTCGACGCCCCCGGTTACGACCTGCTGGCCGTGCTCACCGGCTCAGAGGGTCTGCTGGGCGTGCTGACCGAGGTGACGGTGCGGCTGCTGCCGCGCCCGCACACCGCGCAGGTCGTACTGGCGGCCTTCGCTTCCGTGGAAGCAGCCGGTGCGGCGGTCACCGCCACCATCGCCAGCGGCATCGTCCCGGCCGGGCTCGAACTGCTGGACAACCCGGCCATCCGCGCCGTGGCCCGGTTCATGGACACCGGCTACCCGGAGGACGCCAGCGCCATCCTGCTGTGTGAACTGGACGGCGAGACGGAAGATGTCAGCGGCCAGCTCGAACAGGTCTGCAACGTACTGCGCGCTGCCGGCAGCACCTCGCTGCAGGTCTCCCGCAGCGAGGCCGAGCGCCTGCGCTTCTGGGCCGGGCGCAAGGCGGCCTTTCCGGCCATGGGCCGGCTGTCCCCCGACTACTACTGCATGGATGGTACCATCCCCCGCAGGCACCTGAGCCGGGTACTGAACGAAATCGGGCGCCTGTCCGGGGAATACGGCCTGCGCATCTGCAACGTGTTCCATGCCGGTGACGGCAACCTGCACCCGCTGATCCTGTACGACGCGAACCAGCCGGGCGAGCTCGAGCGCACCGAGGAACTCGGCGGGCGCATCCTGGAGCTGTGCGTGGCCGTCGGCGGCACCATCACCGGTGAGCACGGTGTAGGCATGGAGAAGCTCGACCAGATGTGCGTGCAGTTCAACCCTGCCGAACTCGAGCAGTTTCACGCCGTCAAGCGCGCATTCGACCCGCACCAGCTGCTCAACCCGGGCAAGGCCGTTCCCACCCTGCAGCGCTGTGCCGAGCTGGGCGCCATGCACGTGCATCACGGCCAGTTGCCGCACCCGGAACTGGAGCGATTCTGAGCCGGCGATGGACCAGCAAGCCCTCCTGATCGAACAGGTACAGGCCGCCGCCCGGGCGCGGCAGGCCGTGCAGATCCAGGGCGGCGGCACCCGCTCCTTCTACGGCCGCAACGCCACCGGCACCCCGCTGGAAACCGGCGGGCACCGGGGGATCACATCCTATACACCCTCCGAGCTGGTCATCTCGGCCCGCGCCGGCACCCCGCTGGCGGAACTGCAGACCGTGCTGGCGGAACAACGGCAGATGCTGGCGTTCGAACCCCCGCGGTTCGGCGCCGCAACCACCCTCGGCGGAGCCATCGCGACCGGTCTGTCCGGCCCGCGCCGTCCCTGGAGCGGTGCCGCCCGCGATTTCGTGCTCGGCGTGAACTGCATCAACGGCAAGGGCGAATACCTGCGCTTTGGCGGCCAGGTCATGAAGAACGTGGCCGGCTACGACCTGGCCCGGATGCTGACCGGCTCCCTCGGCACGCTGGCCGTGCTGCTCGAGGTGCATCTCAAGGTGTTGCCCGCCCCGCAGCGCGAGGTCACCCAGTACCTGGAATGCAACGCGGCGGATTCGATCCGGCAATGCGGTGCCTGGACCGTGCAGGGGCTGCCGATCACGGCGGCCTGCCACCTGGACGGGCAGTTCCTGCTGCGCCTGTCCGGCACCGACCGGGGAGTGGCGGCCGCGGTGCAACGGATCGGTGGCGAAACGCTGGATGCCAGCAACCGGTTCTGGCAACAGCTGCGCGACCAGCGACTGTCCTTCTTCAGTACGCGGCAACCGCTCTGGCGACTGTCGCTCCCTCCCGCTGCGCCGCTCCTGCCGCTGGAAGGCAGCTGGCTGCTGGACTGGGGCGGCGCACTACGCTGGTTGACCGGCACACCGGCCAGCGCCGGTGAAGTACGCCAGGCGGCACACCTGGCCGGTGGCCATGCCACCCTGTTCCGTCATGGCGACCGCGCGGGCGAGATTTTCCAGCCCCTGCCGCCGCCGTTGCTGGCACTGCACCGGCGCCTCAAGCAGGCCTTCGATCCGTCCGGTATCCTCAATCCCGGACGCATGTACGCGGACCTCTGAGACGGATTCCGGGGATGCAGACCACACTGACGCAATCCATCCTGCAGACCAGTGCCGGCCGGGAAGCGGACAGCATCCTGCGCAACTGCGTACACTGCGGTTTCTGCAACGCCACCTGCCCCACCTACCAGCTGACGGGCGACGAGCTGGACGGTCCGCGCGGGCGTATCTACCTCATCAAACAGGTGCTGGAAGGCCGGACACCGGGCGCCGGAACCCGCCTGCACCTGGACCGCTGCCTGACCTGCCGTGCCTGCGAGACCACCTGTCCGTCGGGCGTGGACTACCACCGGCTGCTCGATACCGGCCGTGACCTGCTCGAACAGCAGGCCCCGCGCCCGCTGCCGGAACGGGCCTTCCGGCTGTTGCTGCGCCGGACACTGGCGCAGCGGTCCCGCTTCGCCCGGCTGCTGCGCCTCGGCCAGTGGCTGCGGCCGCTGTTGCCCGCCGCGTTGCGGGCCCGGGTGCCGCTCCGGCAACGCGCCTCCCCGTGCGTCACCGGCCAGCTCCACGCGCGCCGGGTCCTGCTGTTGAACGGCTGCGTGCAACCCGCGCTGGCGCCACAGATCAACCGGGCCGCGGAACAGTTGCTGGATGCCCTTGGCATCAGCGTCGTGGCGGAGCACGGCGACGGTTGCTGTGGCGCACTCAGCCAGCACCTCGCCGCACCGGCGGAGGCGCGCGCGTTCGCGCGACGCAATATCGATGCCTGGTGGCCACACATCGAGCAGGGGATCGAGGCCATCGTGATCACCGCCAGCGGTTGTGCGCCGATGGTGAAAGACTACGGCCGCCTGCTGGCGGACGATCCCGCCTGTGCCGACCGGGCGGCCCGCGTCGCTGACCTGGCCCGCGACATCAGCGAGGTGATCGAGCGCGAACAGCCCTGGACCCGGCTGACAACGGCGCCCGCGATACGCGTGGCATTCCAGTCACCGTGTACGCTGCAGCATGGCCAGCGGCTGAACGGCGTGGTGGAAAACCTGCTCGTGCAGTGTGGCTACCGGTTGACCCGGGTGGCCGAGCCGCATCTGTGCTGCGGCTCGGCAGGCACCTATTCCATCCTGCAGGGACGCCTGGCACAGGCCTTGCGTGACCGGAAACTGGCCGCCCTGCAGGCCGACTCGCCGGAGCTGATTGCCACGGCCAACATCGGCTGCCATGCCCACCTCGCCAGCCACAGCAGCGTGCCGGTGCGGCACTGGGTGGAATTGCTCTCTGCACTGCTGCCCGGACAGGCCCCGTGACCGCCCCCCTGCTCCCGCTGCTCGTTGAGCCAGGTATACTTGAACAATCATTGGGTTGCGAGAATCTTCTGATTATCGACCTGAGCAGGCACGACAACTACCGCAAGCTGCACGTGCCCGGCGCGGTGCACCTCGACTACGCACAGATCGTCGCGACGCGGAAACCCGTCCTGGGCCTGCTGCCGGACCACGATACGCTGCAGCAGCGCCTGAGCGCCGCGGGCATCCGGGCCGGGGCGCACGTGGTGGCCTACGACGATGAAGGCGGTGGCCGGGCCGCGCGCCTGTTGTGGACGCTGGAAACGGCGGGCCACAGCCGTTATTCGCTGCTCAACGGCGGCCTGCATGCCTGGGCCAACGAAGGCCACCGGTTTGAATCAACCGCAACCCCGCCACAGCCCGGTACATTTACCGTGCAGCACACTGAACACGCGCTTGCCCGCAGCGACTACATCCACAGCCGCCTGCACGACGACCATGTCTGCCTGCTCGACGTACGCAGTCCCGACGAATACCACGGGGTAAAGAAACTCGCGCAGCGCGGCGGTCACATCCCCGGGGCCGTCAACCTGGAGTGGACGCAGGCCATCGACACCGCGCGCAATCTGCGCCTCAAACCGGCCGCCGTACTCAGGGCCATGCTGGAAACCATCGGGGCCACGCCACAGCGCGAAGTGATCGTGTACTGCCACAGCCACCACCGGTCCGCGCACACCTGGCTGGTGCTGAAATACCTCGGCTACCGCGCCGTGCGGGGTTATCCCGGTTCCTGGTCGGACTGGGGCAACCAGCCATCCCTGCCGGTGGCGTAGGAGCGCTCATCGACCGCGAATCCCTTGCAGCGGATCGAATCGCGCCCGGTGGGCGCTCCTACCTGAACAAGTACTCGCGGTAATACTGCAGTTCGCGTATGGAGTCCCGGGTGTCGTCCAGCGCCTGGTGGGAACCGCCCTTGCGGAATCCCTGGGCCACGGTCGGTGCCCAGCGCATGGCCAGTTCCTTGATGGTGCTGACATCCAGGTTGCGATAGTGAAAGTAGCGTTCCAGCTCCGGCATGCAGCGAGCGAGGAAGCGCCGGTCCTGACAGATACTGTTGCCGCACATGGGTGAACAGCCGGGCGGCACGTGTTCGCCCAGGAAGCGGAGCGTGTCCTGTTCCGCCTGCTGCTCGGTGCAGGTACTGCTGCGCACCCGTTCCGTCAGTCCGGATTTGCCGTGCTGCCGGGTATTCCACTCGTCCATCGCTTCCAGCACCGCGTCGGACTGGTGGATAGCGAGGACCGGTCCCTCGGCCAGGACGTGCAACTGGCTGTCGGTAACGATGGTGGCAATCTCGATGATATGATCCCTGGCGGTATCCAGACCGGTCATTTCCAGATCGATCCAGATCAGGTTTCCCGCATCCTGCGTCATACCGGTTCCTTTCGTTTCCAAGGGTTGAGTCGCATTGTAGCAGAGGCTAATCTGCGGATGACGAATAATCGGAAACGACTCCATGCATGGTTTTACCTGGCTGTTCCTGCTGGCACTGGCTGCCTCCGTGAGCCTGCGTCTGTGGCTGGCATGGCGCCACATCGCCCACGTATACGCGCATCGCGCACAGGTCCCGGCATCCTTCGCGGGCCAGGTGAGCCCCGCTGAACACCACAAGGCCGCGGACTACACGGTGGCCAATACCCGCCTCGGCATGCTGGCATTGCTGTACGACAGCGCACTGCTGCTGGGCTGGACCCTGGGTGGCGGACTCGAACGGCTGGACACGCTGGTGCGCGCCACCGGCCATGGCGCGGTCGTGACCGGTACCACGGTCATCCTCGGGTACGTGGCACTGGCCACCGTGCTGGACCTGCCCTTCGGCCTGTGGCACACCTTCGTAGTGGAGGAGCGCTTCGGGTTCAACCGTTCCACCCCCGCGCTGTTCGTCACCGACCTGCTCAAGCAGACACTGCTGCTGGCCGTGCTCGGCACCCCGCTGATCGCACTGGCCCTGTGGATCATGCTGGCCGCAGGCGGCCTGTGGTGGCTGTATGTCTGGCTGGTATGGACCGGGTTCACCCTGTTCATGTACTGGGCGTATCCCGCCTTCATCGCGCCGCTGTTCAACCGCTTTACCCCGCTGACGGACGAATCCCTGAAATCACGCATCCAGGCACTCATGGACAAGTGCGGATTTCACAGCAACGGTATCTTCGTCATGGACGGTTCGAAGCGCTCCGGTCACGGCAATGCCTACTTCACCGGTTTTGGCAACAACAAGCGCATCGTGTTCTTCGATACCCTGCTGGAGTCCCTCGAACCGGTGGAAATCGAGGCCGTCCTGGCCCACGAACTGGGTCACTTCCGCCTGCACCACATTCGCAAGCGCCTGCTGACCGGTGCGCTGATGAGCCTGGCCGCACTGGCGCTGCTGGGCTGGCTGTCCGGGCAGGCCTGGTTCTACCAGGGTCTCGGCATCCCTGTACCTTCTCCGTGGATGGCCCTGCTGCTGTTCCTGCTGGTACTGCCGGTATTCACGTTTCTGCTGCAGCCGCTGCTGTCGCGCCTGTCACGCCGGCATGAATTCGAGGCCGACGACTACGCGGTGCGGCAATCCAGCGGTGCCGACCTGGTCCATGCCCTGGTGAAGATGTACCGCGAGAACGCCAGCACCCTGACGCCCGATCCGCTCTATTCCGCCTGGCACGATTCCCATCCCCCGGCCCCGGTGCGGATTGCCCATATCTACGCTACCATGCACGCGTAACTACCCGGAGCACACACCATCATGAAAACCCGACTGAAGATCGCGCTCGCGCTTGTCTCCTGCCTCGCCGTGTTGCCGGCGGGCGCCGCCGATATCGCGCATGGACAGCAGCTCTACAAGGCCAACTGCCTGCGCTGCCACAACGATTCCGAGTTCACGCGCAAGGACCACAAGGTCACCACGGCCGATGCCCTGCACAGGCGGGTGCAGCTCTGCGAAATGCAGCTGGGTCTGAAGTGGTTCGACGAGGATATCGATGATGTCGCAGCCTATCTCAACCAGAACTTCTACCACTTCAAGTAATGGCTGAGCAGACCCTTGCGGAACGCCACTGCAGCCCCGTCGCAAGCGGCACGCCCGCGGTCGACCGCGCCCGCGCCAGCGCCCTGCTGGGACAGCTGCATCCCGACTGGGCACTGACCGGTGATGCCACCGCGATCAGCCGCGACTACCGGTTCGGCAATTTCCACGAGACCATGGCCTTCGTGAACGCGCTGGCCTGGATTGCCCACCGCGAGGATCACCACCCGGACCTGGAGGTCGGCTACCGGCATTGCCGGGTGCACTACAGCACGCACAGTGTCGGTGGTCTCTCGGAGAACGATTTCATCTGCGCCGCATGGATCGACGCCCTGCTCCCGGCCGCATCCTGACCGGGACCGATTCCCGCCTTGCGCCGTCATCCCGGCGCCGGACACCTGGCCCTGCCCGCCTGCACGGCCCGCATGGATCCTGACCGGAACCCGGGAACGGCGTCCGGTAGTGTGTGCGCCGAATCCGGCCTGGTCATCGTCAACTACGGCAAACACCTGCTGCTGGAAGACGGCGCCGGCACGCTGTTCCGCTGTGTGGTGCGACGCGGGGCCGGGGTGCCGGTGTGCGGGGACCGGGTGCAATGGCAGGGCACCGGCGACGGCGCGGGGGTGGTCGAATCGATCGGTGCGCGCCGCACCCTGCTGCAACGCGCCGTGGGTGAACAGCACAAGCCGCTGGCCGCCAATATCGACCAGATCGTCATCGAGGCCGCCATCGAGCCGGTGCTGGACGGTTATCTGGTCGACAAGTACACCGTGGCTGCCGAACTCGCCGGTGCCGTGCCGCTGCTGGTCATCAACAAGGAGGACCTGCTGAGCACCGCACAGCGTGCGGAGATCGACGTTCTGCTCGCGGACTACCGCGCCATCGGCTATACCTGCCTGTATACCAGTGCCTTGCACAATACCGGCATCGACGCCTTCCTGGCGTGGCTGGCCGGCAAGTCCAGCATCCTGGTGGGACAGTCCGGGGTCGGCAAGTCCTCGCTGATCCAGCGCCTGCTGCCGGATCTCGACATCGCCATCGGCCGGCTGTCCGCCGCCTCCGGCCAGGGCCGGCACACCACCACGGCCACCACCCTGTATCACCTGCCCGGTGGCGGCGACCTGATCGATTCACCCGGCGTGCGCGACTTTCATCTCGGCAGGGTATCCCCGGACGAACTGGCCAGGGGATTTCGCGAGTTCCAGCCGTGGCTCGGCCGGTGCCGGTTCACGGACTGCCGGCACCGCAACGAGCCGGGGTGCGCGGTGCTGGCCGCGCTGGCGCAGCAGCGGATCTGTGGTCGACGCATGCAGAGCTACCGGCGCCTGCTGGAACACACCGCCTGAGCACCGCCCGCCGCATCCCGTTGCTAGCGGAAGCGCCAGCGGATGCCTGCGGAGAGCCCGGACAGGCCGGTCTCGCTGTCGGGTTCGGACACGCTACCGATCGGCACTCCGCCGGCGGTCAGGTCGGCCACCGCGCTGCGTCCAAGCGCCTGGTATTCATACCATGTAGACAGCCAGAGGGAACGCCGCTGATCGAGCCGACGCTCGAGCGACAGGCTGACCCGGTACCCGGTCCGTTCCCCCAGGTCGAGTCGGACACTGTCCCAGCCGTTGCGAAAGCGCGCCTTGATTTCGGGATTGAGCGTACGGATGAGCTGCAGGTCCAGCGCCAGGCGCGTCCCGGGCTGCAGCCCGTACTCACTGCGTACCCCCAGCAGGGCATAGCCCCAGCGATAGGTCTCGTCCTGTCCATACACGGTCTGCCCGATTGCATTGGTCGTGTTGCGGATATCGCGTCGCCATTCGCGCATCCCCAGGCCCGCAACCACGTGCAATCGTGCGCGGCCGCGCTGCCACAGCGGCCGGCCGGCCCGGAGTTCCAGCTGGCGCAGGTCCGTATCGGTGGTGGAATCGGCCACCGGCGCGGCATAGTCGACTGTGCCGGCCGACCAGTCCAGGCCGGCACCGGCAAACCAGGACCCGAAATCGTGCTCCACGGCGGCGTGCAGGCCGGGCAGCCAGCCCCGCTCGCGATCCAGACGGATGCCGTCCGTATCGTTTTCGCGGTAGTGGAAGGATTGTGCGGTGAAACCCACCGAGGCGGTCGTGCCCTGCGTGTCCGCACCGGCCAGTGCCAGCACGGGAACGCCAGCCAGCAGCCACCGGAGACGCGTGCAGTACATTCGGGTCATCAGTTACCTCCGGTGGTACGTTGTCCGGTATGCACCGGGACCCCGCGTGGCAGCATCAGTGTACCGCACCGGCCGGCGGGCGCCGGCGCAGCACGGCACCGGCCGCGGTCAGCCCGGCAGCCGTCAACACCGCACCGCCGAGGAATGTGGCGCCCGGCCCCAGGTGGCTCCACAGCAGCCCGGCAAGCACACTGGCCACGAGCTGCGCCACGCCCGTGACCAGATAAAACAGGCCGAAGGCACTGCCGCGCAACGCGGCAGGCGCCCGGTCCGCCACCAGCGCGGCGAGCAGACCCTGGGTCAGTCCCAGGTGCAACCCCCACAGGCACACACCGGCCAGGACCCCGGACACGTCCGTCGCACGCGCCAGCACGAGATCCGCCAGGATCAGCACGAGAAAACCGCCGACGAGAAAGTTGCGCTTGCCCAACCGGTCGGAAAGCGCGCCCACCGGGTAGGCCGTGAGTGCATAGACCACGTTCATGAGCACCAGCACGACCGGCAGCAGCGCCAGCGCCAGGCCCCGGTCCTGCGCGCGTAAAATCAGGAAGGCCTCGCTGAAGCGGGCCAGCGTCAGGATCGCGCCGATTGCGACCACGGCCCAGAACCGGCTGCCGAGCCGGCCCAGCGCGGACCAGTCGACCGGCGCCCGTCCGGGGCTGGCCGCCCCCGGGCGCACCGGCTCGCGTACCCCCGTCACCAGGGTGAGCACGGCGCACAGCCCGGGAATCACCGCCAGCCAGAACACCAGCCGGAAATTGTCCGCCGATCCGGCCATCAACGCGATGGCCAGCAGCGGGCCGGCAAAGGCACCCACCGTATCCAGGGACTGGCGCAGCCCGTAGGCCGCTCCGCGCAGCTGCGGCGGTGCAAGATCCCCGACCAGCGCGTCGCGGGGCGCCCCGCGGATCCCTTTGCCGAGACGGTCCGTGCAGCGCGCAACCAGCACCCAGCCGGCCGAAGGCGCCAGCGCGAAGACCGGTTTCGTGAGGGCACTGATACCATAGCCGAGGACGGCGAGCCGCTTGCGTCGGCGCAGCCGGTCGCTCAGCCAGCCCGAAAACACCCGGGAGATGGATGCGAGTGCCTCGCCGATCCCCTCGATGGCGCCCACCGTGACGGCGGACGCTCCCAGCACCGTGACCAGGAAGGCCGGCAGCAGCGCGTGGATCATCTCCGAAGAAATATCCATGAACAGGCTGACCAGGCCCAGCGCCCAGATGCCGGCCGGTAGCTTCCGGTACTGCCGTTCCCGCACCCCGGCACCCGGTTTCACGAACGCGTGGCGACCACGGGCGGTGCGCTGCACAGGCCTGCGTGCCCGCGCCAGCCGCAGCATGCCGGAACGGACATGCCGGAACCGGGGGCTCAGCCGGGCGGCCAGCGCATGGGCCGGCCGCCGAGCACGTGCAGATGCAGGTGATACACCGATTGCCCGGCCTCGGGATTGCAGTTCAGCACCGTTCGATAGCCACGCTCGGCGATCCCGGCGTCCGCGGCCACCTGCCTGGCGGCCAGCAGCATGCGTCCCGTCAGGTGGGCGTTACCCTCGTCCAGGTCGTTGGTGGTGGCGATGTGCTGTTTCGGGATGACCAGCACGTGTACCGGGGCCTGCGGGTTCACGTCCCGGAACGCCAGCACGTGCTCGTCTTCGTAGACCACGTCCGGCTGGATATCACCAGCCACCATTTTGCAGAACAGGCAATCTGTCATGTAACACCTCCGGGAAAGGGAATCCGCACCCGTTTACTGACTGTCACTCTCGGAAACACCCGCCACAAGGGGTATGGTACCGGCCGGCCTACATCTCCTGGCGTCCGGCGAACGCGTGCGACAGCGTGCCGCTGTCGATGTATTCCAGCTCGCCCCCCATCGGCACGCCATGCGCGATGCGCGTGCTGCGTACCCGGCGCGCGCGCGCCAGCTCGCTGATGAAATGCGCCGTGGCCTCGCCCTCCACCGTCGGGTTGGTGGCCAGGATCAGTTCGCGGACTTCCCCGCTGGCCAGCCGCGCCTCCAGCTGCCCCAGGCCAAGCTGCTCCGGGCCGATACCGTCCAGGGGTGACAGGTGTCCCATCAGCACGAAATAGCATCCGGAATAGCCGGTGGACTGTTCCAGCGCCTGCACATCGGCCGGTGTCTCGACCACACACAGCAGGCCCGGATCACGCCGGTCACTGGCGCACAGGGCGCACACCGGTGCTTCGCTCAGCGTCCGGCAGCGGGTGCAGTTGCCGACCCGCTCCATCGCCTCGAGCAGTGCCGCGGCCAGCTGCCGGCCGGCGTCCCGGTCGTGTTCCAGCAGGTGGAACGCCATGCGCTGTGCGGACTTCGGGCCCACGCCGGGCAGACAGCGCAGACTCTCGATCAACCGGCCGATCAGGCGCGAGGTCGTCATCGCTGCCGCGCTAGAACGGGAGCTTCATGCCGGGCGGCAGGTTGAGCCCGGAGGTCAGTCCGCTCATGCGTTCGCGGGTGGCCGTATCGATACGATGCGTGGCATCGTTGATGGCAGCCGCCACCAGGTCCTCCAGCATGTCCTTGTCGTCGCCGACCAGGCTGGCGTCGATCGCCACCCGGCGCACCTCGTGGCGGCCGGTCATGGTGACCTTCACCAGTCCCCCGCCGGATTCCCCGGTCACTTCCAGGTTGGCCAGTTCTTCCTGGGCGCGCTGCATGCTGGCCTGCATCTCCTGCGCCTGTTTCATCAGGTTTCCCAATCCACCTTTCATTGCTTCACCTCAACAGTTATCGGGCCGGCGCGGTCCGCCGGATTATTTCAGAACCTGTCCCGCAAGCGCGCATCGGCGACCACGCGGAATTATGCGATCGGTTCTAGTCACGTGGGCGTATCGAATCCTCGAACACGGTCGCACCAAAGGTATCCTGCATGGCCTTGATCGTGG
>CAYUFA010000014.1:0-51997 GCA_964443845.1 uncultured Ectothiorhodospiraceae bacterium
GCCGTTTTTTCCAGCCGTACGCAGGGTACGGCGCCTGCGTCCGCCGTACCCTGCGCCAGCTCGATCAGCGCATTCTCGTATTCGCCGCCGATGCAATGCGGCACACCGAGTGCGCGAAACAGTTCCTCGTTCATCGGTGCATAGAGACCGTACACGCACAGTTGCGCCTGCGGCGCCAGGCGGCGGATCTTCGGCAGCGCCTCCACCGCTATGCGCGTGGCGGTGTGCATGGCGATGTAGATGGCAACCAGTTCGGTACCTGCATCGAGCGCGCTGTCGAGTTTCTGGACCGAGAGGTCGCAGCAGCGCACCTGATGACCGGCCTGCTGCAACAGCGTGGCCGGCTCCGCCAGGCCGAACGGCTGGCGGCCCAGTTCATAGGGGTTGATCAGGGCAATATTCATGCCGTAATTATCATATTAATCAATGTAGTACGGAATATTTCCTGGAACGGACGCGGCTCTCCGGGCGGTCCCGGTCACACCCGCAGCACGCCGCAGGGAATGCGTGGCATTGTAACGCGATTGCGCGACCGAACCGTAACTGTAGCTGCCGGAGAGATGTCTGTAGAATGCACCCGCACGCAGTCCGGTTTGTGCATCCTGTTTTCATCGATACGGAATAACTCATGGCAGCATACAAGGGCATCACTCCGTTCGGGTTCCTGCTGCGCCTGTGCGCCGCCGGTGTGCTGGTGTTTTCGACCTATAACCCGACCGGTCATTCCTACTTTCACTGGGTCACTCACCTCGCCACGTTCACCCCCTGGGTGGCACTGGCCGGTGTCCTGCTGCTGATTGGCTGGACCATCTACCTGCGCGCGACGGCCAACTCGCTCGGGCTGCTCGGCCTGCTGCTCGCGGCGGCCTTTTTCGGCACCCTGCTCTGGCTGTTCATCTACCTGGGGTGGATTCAGGCCGGCAGCTTGCGGGCCATGACGTGGCTCACCGAAATCATCCTGTGCGGCATCCTCGCAATCGGTATCTCCTGGTCGCACATCCGCCGGCGCCTGACCGGTCAGATCGATGTCGATGAGGTCGACAACGATGTCTGATGACGTGCTGACGGCGACGTGTCCCGCCTGGCGGCCGCGCTGCTGCCCGGCGCACTGCTGAGACATCTGCAGCCCGCTGCCGGTTCCCGATGGAGCGTCCCGCCGACACCCGCTACATCGACACGCCGGTGGCCCTGGCGGAGTTGTGCGGGGAATTGCAGGGAGTCTCGTGGTTTGCGCTGGATACCGAGTTCCTGCGCGAGAAAACCTACTATCCGAAGCTGTGCCTGGTACAGGTTGCAACACCGCAACTGGCGGCCTGGATCGATCCGCTGGCCCTGCCCGACCTGGCACCGCTGCTGGCAGTGCTGGCCGCACCGGGCATCACCAAGGTGCTGCACTCCGCGCGCCAGGACCTGGAAATCTTTTTCCACCTGGCCGGCCTCCCCCCCGCACCCGTGTTCGACACCCAGGTCGCCGCGCCACTGCTCGGCTATGCCGACCAGATCGGCTACGCCAACCTGGTGCACGAGGTACTGGGGGTCTCGCTCGACAAGCTGCATACCCGCGCCGACTGGTCTCTGCGGCCGCTGTCGCAGGACCAGTTGCGCTATGCCGCGGACGATGTCATCTACCTGGCCGAACTCTACCTGCGCCTGCGCGAACGGCTGGAACACCGCGGCCGGCTGGCGTGGCTGGACGAGGATTTTCAGGCGCTCTCCAGCCCCGCGCTGTACCAGGTGGTTCCACAGCAGGCCTGGCGCAGGGTCAAGGGCATCAGCCGGCTCAAGGGAGCGTCACTGGCCGTGCTGCAGGCGCTGGCGGCATGGCGCGAGCAACGCGCGCAGGACAAGGACCTGCCGCGTGGCTGGCTGCTGAAGGATGAGGTGATGATCGATCTTGCGCGCCACCGGCCGGCATCCCCCGAGGCCCTGGGCACGGTACGCGGCGTGAGCGAACGCCTGGTCAGCCGGCACGGTG
Source organism: uncultured Ectothiorhodospiraceae bacterium (assembly GCA_964443845.1). GTDB lineage: Bacteria > Pseudomonadota > Gammaproteobacteria > UBA9214 > UBA9214 > UBA9214. Next base: position 1,976 of record CAYUFA010000014.1, read on the forward strand.
CCGAGCTGCTGGCGTTGATGGCGCAGGCCGCGGCGCGCAACCCGGAGCCGCTGCCCGAGGTCGGCCGGCACGAGCGCCTGGAGCCCGCACAGGATGCGCTGGTCGACGTGATGATGGCAGTCGTACGCATCAGCGCACAGGAACACGCCCTGAATCCCGCGGTACTGGCCTCCCGCAGGCAACTGGAAGCCCTGGTGCTGGGCGACCGGCACGGCGGTGTCATGCAGGGCTGGCGCCGCAAGTTGATCGGTGACCGCCTGGAGCTGTTGCTCGACGGCAGGCTCGCCCTGACGGTACGCAACGGCCGGCTGGTTCTGTAAGCCGCCCGGGCGGCGCAGCGGCGGAAAATCGGGGACAGCCCACGTATTCCCATACGTGCAGCGTGAGACGTGGTCACGCGGCCGGGATGTTTGCGGACAGGATCCCCGCTCAGGTCCGGATTCCCTTCCCGGTACGCAGCAGGTACAGGCTGAACACGTACAGCAAGACGATGAATCCGATGCTGATGGTGTATGAGGTCACCAGGCTGATGTCGCTGATGCCGAGAAAGCCGTAGCGGAACGCATTGACCATGTACAGGATCGGGTTGACCAGTGACACGCTGTGCCAGAAAGCGGGCAACAGGTTGATCGAGTAGAAGACGCCGCCCAGGTACGTGAGCGGCGTCAGCACGAAGGTGGGGACGATCGAGATGTCATCGAAACTGTTGGCATACACGCCGTTGATCAGCCCGGCCAGCGAGAACAGCACCGAGGTCAGCAGGATCATGCTGACCATTACCGCCAGGCTGTGGATATTGAGCGGATTGAACAGCAGCGACACGCAGGTCACCGCGATGCCGACGGTGAGGCCGCGTGCCACACCGCCGGCAATGTAGCCCAGCAGGATGATGTAGTTCGGGACCGGCGAGATCAGCATCTCCTCGATATGGCGCTGGAACTTCGAGCCGTAGAACGAGGACACCACGTTGGCATAGGAATTGGTGATGACCGACATCATGATCAGGCCGGGAATGATGAATTCCATGTAGCGGAAGCCGCCCATGTTGCCGATGCGCGGACCGATCAGGTTCCCGAAGATGATGAAATACAGTGCGGTGGTGATGACCGGTGGCAGCACGGTCTGTACCCAGATGCGCAGGAAGCGGCGGATCTCCTTGGTGGCAATCGCCTGCAGCGCGATCAGTTTGCCGCGCGTATTCATGCGCTGGCACGCTGCCTGTGGCCGTTCTCGACCAGGTTGAGGAACAGCTCTTCCAGCCGGTTGGCCTTGTTGCGCATGCTGAGCACGCGGATGCCGTGCCGGGAGAGTTCACCGAACAGGTTGTTGATGGACTCGTCACGGCAGATGTCCACTTCCAGCGTGGTGGCATCGATGAGCCGCAACACGTAGGGCTCCAGGCGGGGTGCGGCACGCAGCGGCGCCTCGAGATCCAGCACGAAGGTCTCCATGAGCAGGGTATTGAGCAGTTGCCGGGTGCTGGTGTTGCGGATCACTTCACCCTGGTCGAGGATGGCGATGTTGCGGCACAGACTCTCGGCCTCTTCCAGGTAGTGCGTGGTGAGGATGATGGTGGTGCCGGACTGGTTGATCTCGCGCAGGAACTTCCACATCGAGCGGCGAATCTCGATATCCACCCCGGCGGTCGGCTCGTCGAGGATCAGCAGGCGCGGTTCGTGCGCCAGTGCGCGGGCGATCATCAGGCGCCGCTTCATGCCGCCGGACAGGTTGCGCGACATCAGGCGCCGCTTGTCCCACAGGTCGAGTTGCTTCAGGCAACGCTCCGCACGCCGGCGCGCCTCGGCCGGCGGGATGCCATAGTAGCCGGCCTGGTTGGAGACCACCTCCTCGACCGGTTCGAACATGTTGAAGTTGAACTCCTGCGGCACCAGCCCGAGGCAGGCCTTGGCGGCCGCCGGCTCCAGCGCCGGATCATGCCCGAAGATCTTGATCGTGCCGCTGCTGCGGTTCACCAGCGAGGCCACGATCCCGATGATGGTCGTCTTGCCGGCCCCGTTCGGACCCAGCAGGCCGAAGAAATCCCCCGGTGCCACGTCGAAGCTGACGCCCTTGAGCGCGACGTGGCCGCCCTGGTAGGTCTTTTTCAGGTCATGGATGGACAATGCAGGGGTCATGGCCGTACCAGTTTGATCAGTAACAGCACAAACAACACCACCAGGACGATGGGTATCAGGAAGGCGCTCCAGTCGCGCTCCCGTGCCTGGCGGCTGCGCTCCAGCAGTGCCCGCAGGCCCGGGCCGGAGCGAACCAGTACGACCAGCACCATGATGGCCAGCAGGATGGCGGTCCAGTTGAAGGAATGCATGGGCTCGGGATGGTGGTCTTCGGGTCGCGGGCGTGGAACACAATGCTACGCCGATTCCGCTATGATAAGGCATCCACAGGCCGGGGGTGAAGCAAGGATATGAACGATGGATACGACACCATTGCGCAGCGCCGGGACGTGCCACCCGGCTCGACCCGGCGCGTGGCGGTGCGTGGTGTGGCCATGCTGCGGGCGAACGTGGACGGCTGCGGGTACGGGGATGACGCCATCCTGTTGCGGGTTGCGGGCTGATGGCACACTGGGTCAGCGGCGAGGTGGCAGGGCTGAAACGCTGGACGGAGCGGCTCTATTCCCTGCAGCTGCACGCGGATATCGCCCCGTTCAGGGCCGGGCAGTTCACCCGTCTGGCGCTGGAGATCGAGGGCGAGATGGTGGGCCGCCCCTACTCGTTCATCAACGGCCCGGCCGATCCGTTGCACGAATTCTATTTCATCGTCGTGCCGGGCGGTCCGCTGACGGCCCGGCTGATCCGGCTGCAGCCCGGCGACGGGATCTTTGTCGCGCCGCGCGCGGCGGGCTTTTTCGTCCTCGACGAAGTGCCCGACGCCGACACGTTGTGGATGCTCTCGACGGGCACCGCGCTCGGTCCGTTCCTCTCCATCCTGACCACGCACGAACTCTGGCAACGCTACCGCCAGGTCGTGCTGGTGCATGCCGTGCGCACGGCCGACGAGCTGACCTACCGCGACCGGATCCAGGCGGCGCTGGCCGCGCATGCCGGGCAACTGCAGTACGTTCCCTTCGTCAGCCGCGAGGCGGTACCGCATGCACTGCAGGGGCGGGTGACCGCGGCGCTCGAGAGCGGCGCACTGGAAGCCCGGGTCGGGTTGCCGCTCACGGCGGAACATTCCCAGGTGATGATCTGCGGCAATCCCGCCATGGTGAGTGACACGCAAGCCGTGCTGGAGGCGCGGGGACTGAAAAAGAACCGGCGCCGGGAACCGGGCCAGATCACCACGGAGCAATACTGGAAGACCTGACGGGGAACACGGCGCACCTGCGCCCCGCCTCACACGAACAGGGTCAGCACTCCGGTATAGCCGTACAGGCGGTCGTGTGAAATCTCACCGTTGGCGAAAAATCCGGCCAGGGGAAATTCACCGAGCCGGTCGCGAATCATCTTCAGTTCGTCCGAGTCATTGCCGAACTGGTTGCGTCCCCGCCCCAGGCAGCTGAAGTACAGGCCGCCGAGGATCCTGCCGTGCGAGCGCCGGGCCAGGTCGTCGAGCATGCGCGACATGTCCTCGCGGGCGGCGTCACCGTCCCGGCGGCAGAACATCAGCGGGGCATCCTCTTCCAGGTTGTCACCGATGGCGAGCAGCTTTTCCTCGGGGTCGATGCCGATCAGGTTGCGCACCAGGTAATCGCCGGTGTCGGAGCCGGGAATCGGCAAGGCCGCGAAGATATATCCCGCCACGCGACCAAGGTTTCTCGACAGGACCTCGCCGATGTCCGCGCGGAACACGTCCAGGGCCGGGCGATGGTCGAGTTCCGCCAGTATGTTACCCTGACAGCGGGTGATGGTGTGCCGGTGCTGCAGCGGTGTACAGCCCTGCGTGAGGCTGCTGATGACCGGGATCGCACTGCTCATCAGGACACCCGACAGGCCGTCCTGCTGGATACCACCGGCCACCTGCTGCAGGAATTCCTCGGATTCCGCGGAAGACAGGCCGCCGACCAGGAAGCCGGGATCGAGTTCGCTGGCCAGTGACTGGATGACCTGTGGCAGGTGGCGGTTGCGCGGATCGCCGTGCACCACGCCGAAATGCACCTGGCGGTCCGCAAGCCATTGCCGGTTTTCCGTCAGCATGTCCGTGAGGTCGGCGATTCCGGCGGGAATCAGGCGGAAACTGTCGACCGGGAGGCAGGCGATGAGTACGGAAATGGCCGGTTCGTCGTAGTACTCCCGCCCGGTTGCACAAATGCCGCTGCCGACACTGCCGGTCCAGTCCGCCACGCCGGTTTGCGCGCGCAGTTCCTGCAGGATATGGTCCAGCCAGGGGGCCAGGGCATCGGTGAGATAGACGAAACCCAGGCTGGGATCCTCCGGGAGGGCACCGAGCGCCGCCACGCATTCCGCAGTGACGGTCTGCCAGTGACCGCCGGAGGCGCTGGCGGCGAGGATTTTCGTGACCGGCTGCATGGACGTATTGTAGCGCCGGCGGCGACCCGCTGGCAGGTCCCGCTGACTGCCCGGGCGAGGACCTGGCGGCCGCAGCTGCCGCGCAGGCATGGTCCGCACGCCGGCAAACGGGAAAATATACTGCCCAGACAGGCTGTTCGGCTGTCCGGACCGTCGACAGGCAATCTCGGGCTGGGATAATATCCGCAACCGTTTGCACGGCACACGGCCCCGACCCGCGCCCTGCAAACGAGGCCGGCTGGAACAACCATGACACGTATCAATATCATCATCGCTACGCTGGTGGCAGCAGTCTTCCTCAGTCTGTGGTCGCTGGTGAACCGTCCGGAACAGGAACCGGCGTGGCCCGGTGTCATCCAGGGTTTCTGCTTTTCCCCGATGCGCCTGCAGGACAATCCCAACCGGGGACGCCTGCCCCCCGTGGAATCGATCGATGCGGACCTTGCCCTGCTGGCGGGGACCACCAACGCGGTACGCACCTACACCGTTGACGGCACGCTGGGCAAGATCCCGGCCCTGGCCCGCAAGCACGGTATCAACGTGGCACTCGGTGCCTGGCTGAGCACCAACGAGGAACGTAACGACAAGGAAGTCGAGAAGCTGATCCAGATCGCCCAGCGCAACCAGCGCAACGTGGTGCGCGTGATCGTCGGCAACGAGGTACTGCTGCGCAACGACCTGCCGATCGACAAGCTGACCCGTCACCTCGATCACGTGCGCAGGGAACTCGGCATGCCGGTCAGTACCGCCGAGCCGTGGCATATCTGGCTGAAGAATCCCCAGCTCGTCAAGCACGTCGATTACATCGCGGTCCACATGCTGCCGTACTGGGAAAGTATTCCCATCAACAAGGCGGTCGACTACGTCGTCAACCGCATGAACCAGCTGAAGGCCCGGTTCCCGGGCGTGCCGATCGTGATCGCCGAGGTGGGATGGCCCAGCAACGGCCGCGCCCGGCACGGCGCCGAGGCCTCCGCCTACAACGAAGCGACCTTCCTGCGCCGCTTCCTGCAGCGCGCGGAGCAGGAGCACTACATCTACTACGTCATGGAGGCCTTCGACCAGCCGTGGAAGACCGAGTTCGAGGGTGCGGTCGGTGCCTACTGGGGCGTGTTCGATGTCATGCGCAAGCCCAAGTTCGCCTTCTCCGAGCCCATCGTCGGTATCCCGGAATGGCGGCTGCTCGCCGCCATCTCGGTGCTGATCGCCCTGATCACCTTTGCCCTGCTGACTTCCGACAGTGTGACCCTGCAGCACCGGGGACGGGGATTCCTCGCCGTGGTGGCCTATGCGCTCGCCACGGCCGCGGTGCTGATCATCTACGACTACCTGCAACAGTACCTGTCGTGGAGCGCCGTCATCGTCGGCATCCTGATGCTGATCGGAATGATCGGTGTGGTCATCGTCGTGCTGGTGGAGGCCCACGAGTGGGCCGAGGCGTTGTGGGCCAAGACCCGCCGGCGCGGCTTCGTGCCGCTGCCGGTGGACGAAGCGGAACTGCCGATGGTGTCCATCCACGTGCCCGCCTACAACGAGCCACCGGACATGCTGATCGAGACACTGGAAGCGCTCGCCCGGCTCGACTACCCACGCTACGAGGTGGTGGTGATCGACAACAACACCACCGACCCGGCGGTGTGGCAGCCGGTCGAGGCCTGGTGCCGTGCGCGGGGCGGGCCGTTCCGCTTCTTCCACGTCAGTCCGCTGGAGGGCTACAAGTCCGGTGCGCTGAATTACGCGCTGCAGCACACCGCGCCGGAGGCACGGATCATCGGCGTGATCGACAGCGACTACGTGGTCGATCCCACCTGGCTGCATGACCTGGTGCCGCAGTTCACCCGCCCCGAGATCGCCATTGTGCAGGCCCCGCAGGATTACCGGGACACGCGCCAGAACGCCTTCAAGTCGATGACCTATGCCGAGTACCGCGGGTTCTTCTACATCGGCATGGTGACCCGCAATGACCGCAATGCCATCATCCAGCACGGCACGATGACACTGGTCCGGCGCAGCGTGCTGGAGGAAGTCGGTGGCTGGAGCGAGTGGTGCATCACCGAGGACGCCGAACTCGGCCTGATGATCCTGCGGGCCGGCCACCAGGCGCTGTACATCCCGCGCAGTTACGGGCGTGGCCTGATGCCGGACACCTTCAGCGGCTACCGGAACCAGCGCTTCCGCTGGGCATACGGCTCGATGCAGATCATGCGCCACCATGCCGGTGACCTGATGGGCCTGGTGCGCAGCCGGCTCAGTTCCGGCCAGCGCTACCATTTCGTGGCCGGCTGGCTGCCGTGGATCGCCGACGGCATGAACCTGATCTACAACCTGGCCGCCCTGGGCTGGTCGCTGGCCATGCTGGCCGCGCCACTGCGGGTGGACCCGCCGCTGATGATCTTCTCGATCCTGCCGCTGGTCCTGTTCTGCTTCAAGATGGCGAAGGTGATCTATCTCTACCGCGGGGTGCGCATCGTCGGTACCGCGCGCCAGACACTGGCGGCCGCGCTGGCCGGCCTGTCCCTGTCACACACCATTGCCCGCGCCATCCTGCTTGGCCTGGCGACCCGCAGCCGGCCGTTCCTGCGTACGCCCAAGCTGGAACGGGCCTCGGCGCTGTGGCGCGCGCTGGCCACGGCGCGCGAGGAAACACTGCTGGCGGTGGCGTTGTGGCTGGCGGCAGGCGGTCTGGCCCTGCAGAACGACATCGGCATGCTGGACCTGCTGCTGTGGATCATCGTCCTGCTGGTGCAATCGGTGCCGTACGTGGCCACCACGCTGGTTTCCGTCATCAGCGCGTTCCCGCGCCTGTCCGCGCACCTGGTGTGCGGTCCGGAATACGATGAAGCCGACCTGCGGATCCAGGCGGACAGCCAGGGGTCGACGCGCTAGAAGCGCAGGAACAGTCCCGCGTAGGGGCCGGCGAAGCTAACGTCGGCCCAGGTGCTGTCGAAATCATCGAGTTTCAGGTCGATGCGGCGGTAGCCCAGTTCCGCCCCCACGTGCTGTGCCGTGACATAGCTGGCACGCAGGTTCAACTCGTACAGGCGGTTACCCTGGTAACCGGCAAAGGAGCCGTCCGCGTCCAGCGCGCAGCCGGTCAATGGCAGGTCGATTCCGGCGTGCGCGTACAGCATCGGGATCCATCCGGATGCAGTGGCCGTTTCGGTCCCGCTGACGTTGCCGTCGAGGCGCACCTTGCTGTCGATGTAGCGGGCGTCGATGCCGAGATCCAGGCTTGCCGCCAGATTCAGCAGCCGGTAGTAGAGCACCACGTCGGTCTGGTCGAACTGCACCGCGCTGGTGACGTCCTCCCCGACCAGGTAGCTCTGGCCGCCGAAAACCACGCTACGGTTCAGGTGCCCCGCGGCCGATTCGCTGACGTCCGTGCGCGACAGGCGCACGTTGGGTAACAGCGGCAACGGATGCTCCAGCTGCACATAATAGCTGCCGAGGTTGCCGTCGTTGTATCCGAGGTCGCGGTTGGCGTCGATATCATCCGCCGGATCGCTGCTCTGGTAGCGCACCGTGCCGTCGATGTTGTAGCTCCAGTAGTCCGCCCCGAGCGTGATCGAGGTGTCGGCGAACGCGGGTACGGTGGGCAGCAGGGACAGCATCAGCACAGTCAGGCGGTGGTTCACGGCAGGCTCCGGTGATCGCAAACCCGGACAGCGTAGCACAGGGTGCACGGATGCAGCCGTGCCTGCATCACGTTTCACCGTCACCGCGCGGAAGCGTTTCCCCTGGGATGGCGTGCGCGCTCCCGTGCTCAAGCGCACACTTTCCACCGGCTACATTAGGACCGTAGGTTGGGCTGAACGCCGTAGGTTGGGCTGAACGCCGTAGGTTGGGCTGAACGCAGTGAAGCCCAACACCGCTGTCCCAGAACGTGCCCCCTGCCGCTGCGCGGTCCCGCAGCGGCGTGCGGGTTCAGCGTGTCACCCAGCTGCCGTCCGGCTGGCGACAGGCCTGCCCGACCGCCTGGCTGACCCGGCCGCCCACACTGACCCGGGTGGTGTACTCCCGGCAGTAGCGGCCCTCCCGGTTGCGGTAGGTGCGCTCCGGTGTGACTTCATAGGCGGTACGCCGGTCCGGGTCGTCCCAGCGGATCGCTTCCCGGTCCGGCACATGTTCCAGGACCTGTCCCGTGCACTGCTGATCGGTCCGGTCCATCTCGCGGCCAATGGTCCGGCCGATCAGGACGCCGATCACGGCACCGGCGATGGTGGCCGCGGCACGGCCGTCGCCCTCCCCGAGCCGGGACCCGGCGATGCCACCGACCACGCCACCGATGACTGCGCCCAGGCGGGCCCGGTCGCAGCGCCCGCTGCGGATGTAGTCACTGCGCTCGCCGCGCCGGTACCAGGGCAGCACCGGCGGAGGGGGTGCCTGCGCTTCGTAACGCTCCTGTTCGTGCTGCCGGTAGCCGTGGGCCGGTGCCCAGCGGGGGGGATCGGCGAACACGGTGCCAGGCAGCAGGAATGCCAGCAGCAACGCGGCCGCGGCGTGCAGGACGGATCCGGCAGGATGGGACATCGCAGTAACTCCGTTGGGTCAGCAGCACCCTACTCTACCCGATTTCACCCGCTTACATGTGATGGATTTCCCCCCGTGCGGAGCCGGGGCGCCGGTCCGCATCGACGATCCGGTACTCACCCGGCGCCAGACCGTCCAGTGTCCACTCCCCGACCCGGTAGCGCACCAGCCGCAGCGTGGGAAAACCGATGGCTGCCGTCATGCGCCGGACCTGGCGGTTACGCCCTTCCGTGAGCGTGAGAGCGAGCCAGCTGGTGGGAATGGCCTGGCGTATGCGGATGGGCGGCACGCGTGGCCACAGTGCCGGTACCGCGACCGGTTCGACCACGGCCGGCAGGGTCCGGCCGTCCCTGAGCAGGATGCCCTGCCGCAGCCGGTCCAGGTCGGATTGTGCCGGAATGCCCTCCACCTGCACCCAGTAGCCCTTGCGCTTGCCGGATTTCGGGTTGGCGATCCGTTGCTGCAGGCGGCCGTCGTCGGTCAGCACCAGCAGGCCCTCGCTGTCGAAGTCCAGGCGTCCCGCGCAGTAGATGCCGGGAAGATCGATGTAATCCGCCAGGGTGGACTTGTCGCCTGTCGTGGTGAATTGCGACAGCACCCGGAACGGCTTGTTGAACAGGACAATCACGTGCAGGTACCCGGCCCGGAATGCGGGGTATGGTTGTCGGTTACGGCGCCATGGTCAAGCGCCCGTGCTGCGGCAGCGCGGGCCGCACGGGCAGCGTGCCGCTCACAACAGGCGGATCGTGGTGCATGCGCTGCGCGTGTCGATACAGAGTTCCGCCTCGCAGTATTCGTTCACCCGGTCCACCGGTGTGGGGTCATCGGCACAACTGCAGCCGGCGATCACGCTGGTGTAATACATCCCCACGTGCAGGCGCAGGACGCATGCCTCGAGCCGGCCGGACAGCGGGATGAGCTGCAACGGTTCTGGCAAGGCATGGCTGCCGTAGCGCAGACCCGCCTGCAGCGGCAGCCGGTCGATACCCAGGGCGGTGACTTCCTGCTGCAGCGTGGCGTTGAAAGCGGGGGTCCCCCAGGCCCGCAGGGTGGCCGGCAGGTGGACCGGCAGGGATGCGGGTGTGGACGTCAACGGGAACGGGGCCGAAAAAGACGGCCGGTGCAGCGGGCCGGGGTCGCGCTGCAAACCGGCACGAACTGGAGACGTTACCGGGTCTTGCAGGTCCTGACACCCAACAGGGCGTAGGCCGGGCAGAATCTGAAGATGCCAGTGGCCAGCGGCACGATGCCGATCCAGCCCCATGCCACGTTCTGGCCAATAAACGGGATCTGCGCGCCGATGAAAACCAGACTGATCAGTGCCAGCCCGACGATGATGCGCAGTACCCGGTCAATCCCACCCACGTTGCACATTGTGAAGCCCTCGATTGGTTGATGTTGATGGCGGAAACGATACCTGCCTGTTACGGGGTATTCAGTGACTATGTCACACACGGCAAGGTCTTTCAGTTGCCAGCCAGTTCGTCCAGCCCGCGGCGGTCCAGCAGGGTCAGGCTGCCGCGCTGCAGACGGACCAGGCCGTGCAGTTCGAGTTCCTTCAGCTGGCGGCTGATGACTTCGCGCGCACTGCCCAGTTCCGTAGCCAGTTCCTGGTGGGTGCGCTGCACGGTGTCGTCCCCGCCGGCGTGATCGAGCAGATGCCGCGCCAGCCGCACGTCCAGTCGCCCGAAGGCGACTTCCTCGACCAGGGCGATCAGGCTGGCGAGGTGCTCCCCGAAGGAAGCGAACACGAAGCGTCGGAACGCGGGGGACCCTTCCACGGTGCGGTGGAACAGGCTGGCAGGGAGGGTCAGTGCGATCGCCGCTGTCTCGGTAATTCCTTCCGCCGGGTAGCGGTGGTTGCTGAACAGGCAGGAGGTGGTGAGCACGCAGGAATCCCCGGGGCCCAGGCGGTAGAGCACCATCTCGCGCCCGTTCTCGGCCCGGCTGATCACCTTGACGCTGCCCTCGACCACGAGCAGGTACTGGCGGCACTGGTCGCCCTGCCGGAACACGTTCGTGCGTGCCGGCAAACGGACCTCGGTAGCCTGGTCGAACAGGGCAACCAGTCCACTGTCCAGCTCCGCCGGTGCGGATGCCAGGAGCTGCGGGAAGATGGCCGGCCAGTTGCGCTGCATGGGGCAGTGGTATACAGGATGCCCTGTGGCAATACCAGTCATGGGGCCGGTGCACGCAGCGGGCGGGGCCTGGCGGGATCCGGGTCCGGGATGTGGCCATGCCCCATGGCGTTGACAGGGCCCGCTCGGGTAGCATTGCGGAGCATGCCCGCCGCGCCGGGGAAACGGCAGACAGGTTCCGCTCATACCACACACCGATCAAGGAGGTGGCACGATGTTTCGTATCGCAATTGCATTGGTATTGCTGTGTTCAACCCTGTCCGTGCAGGCCGCCGTGGTCGGCAAGGAAATCACCTACCGGGCGGGCGACACCGTACTCAAGGGGTATCTGGCCTGGGATGATGCGATCAAGGGCAAACGCCCGGGTATCCTGGTGGTGCACGAGTGGTGGGGCCTGAACGACTATGCCCGCAAGCGTGCCGACATGCTGGCAGCCCTGGGCTACACGGCGCTGGCCGTGGACATGTACGGCAACGGCAAGACGGCGGAGCATCCGCAGGATGCCGGCAGGTTTTCCGCGGCGGTGCGCAAGAACCTGCCGCTGATGAAGGCCCGCTTCAATGCCGCGCGTGCGCTGTTGACCCGGCAGAAGACCGTCGACCCGAGCCGCATTGCGGCCATCGGTTACTGCTTTGGTGGCAGCGTGGTGCTGGAAATGGCGCGTTCCGGCGCCAACCTCGCCGGGGTCGTGAGCTTTCACGGCAGCCTCGGCGGCCTGGGCCCGATCGCACCGCACGTGAAGGCAAAGATCCTGGTGGCCAACGGGGCCGACGATCCGTTCAACCCGCCGCAGCAGGTCGAGGCCTTCCGGCACGACATGGATGCGGCCGGGGTGCGCTACCAGTTCATCAACTATCCCGGTGCGAAACACAGCTTCACCAACCCGGGTGCGACGGCGCTGGGCAAGCGCTTCGGTCTGCCACTGGAATACAACGCCGCCGCGGACCGGGAATCCTGGCAGGCCATGCAGGATTTCTTCCACCGGATCTTTCACTGAAGCCGTTGCGTTCGTGAAGGATTGACGGGAGAAAACAGCATGCCGGCCCAGCCTTTTGCGCAGCGCAGCGGCGTCGAGGGGGTCGCGATCTACCTCGGGCAGCAGCTCGACCTGCGGCGTTTCCCCCACGACAGCCGGCTGGCTACCGCCCCGCTGACGATGTCCGCCGGTACGGAAGGCATCGCCGTGCTGTTTCGCTACGGGGTGGTGGTGCTGTTCGGGATGCAGGCCGTCGAGGTCGTGCGCTTCACCAGCGACCTGGGGGAACTGGTCAGTGAGCCTTTCGACGAACCGCAACAGGAAAGCTTCGGGCTGCGTTTCGATCCCGACAAGGGGGAAGGCATCGACCAGGGACGCATCCGCCTGCGCGGCCCCAGCCTGCAGGGCCTGCAGATCGTGGCCGACGTGCTGGCCAAGAGCACCGTACTGGCCCATTACGAAGTGGAACTGCGGGAACACTTCGAGCGCATCGAACCGCTGGCCAGGAACCTGCAGGCCGGCCGCATCGGCACACCAGGCGGGCGGCGCCTGCTGGAACACATCGGGGAGAGCCTGCAGATCGAGGCGCGCATGACCGGGCGCATCGAGGTGTCGGAAACGCCGGAGCTGATCTGGGACTACCCGGAATACGAACGGCTCTACCTGCGCCTGGAAGACGAGTTCGAGCTGACGGAACGACATGCCGCGATCGACCGCAAGCTCGGGCTGATTTCCCGCACCGCGCAGACCCTGCTCGACCTGCTGCACAACCGCCGTTCGCTGCGGGTGGAGTGGTACATCGTGATCCTGATCGTGATCGAGATCGTGATTACCGTGCTTGACAAGATGTACTAGCCGGGCGAACCGCGTTTCCCCGCCCGCCCGGGGGAGGCGGGGCTGGTGCGTGCCGGGCACGGTCCGCAGCCCGTTCTGTGAGCAAAACCCGGAAAAACCGCCATTCCCGGGACCAGCGGCAGCGGCAGGGCCGGTGCAAAGGACATGCGGATGCAGCCGGGTTGCGGATGATGCTGGTGCCGCTACGCCGCACGCGCCGGCGGGCGGCCGTCCGGGTGGTGGTTGACCTGGATCAAGGCCACACTCGAGGTTGCGGCACATGCTATCCTGGTTGATATCACTGCAGGCCGAATATCCATGAATGTGCTGTTCACCCTGATCCCCTTCTCCGTGCTGATACTCACGCTGGTCTCCTTTATCGTGCTGCTGGCCGTCGCCATCGTGTTCAACTTCCACGCCGGCATGAAGTACCGCACGGCGCTGGCCGAGCGCCTCAACACGCTGCGGCTGGGACGCATGCTCGGGGCGCTGGGCATCGATATCGATGCCTACCTGGCGCGGGAGCGCGTCGTCGACATCCACCGGCAGATGCAGCGCTGCTCGGAATGCAACAACATCGCGCCGTGCGATGCGGGGCTGGCCGACGGGACACTGCAGCCGGACAACATCGAGTTCTGCAACAACGAACAGGCGCTGCAGGAAATGGTCAGGCGCAAGACCAGCCAGGAACCGGAGCTGTACTGAACCGCGCGCGGCGCGGCTGCAGCGCGCAATTCACACAACTCCTCGCCTGCCCGCGTGCGCGCGGCGGACCTTCAACACCCACCTGTCCGGTTCGAATGGCGCGGCTGCGGTCAGGTCGGCTGCTGATCGGCGGAATCAATTGAAATGTCGTGCAGGATACCGGTGAACTTGCGCCGGTCCTGCAGGCGAAATTCACCGATGGAGAGGTAGAGTGGCAGGGTTTTGCCGTTTTTGTGCAGACCCACGACCTTGCGTCCGATGCCGATGATGTGGGCCTCGCCGCCCTCCAGATAACGGCTCATGTACTGGTCATGGTGGCTGCGGTACGGTTCCGGCATCAATGTGTTGACGTTCTGGCCGCGCAATTCCTCCGGCGCGTACCCGAACAGTCGTTCCGTGGCCGGGTTGGTGTATTCCATGCTGCCATCCTGGTCGATGATGATGACCGCGTCAGGTACGGCCTCGAACAGGCTGCGGAAGCGCTCCCCCTCCCCCTGCAGTTGCATGACCTGCTGATCGATGCGCTCCGCCATGCGCGCAAATGCCTGTGCCAGTTGTCCGACCTCGTCCTTGCGCTGCTGTTCGGCCAGGTACAGCCTGCGTCCGGGTATGTAACGGCTGACCTCACGCGTGATCCGCTCCAGCGGACCGGTGAACAGTTCCACCATCCAGATGACGATGAACAGGGCCACCAGAACGAACGGCACGATCAGGCCCGTACTGTGCTGGCGCGCCTGGTCGATATCGGCGAGTACCTGCGAACGGGGCCGGGTCAGCGCGATGATCATGCTGTCAGCGCCCACGCCCTGCAGCGACAACCGGCTCAGGTGCGCGATGACCGGTTCCGTCTGACCCCGCGGCTGCACATCCTGCAGCACCAGGGTGGAATCCCCGACGGTGTTCAGTGCCTCGTCGGTGAAATCATTCTGGATCAGGTGGCGCTGCCCGTGTTCAAAGCCGAAGGTCATGGACGGGTCCGGGTGATACAGGTAGTCGCCCGACTGGTTGGCGATATACAGCGAGATATCGGGTGACAGCACCTCCCGCGCTGCGTCAAATACGCGGCGGATATCGACATTGATGATTACGATACCCACCGGGGTACCATACTTGCCGGCCACCGGGATGGCCGCCCGCAATACCGGCTGGTCGGGTACCGTGAGCTTGCCGTGTTCACGGTTGAGCTCGATCGCCGACCAGAACACCTTGCCCGGCGGTTCTTCCAGTGCGTCCTTGAAGTACTTGCGGGAACCTTTCTGCTGCAACTCGTTGTCGGGAACCCGGTATATACCGTGCACGCCCTGATCCACGCGCACGATTTCCCGCCCCTTGTCCGCCATGCCGACCAGGCGGATCTGTGCGTACCAGGGATGGTTGAACACCATGGCCGCAAACATGTCCTGCAGGCGGTTCCTGGCCACGCGGCCGGCTGCTGTCTGCTCCGGTGCGGTGCTCGAATCATCCAGTATGGAGGTCAGGTCGGTGAGTGACGGGCTGTTGGCGATGAACACGACATCCCGCTGTACGGAATCGAGTATGTCCTGGAGGCGGACCGATACCAGGCGGCTTTCCTGCGCCAGCCGCGTGGTGGCCGCGTTGAGCAGCAGGTCGGTCCCGGAGCGGGTGATGGCGAGACCCATCAGCAGCGCACTCGCGGACACGATGATCACGAGTACGGCAGACAGTCGGGTGGCAAAGCGCCGGTGCAGTTTCATGTTACAGATTCATCATTGCTGGTACAGAACCGGGGGTACGCACTGCGTAAAACCCAGCCGCCAGTTATACAGGGATGTCGGGGCAACGGCCAGTATCCGCTGCCCGCACCGGGAGCGAATCGACACCCGCCGGATGACCGTCCGCCAGGCTGCCCGCACGGCGCGCTACGTCTCCCGGCTCCGGGTCAGTGTGTCTGGCAGGCGGGGAATGTGTCGGTGTCCGGGGTGACATCGATACATTGACCGCTGGTATAGGTCATGCGGTTGCGGCTCTCGCTCTCGTCGCGTTCCGTCGTTTCCATGTCGAGCAATTGCCGCGCCAGCTTGCAGCCTTCGTGCTGCTTGCATTCGTTCTCATTGCCGCAGGTCTTGCGCACCAGTTTCTCGCAGGGCGAGTAGCCGACGATCGGCGCACCCTCCCACTGTTCCACCGGGGCCTCCGGCTTGCGTGGAGTCGGTGGGGGTATCTCGCCCGGGACGGTGGCGACGCCCTGGCGAATGATCAGGACCTTGTTGTCCGTCGTACGGTGCGTGCCGTCGTACAGGGGTGTGGTGACCCCGCCTTTCGTTACCGTGGCGCGCTTCGTTTCCGGGTCGACCACCACGCGGCCGCCGCCCTCGAGCTGGTAGGTGGGATCCGCGGCCTGGACTCCGGCTGCCGGAAACAGCCACAGGAGCAGGTACAGCGCTGCGAACAGGGATCTGATCATACGCATGGGTGAAGTGTACCAGTTCAGCCGCCCGATTGGAGTATTCCCCGCGCATTGTGGCGGGCCCGCAAGCCGCCCACGAGGCCAGGGAGGGCCGGCATCGGTCAACCGTCGATCAGGGCCACTCCGAGCACCAGGGGCGTGGCGACGCTGGCCAGTACGTTCATTCCCAGCCAGGGCAGCAGCGTCGTGGCGGGACGCCCTGCGCGCAGCGTGCCGGCACAGGCGGCCACGGCGGCCGCCAGCGGAACCAGGGACAGCCAGGCGGCGCGTGGAAACACACCCCTCTCCACCCCGGCCACGATCGTCAGGCCGGTCGCCACGGTGAACAGGCAGTGCAGCACGAGCGTGGCCGGGACCCCGTAGACAATCGGAAAGTGCCGGCGCCCGATGCGCCGGTCCGGTCCGATGTCGGGCAGCTGGTTCAGCAACAGCAGGTTGTTGGTCAGGAAAAACGGTACCAGTGCCACGTAGAAGGAAAACGGGGCGTACATCCCGGTCAGCGCGAAGTGCGTGCCGGCCACCATCAGCAGTCCGAAACCCGCGCCCGGCGCGACCAGGCATAACCAGGGGTGGTGCGCCAGCCACTGGGTGTAGGACAGCATGATCAGGACGCCGGCCAAGCCGACCGCGGCAGGATCAGTGCGCCGCGCAGCCACGTGAAGTACAGGCCGACCACGACCACTACGCCCAGGGCCGTAATGGCCAGGTGCAGGACCGACTGTGCGGATTGCGGCTGCCCCGGCAGGGCACCGCTACCCCCGCTGAAGGGGGGCTTCACGGTCAGTGCATCCAGACCGCTGCGGAAATCGAGGTACTCGTTGAAGGCATTGACGCTGACGTGTGCCGCCACGGCGCCAAGCAGGACCAGGGCGACCTGCAACGGGGCTGGCCGGGTGCCGGCCTGCAGTGCCGTGCCGACACCCAGCAGCACACAGACCGGTCCCGGCACCAGGAACGGGATACGCGCGGAGCGCAGCAGGGTCTATATCCGTGAGGTTGTCATGGCGAGATCCCTGCGCACTGGCGGGTCCCGTCAGCGGTTGGTTTTTACCCGGTCCCTCAGCTCGTCCAGCGCGCTGTTGGAGCCGCGCAGATCGAAGCCGAGTTTCGTCTGCCCCCAGGGGAAGCGCAGGAAGCTCACCACCAGTTGCCGGCCCCGCCGCAGCTGGTTGATGAAGGTCTGATTGGACAGGAAACAGCCACTGGCGGTTGCGGCGGTGAGTGCGAGCGGCGGATTGTCGTCTACCTGGAACTGCACGGCGTTGACCGGGTAGTCGTGGCCCAGTACGCAGACGGTGCGCTTGTCCGGGTCCTCGCCTTTCATCCACGATACCCAGAGTACCGGTAGTGGCTGGTAGGTTTCGTCACCGAGTGACATCAGGATACGGCCCCGCATCTCGGCGCGGCACTGGGTAGCGAACCGTCCCGCCTCGTTCTGGCAGACGATCAGCCAGCCATCGGTGCCGGAGGTTGCCGGACGCGATGCATGTGTGGCGTCGGTCGCGGTGGCGGCCGGTGGCGCAGCCGCTGCCGGGGCTTCCTGCACCGCGGGTCCCGGGCCGGCGGTGGATGCGTGTCTGCTGCCGGGCGTGCTTGCGCAGCCCTGCAGAAAGATGGCCAGGAAAGATGCAATGATCAGGGATCGTTTCATGGTCGGCTCCAGGTGGGTTGACCGGCGCATGATACCCCACCGGGCGCCTGAGCGGGTGATCCGGATCAATGGAACAGCCGGGAATACGGTTGCACCGCGGATGCGCGCCGGCCGTTCCCGGCGCCCTTTCAGTGCCCACACTCATGCACTTCCACGCTGACGTGCACCAGCCCGAGGGAATCCGGCAGACGAGCCTTGTATTCCGCCGGCGGGATGCGCCTGTGTGCCACTACCGAGATCTGTGCGGAATAGATGGACGGGCCGATGGACCAGACGTGCAGGTCGGTCACGCGCGTGTCGCCATCGGCCTCCAGGGGGACGCGGATCTGCTCCAGCAGGCCGGTGGGCGCCTGGCGGTCAAGCAGGATGCCGCTGGTGGCGCGCAACAGGCTGAGCGACCAGCGGGCCACCAGCAGCGCGCCGACGATACCCATCGCCGGGTCCATCCAGACCTGCCCGAGGTACTTCGCGGCCAGCAGCGCGGCGATGGCCAGGATCGAGGTCAGTGCGTCGGCCAGCACGTGCAGGTATGCAGATTTCAGGTTGTGGTCGTGGTGGTGGTGGGGATGCGGATGGTCGTGGTCGTGCGCCTCGTGGTGCGGTTCCGCAACGCCGAGGATGAGCGCACTGACCCCGTTGACCAGCAGGCCCAGCACCGCGACGAGGATGGCCTGGTTGAATACGATGTCGACCGGATGGAGGATGCGCAGAACGCTCTCCATGGCCATGAACAGCGCAAACACGGCCAGCAGCAGCGCCCCCGTAAAGCCACCCAGCGCATTGACCTTGCCGGTGCCGAAGCTGAACCGCGCGCTGGCCGCGTTGAGCCGCGCGTAGCGATAGGCAAATGCCGTGATGCCCAGGGCGACCGCGTGCGAGGCCATGTGCAGGCCGTCCGCCAGCAGCGCCATGGAGCCGTCGAGGATACCGGCGGCGATCTCGACCACCATCATGGCGGCCGTAATGGCAATCACGATCCAGGTGCGGGCCTCACCCGGCCGGCGCCGGTCCTGGCCGAAGCGATGATCGTGTTGCCATTGCTGCAGGTTGCCAGTGTGCATGCGTTGCCAGATGCCGGATGCCGGTTCCCCGATAGTAGCCGGATTCCGAGGGCCAGTCGCGGAGTATCCGGTCGCAGCGGGGCCGCGGAACAGCCGGCGTGGCACACGCAGGTGGTACCCGGACAGGCGGCTGTCAAGCAGCGGGTTCCGCCCGGTGCCGGGGCCGCGACCGGGAGAACATACCGGGGCATAGCATGAGGGGTGCGCAACCGCAGCGGGCATGCGCCACGCGTGCGGGCTACGAAGCCATGACGGGCCGGGCACCGCCCGCGCGGGAGCGACGGATGCCCCGGGCATAACCGCTTGATCTGGATCAAAGGATACAGAATACTGCCGCGAGCCGCCTGCGCTTTGGCCGGCCGGCCGCTATACGCTGTACACGATTCGCGCTAATGTGGCCTGTGGAAGTGCGGAATGCCCGGCCGTGTCGTGGCAGACCGGAAAGCGACCGTGTTGACCCCGGTGTGGGTCCCTTGCAGGAGAAGTGATCATGGATAATGGCGCGATCAACATCGCCGTCTGGTTGTTGATAATCGTGTGTATCTGGATTGTCTACCTGTGGAGGAATTCACGCAGACTCAACGAGGACATCCGCATGATCGCACGGCAGCATCACCTCATCCGCCATGACGACAAGGTGCGTACGCTGTGCCGGGCCATCCACCTGATCAATCCGAATGTTTCGGCAGGCCCGGATTACGTGGTCCGGCATGATGATCCGGCCGGGGAGCCGGTCATCGCGGAATGGAGATCCTTCGACCCTCAGCCGACGGACGCACAGATCCGGCATGCGCTGGAGGAAGTCGCGAGCAGCTACCACGATGAGGAATACGCCGAGATGCGGCGCGCGGAATACCCGAGTGTCGGGGAACAGCTGGAAGCGGCCTATGAGGCACGCCAGGGTGACCCCCGGCGGCAGATCGATATCGACGAGCGGATCCGCCGCGTCCGGGAAAAGTATCCCAAAGCGGATGGTTGTCTGTAACCGGGCCGCTCTGCCTGCCGACACCAAAGCTACTCCCGAGGGGCACGACGTTGCCGCCAAACGCGCGACGCTGGCACCCGGTCGGCACCACAGAATGCCTGCGAACCGGAAGCAGCCGTTGCGCGCTCCGTCTCAGGATGGCAGTCCGGTCACTGGAGACAGCAGTGACCGGTGCGCCGCGTCAAATTTACGTCTGTATTTGTTCCGTTTCGCAACCCGGTGCTACATCCATTGCACGCTTTCCAGCAGTGTGGAAATACCCTTACAAAAAGCATATAAGTAAAGGTTACGGGAACAGATTTGTCATACCTCTGCCAGTTCTTGCCACGTCCCTGGGGGGGATCTATGCAATCGAACGATATGAGTGTGGAACCTGTCCCGCCACGCAGGGAGTTGCACCCGCGACGTATCCTCCCTGACCAGCCGGTGGTGACCGCCCGTCAGGATCCGCTGATGACGCGGTTGAAACCGAACCCGGCCTGGTGGTGGGGTGTCGGCGCCGTCTGGTTCGCTACGATTCTCGCATCCTGGATCGCCGGGATCGGCGATATCAGAAACAGGAGTACGGTGCCCGTACCGGGCAGTCGCAATACCGTTGCCGTATCCCGCATCGTGCCCACAGCTGCGCCGGCCCAGCCGGTGGAGCACCACGACCGCGGATTGCCAGCGCCTGCCGGCAGCCCTGCCCGCACACGGGCCCTCACCGAAGCGGCGGCTGTCTCGGCCAGTCCCGTGCAGGAAGCTGCACCGGTATTGCCCCCGCCAGGGGCCAGTCAGGATCCGGCGCCCGCCCGCTCAGACGCCGTCTGGGTCATCAATCTTGCCTCCCTGCCGGACCGGACCGCTGCCGATCGATTCGTCGCAAAGGTTCGATCCAGGGATATCCCGGTACAACTGCAGCTGGTGACGGTCCGGGGAAAGAAATACTGGCGGGTTCAGACTGTGGGCTTTGCAACACCGGAGAAAGCCCGGTCAAACGCTGCAAACATCAAGGACAAACTTGCGCTCAAGGATGTCTGGATCAGCAAGCGCTAGCAGGCGGCAAGCGTCGCGGCAGGCAAGGGTCCACTGACCGGCCGTGTTCGCCGGCGCAGGAACGCGGTTCCTCACATGGACTGGCAAAGGATCTGCGGCGTTGTCTCAGGAAATCTTCACCACGATGTCGTGCAATACCTCGCCGGCCCGCGCCACGCGGTCCGATGCATTGGACAGGTGACGGTATATTTCCCGGCGTTTGAAGATGTCGAGCATCAGCCGGACCGGCGCGATTCCACTATCCTCCGCGTTCACCCTGAGCATTTCCAGGCAGAGGTCTTCACGAAACAGTTCGGACAGTGCCTTGCGATAGACCCGCTCGGACCGGCGTTCCGCCTTGCGCGCATTCCTGGAGTCCTCTTCCGCCTGCAGCGGGTTAACCGACAGTTTCCGGTAACCGCTCTGCAGTGCGCACGCACCCTCCCTGAGCAGGGCGGCGAGTTCCTGCATGTAGGGGTCCGGTTCGATGCCGAGAATCTCGATTTCGTGGGTCGTGGTCCTGGCATAGTTGACGATGTGGTCGATGGTGGAAATCGCACGGTAGATATCCTCGCGATCCATGGGTGTGGAAAACGCCTTGTTGAGGATATCGGTATTTCTCGCCTTGATCTCGTCGCCGCTTTTATCCAGGTCCCGCACCTGCAAGGCCAGCTCCCGGTCACCGTTCTCCATGAACCGCACGAACACCTCCATCGTCTCGACCACCAGGTCGCATTGCTGGTTGAGCAGGGTGTAGAAATCGGGTGTACGGGGAAACACCCGGTCTACGAGGCGGGTCAGTACCGAGCCGGTATCAGCGTTCATCGTCGTCTCCGTGTCTCTGGCATGGTGCGGTTCGCGTATCGATCGCCAGGTCAGCTCCCGGCAAACAGGCGCATCAGGTAATTGCTGGTGATCGCCACCATGCCGGCACCGGGAATCGTGATTACCCAGGTCTTGAGAATATCACCCGCCTTTCCCCAGCGTACGGCCCTGGGACGTTCCGAGGCGCCAATGCCCATGATGGACGAACTGACCACATGCGTGGTCGAGACGGGGGCGCCGATCAGGGAGGCGGCAAAGATCACGGCCGCCGAGGTCAGTTGCGCATCGAACGCGTGCAGCGGGCGCACCTTGTAAATCCCGAAGCCCACGGTACGCACAATGCGCCAGCCACCGGACATGATGCCCAGGGTCATGGCGCTGGCACAGGCCATGATCACCCACAGGGGAACACGGAATTCCGGGATGAACCCGCCCAGCACCAGCACCAGGGTGACGATCCCCATGCTTTTCTGGGCATCGTTTGCGCCGTGCGAGAATGCCAGGCCGGCGGCTGTCAGGAACTGGATGCGTCGCAGGACCGTGTTGGTCGAGGGCCGGGCCGCGCGCAGCAGAAACTTCATGGAGCGGTGGATCACAAACCCGACCCAGAAACCGATGACCGGGGACAGGATCAGGGCGGCCAGCACCTTCGTCACCCCGGTAAAGTGCCCCCGGGTCAGCTCGCTCAGGCCCCATACCACGTGGTCGGCGCCCACCGACACCACGACCGCGCCCGCCAGTCCTCCCACCAGGGCGTGTGACGAGGAGGACGGGATGCCGAACCACCAGGTTCCCAGATTCCAGGTAATGGCCCCGATGATACCGCTGAGGATGATGCTGATCGCATCAACGGGTGGCAGCGCATCGATATTGATGAAGCTCCCAATCGTGTTGGCCACCGCCGTTCCGCCCAGCAGGGGTCCCAGAAACTCGAACGTGGCCACGACGACGACCGCCTGGAGCGGCGTCATGGCCCGGGATGCGATCACCGTCGCGATAATGTTGGAGGCATCGTGGAAACCGTTGGTGTAATCGAAGAACAACACCACGGTGATCACGGTGATGGCGAGCGTAACCAGGATATCCATCAGCCCCCCCGCAAGGACAGCGTGTTGTTGTAGCCGGACCGGCCGCACGCGCACAGCGTGCCCTGGATTCCGGGTCCGCGACAGGGCGCGAATCGGTGGCAGCAGCGCTCCACCCTTTGATCTAGGCAGATCCCGGCAGCAATACCATTTGCACCGGGTGATCGTACCCGGCTCCATGCCTGCATTCGCCGCGCAGTACCCCCGATCAGGGGCGCCGGAATTTGCTGCGTGCCCGCTCCACCCTGGTGCGGATCACGCAGTCCGCGGCGTGATCGTTGATCAGGCCCATGGCCTGCATGAAGGCGTACACCGTCGTCGGACCGACGAACTTCCAGCCGCGCTTCTTCAGGTCTTTCGACAGGGCAATCGATTCCGCGCAGGTCGAGGCCGTCTGCGGTTCGGCCAGCGTCCGCGGGTCGGGCTCATGGCGCCAGAGGAAGGCGGCCAGCGAACCTTCCTGCCGAACCAGTTCCCGCACCCGCCGGGCATTGTTGATGACCGCCTCGATCTTGCCGCGGTGACGCACGATGCCTTCGTTCCCGAGCAGGCGCTCGACATCGCGCCGGGTGAAACACGCAACCCGGTCGATATCGAAACCGTGGAACGCCGTGCGGAAGTTCCCGCGCTTGGCGAGGATGGTGCGCCAGCTCAGACCGGACTGAAAACCCTCCAGGCTCAGTTTCTCGAACAGGCGCTGATCATCGTCCACCGGAAAGCCCCATTCCGTGTCGTGATAGTCGAGAAACTCCGGTGCAGCACTGCACCAGCTGCAGCGGGGCTTCCCGTCGGGGCCTGCGATCGTGGTGTTCATGGAACGGTTATTCCTGTTACCCGGGAGACTGGTTGTCAGCGCCCTGCATCGGGATCGGGACGTGTACCCGCCCCCTTTGCAGTCCCTTTGCACAGTGGCCCGTCATCCGGATGCTCCACGGCATCGACCACGCCCTGCACGAACGCCTGCAGTTCGACCATGTCCAGGCAGCGATGCAGCCGGTTGGCCAGCTCCGGGGTGATGCGTACCAGGCCGATCCGGCCATCGCTGCACTGAAACTGGATACCGACCACGTGCACGGCATCCGGCGTGTCGTCCTCCGCGTCGGCGATGCGGGCGCTTTCGTCCAGCAGCAGATCGTATTGCTCATCGACCTGCTCCCCCAGCTCCGCGTCGAGATCCTCATCCAGGAGCACCAGCAATTCGTCGCCCTCCCCGGCCGTCTGGTACTCGATGCCGTTATCCTCCAGCCAGGCGGTAAAACGGTCCCGAAGTGGTTCCGCAAACAACACATATTCAAGCATGGCACACTGTCCGAATGACCGGGCGAACGAAACCCGCCGGGGCACTGTATCTCCGAACTCCAGGGGTGTCCATCCTTCCCCCGTCATTGCATGGTACGCAGGTTGGGCTGAGCCTGCGCAGCCCAAGCTGCGGTCAGCCACCTCGTGCCGTTGGGCTGCACTCCGTTGCGCCCAACCTGTGGCCCTGCGTTTTCAGACCAGCGGTCCCTGTGGTGGCTTGTGAAACGCGGCCGGGGTCCACTTCCGGGTCAACAGGATCCGGATCTGCCAGTGGTCCGCTTCCGGGATTCCCTCGTCGATGCGGATCTCCCCGTTCTGGCGGGTCGCCACCGGTTTGCCGTCCCGGTACAGGATGCGGTGCGCGGCCTGGGCCGGGGTGCGCTTGCCGGGAGTGATGATGCCGGTCAGGTTCAGCGGGTCGGCGCTGCTGATCGCGATCATGCTGCCCTGCTCGTCCTGCCTGCGGGTCCCGCGCATCAGGCTCACGGCCTCGGGCAGCGCGAACTGCTCACCGGCGAAACCCTGCACGAAGCGTCCGCCGCGCAGTTCGCCGCGGGCTTCCAGCCGGCGGTAGAGATACAGCAGGTCGCGCCACGACGGCAGTCCGGGTTCGCGTTCCAGCAGCTTGCGGAACACGATGCCGTAGCGCGTCAGCAGCGTGCGCGCGATGTGTTCGAGCCTGTCCGGCGCGTCCTTGCCGGGCAGCGCCGGCCGCACCAGCGACCAGCGCCCGCCAGCGGATAACGGTGCCTGCAACACGGCGCGGTGGCGGCTGCGGGATTGTTGCTTCTGCGGCGTGATCAGCGCGCGCAGTCCCTGGAACTGGTCGGAATGCACCAGCCCGCAGGCGACCAGTTCGCCCAGCGCGCTTTCGAGCCGGGCCCTGATCATGCCGCTCTGCTGCTGCAGTTCCTCGAAGAAGCTCGCACCCCACTGCCGCAGCACACCGAGCACCTGCTGTGCGGCGGACGACAGCCCGGCCGGTTCGCCGGGTGCGCGGTCGCACCAGGCTGGCAGGTGCGCGCGGTAGACGAAAGTAATCGGCGTGGTTCTGATCGCGGGATTGCGGCGTCGCTCCGTGTCGTCGGCGGGTGGCAGCAGGCGCAACCAGGCCAGCTTGCCCGAGCCGGTCAGTTCGTCGAGCTCGCCGGAAAAATATGGCTGCAGCCGCGCCGGCAGGACGTCGCTCTCCCAGACCCCGGCCGGCAGGCTGATGCCTTCGAGCTGGAACAGCACGCGTTCCAGCGCGGCCGCGCCCTCGCCCGGCTCTTCCAGGCCCTGCCACCGGAACAGGAACTGCATGAAGGTGGCCGGGCTCACCGGCTCGATTTCCCTGCGCAGTTGTTGCCGGGTGTAGCGGTGGATACGTGCCAGCAGGCCGCGTTCGCACCACTCGGTTTCCGTGCGCCGCGGGTCGAAACGCCCCTGGATCACGAAACCCTCCTGCTGTAACTCCAGCAGGGCCTGCCCGAGGGCGGACACCTCGAGTGCCAGCGGCGCGGCGAGCTCCTGTGCCGTGACCGGGCCGAGCCCTTCCAGCCGGCTGCGCACCAGTTCGGTCAGCGCCTGTTCAGGTGTTGTCGCCTCATTGTTATCCAGTGCATTGATTCGCGGAAATATTTCTCCGTCCGGGCAGACCCGCGTCAGGGCCTGCAGGCGTTCGGCCGCGACCCACAGCCAGTGTCCGGCCGGCACATGCAAGCGCGTCGCACGCTGCTGTAACTGCAAGCTCCCGAGCCATGGCTGCCAGCGTTGCAGTCGATCGCCTGCGATCTCGCTCTCGGCGATGAAGCCCAGGACGTTCAGCGCGTCGTGCAGTTCATCGGCATCGCGCGGGTCCGGCCAGACCTGTGCGCGTACCTGGTCGATCGCGGCCGGGTCGAGGCGGCCCAGGTCGGCGGCACTGGCCGGCTCCAGCGCCCGGCGCTGCTGCACCGCGAGCGTGCGACGTTCCTCCGCCGGGGTGTCGTCGAGAAAGGCATACGGGCGTGCGTTGAGGATCTCGAACGCCATCGGCGACGGCGTCGGCAGGTCACGGGTGACGATCCGGATCTGTCCCTGCTCGATGCCGTCGAGCAGGCGTTTCAACCCGTCGAGGTCCATGAGCTCGTGCAGGCAGTCCGCGAGCACCTGGTTCACCAGCGGGTGGTCGGGCACCTCGCGATCACCCTGGATGTTCTCGAAGCAGGCGAGCTGGTCCGGGAACACCAGTGCCACCAGGTCCTCGGCATCGTTGCGCTGGAACGGCGCCGGGACCTTCCTGCCAGCGCGAAAACGCGGTACCGCCAGCGCGATGTTCGTCACCCAGCGCCAGCGCGCCGGGAACATCGGCGCGGCCAGCAGCGCCTGCACCAGCACCTCCTCGACGCTGCCGGCATGCAGGTAGTGCGCGGGTTCCTCCAGCGGAAAGCTGTGCGTCGGCCCCAGCGACAGGATCAGGTTGTCCTCGTTGGCCGCGGCCTGCAGCTCGAAGTTGAAGCGCCGGCAGAAGCGCTTGCGCAGCGCCAGCCCCCAGGCCTTGTTCACGCGCGAGCCGAACGGCGCGTGAATCACGAAGTGCATGTCACCCGTCTCGTCGAAGAAGCGTTCGAATACCACGGCGTGCTGGCTGGGCAGCACGCCGAGCACGGCCCTGGTCGCGGCCAGGTACTCGATGAGCTGGGCTGCGGCGAGTCCACCCAGGCACAGTTCGCCTTCCAGGTAGTCCCGCGCGGCCGGCAGGCCCTGTTCCAGCAAGGCATCCAGCCGTTCACGCAGGTCCGACACGGCCAGCGACAGCTCGTCGCTGCGTCCGGGCGCCTCGCCGAACCAGAACGGGATGGTCGGCGGCTGGCCGTGCGCATCTTCGACGAACACGCGGCCCTGCTCGATCTTCTGCAGCCGGTACGAGGTGTTACCGAGCTGGAAGATGTCGCCGGGCATACTCTCGAAGGCGAAGTCCTCGTTCAGCGAGCCGACGAACAGGCCCTCGGGCTGCAGGATCACGTCGTAGTCGAACTGGTCGGGAATGGCGCCGCCGTTGGTGAGCGCGGTCAGGCGCGCACCGCGTCGCGCGCGCAGCACCCCGTTGACAGCGTCGCGGTGCAGCCAGGCTCCGCGCCGCCCGCGCCGGGTGTGAAAGCCGTCGGCCAGCATCTTCACCACGGCAGTGAACTGTTCGAGGGTCAGCCCGCGGTACGGCCAGGCCGAGCGGAACACGCGCAACAGTGCCTGTTCGTCCCATTCGCGGCAGGCGACCTCGGCGACGATCTGCTGTGCCAGCACGTCCAGCGGCTGGGCGGGAACCGGGATGCGATCGAGTTCGTCACGGCGGATCGCGGCCAGCAGCGCGGTGCATTCGACCAGGTCGTCGCGGCTCAGCGGAAACAGCCGCGCCCGGGGTGTGCCGCGCAGCTGGTGGCCGGAACGGCCGGCGCGCTGCAGGAACGTCGAGATCCCGTGCGGCGAACCCAGCTGGCACACCAGGTCGACGTCGCCGATGTCGATGCCCAGTTCCAGCGAGGCGGTGGCGACCAGCGCCCGCAGGCGGCCGGCCTTGAGCCGCTGTTCGGCGTCGAAGCGGTGTGCGCGCGACAGGCTGCCATGGTGCGCGGTGACCGCGTCCGCGCCGAGCCGCCCGGCCAGTGCCGCGGCGGCGCGCTCGGCCAGGCGGCGGGTATTGACGAAGATCAGTGTGGTCCTGTGCTGTTCGATCAGTTGCTCGAGACGGCGGTAGATCTCGTCCCAGGCCTCGTTCGCCATCACCGCCTCCAGTGGCGAGCCGGTCAGCTCGACGGCGAGGTCGCGCTCGCGCACGTGGCCGGTGTCGATGATGGTGCAGTCCCGGGGCACGGTATCCTCGTGCCGGCCCGACAGGTAGCGGGCCATGTCCTCGATCGGTTTCTGGGTGGCGGAAATGCCGATGCGCACCGGTGGCCGGCCGCAGAGCGCTTCCAGCCGTTCCAGGCTCAACATCAGGTGCGCGCCCCGCTTGTTGCCGGCGAGCGCGTGGATCTCGTCGACGATGACGCTCTGTACCGTACGCAGGAGCTGGCGGCCCGAGTCAGAGGTCAGCAAAATGTACAGCGACTCCGGGGTAGTGACCAGGATGTGTGGCGGGTTGCGCTTCATCGCCGCGCGCTCGGCCCGGGAGGTATCGCCGGTGCGCACCTGCGCGCGGATCGGCACGTCAGGCAAGCCGTTTTCCAGCAGCGCGTCGCGGATGCCGCTGAGTGGCAGTTCGAGGTTCCTGTGGATGTCGTTCGACAGCGCCTTCAGCGGCGAGATGTACAGCACGCGGGTTGCGTCGGGCAGCGGGAAGTCGAGGCCGTCCCGCACCAGGCCATCGATGGCGGCCAGGAAGGCGGCCAGCGTCTTGCCCGAGCCGGTCGGCGCGGCGATCAGCGTGTGCCGGCCGGACTGGATCGCCGGCCACGCCAGCGCCTGCACCTCCGAAGGCGTCCCGAAGTGCCGCTGGAACCAGTCGGCGACGGCCGGGTGGAAGCGATCCATGATTACATTGTAAGCGGGTCAGGGCGCATGCAAGGCTTATCTAAGCAAAAATTGCGCGCCGGCACCATCACTCGATGCAGTGTTCATCATCATTGCGGGGCGAGTTCACCCGGTCGCTGACCGGGTGGAACCGCAACCGGCCGGAGCGGGCCGAATCCAGCAGCGCCAGGATGTCGGCTGTCCCGGTCATGCCGGGATCGATCCAGTCCGCGTAGTGTTCGGGGGCGATGAGGGCCGGCATGCGCGCGTGGAGCGGCTGCAGGTTCGCACCGGCCGGCATGACGATGATGCTGCAGCTCTCGAAGGCAGCCTCGCCCTGCCCCCAGTGATCCCAGAGCCCGGCAAAGGCAAACAGCCCGCCATCCTGCATGCGGACGTGGTACGGGACTTTTTTCCCGTCCCTTACCTTCCATTCATAGAACCCGTCCGCCGGGACCAGGCAGCGCTGGCGCCGGAAGGGCGTCCGGTAGGCGGGTTTCCCGGCCACGCTTTCGATACGGGCATTGATGGTCGAGTAGCGGGTCTTCGGCTCCTTTGACCAGTGCGGCACCAGCCCCCAGCGGGCCAGACGCATGCTGCTACCCGAACCGGCAGCGCGGATGATCGGGATGTCCTGGCCGGGTGCGATGTTGTAGCGCGGTACCAGTCCGAGCGGTGGTGTGTCCTGCAGGCCGAACTCGGCCCGGATCCGTGCTTCGGGTGTGTGGAGTGTGAAACGGCCGCACATATCGCAAAGTCCAAATTCGGGGTCAGCGCACGATTCCTGCGAATATCAGGCTGAATCGTTCTCCGGCCCCGCTTGTGCCCGGCGCCAGTACAGGTACCACAGCACCAGTGCGATCGACAGGAACACCGCCTGCCCGAGCACGAAATCCTGGCGCCGGGTCTGCAACGCGGGTACGGCGATGCCGGCCACCGCCGCGTTGATCAGCATCTGGAGGAAACCCTGCATCGAGGCCGCCGTGCCGCGGTGGTGCGGGAAACAGTCCAGCACCAGGATGGTGATTGCGGGCATGATCATGGCGGTACCGATTGCGTAGATCACCAGCGGTCCGATGGTGAACAGGACGGTGGCATCGAACAGGGCCACCTGCACGAGGTTGAGCACGACCCCCGTGGCGAGGACCGCGAACCCGCTGCTGACGATGCGCACCGGCGACCAGTGGCGGGACAGGCGGCTGGAGATGAACGCCCCCAGCATCAGGCCACCGACCATGGGGATGAACTGGACACCGAAATCGTCCGTGCCCAGGCCGAGAAAATCGTAGATGACCGTCGGTGCGCCGGCGATGTACAGAAAGATGCCGGCGAAGGTAAAGCCCAGGCTCAGGACCATCAGGGGAAACTGGCGGTGTTGCAGGCTGCGTACGTACACCCGGGCCACGACCAGCGGGCGCACCGACTGGCGATGTTCCTCCGCCAGCGTTTCGCGGATGTATGCCGTCATGCCGACGAGCAGGGAGCCGAACAGGCACAGGAACCAGAACACGCTGCGCCAGCCGTAGTGATCGTGCAACCATGCGCCCAGCACCGGCGCAACGGCCGGCGCCAGCGCGAACACCAGGGTTACCTGGGACATGGCGCGGTGCGCGCTTGCGGCATCGTGCGCATCCCGGATCATTGCCCGCCCGGCGATCAGGCCGCCACTGGCCGCGAGCCCCTGCAGGGTGCGCAATACGAGGAACGTGGTGGCGTCGGCGGCCAGGGCGCAGCCGACGGAAGCAAGGACATACAGCGACAGGCTGCCCAGGATCACCCGCCGGCGTCCGAAATGGTCCGACAGGGGACCCCACAACAGCGTGGAGGCCGCGAAGGCCACCAGGTACACCGACAGACTCTGGTTCAGCAGCGCGCGACTGATCCCGAACGTGGCCTCGATGTCCGGGAAGGACGGCAGGTAGGCATCGATGGAGAACGGACCCACCATCGACAGCAGCGCGACGATGAAGGTCAGGCGCGTATGCACGCCGGGACGGATTGCAACGGATTCGGCAGTAGGTGGTGACAAGGGACTGGCGTGGCTGAGGGAGGCTGGTGCGTCAGTTCATCCGGAAAGCGTGTGCAGCGGGTGGCGGTGATCTCAACAAAATAACCTTCTCCGGTACCCTTGATACGATAGCACGGTCACGCAGGAGAGATGCTCCTGCGCCGCGGGTAGCGCGTACACCTGGATCACTGGCCCGGGTCATCGATCAGCGTGTGCCGGAGCATCGCTCGGGCAGCAAGCGCACGCTTACGGGCCAGGCATCCAGCTTCCTGAACCAGGGGAAGCGTTGACGGGACAGTTTATCGTCATTTTCGTCGACTCTGCTACTATTGGTCTTGAAAGGACAGGAAGCACCGCGAAGGGAGGCAGCGGGGCCATGGAGCGGATTCAGGAACAAATGTACCGTGCCAGGCAAGAGCGGGCCCGTTTGCAGGCACAAAGCACCATGGCCGCAAGTACCGGTGACGCCCATGAGAGCCGGCAACACGCAACCGGCAAGGGGGTGCGTTCAGACCGTCTGCCCTGGGCTGTTGCGGGACTGGTGCTGGGTGCAGTGGTCGCTGCATTCGCGCTGCAGTCGAAGCTGTTCAGACAGGGTTCCGTCCCGTCACAACTGACGACCCGGCTGGAGCTGCCGGCCACCTCCCCTGCCGGAGGGGCGGACAGACCGGCTGCCTCCCGCGACAACCGCGCGCGCATCGCCCGGCTGGAGCGGGAGGTACTGGAACTCTCCACCACCGTTACCGGGTTGCGGACCTCACTCCGGGACGTGCAGGCCTGGATTGATTCGAGCAGACAGCCGGTGCAGGCAGCCGTCACGCCGCTGGCCAACGGTACGCCGGAGGTGGTCTCGGCAATCAACACATTGCCACCGCCGTCCAGCGGCGGTACTCCCGTCCGTTCCACGCCTGCATCGGACAGGACATCCCCCGCCGGGACGTCTGGCGTTGAACCGGCCCAGGCCGGGTGGGTCATCATCCTCGCTTCGCTGCCATCCAGGGAGTCCGCCGAGCGCATGGTGTCCAAAGTCCGTAAACGGGACATCCCGGCCAGCCATTACCGGGTCAACGTGAAGGGAAAGACCTACTGGCGGGTTCAGGCAACCGGTTTCGAATCCGCCGCACGGGCGCGGTCCGACATCCCCCAGATCGAGAAGTCGCTGGGGCTCAAAGGCGTCTGGGTCACGCAGCGGACGGAATAAGCGAGACACTTGCAGGAACGCCTGTCAGGCGCGATGCCGTGCCAGCGAAGTATCGCGCTCGATGAGCGCTCCTGCAGACAGATCACCGTGCGCAGGAGCGCCTCCCTGGCGGGATACGGTGCTGGAACAGATCCATCTGCGCGGTAGCCACCGGTGGCCGGAAGTATTGCGTTGCGAGCGGCGGAGACGCGCCGAATCCCAGCTTGCGACTCGCAATCCGGAAACGCCGGGCCAGCAATTCCGCATAGGGCCCGGTGCCGGTCATGCGGGTCCCGAACGTCGCGTCATACGCCTTGCCGCCGCGGGCATCCGTGATTCGGTTGAATACATGCGCCGCCATGCCCGGCCGGTGCGTGTCCAGCCATTCCCGGAACAGGTCCCGGATCTCGTGCGGCAGGCGCAGCAGCACATAACCGGCACTGGTCGCCCCGGCCTCCCGCACCTGTCCGAGGATGGTTTCCAGTTCCCCGTCCGTGAGCACCGGGATCAGCGGCGCGACCAGTACGCTGACCGGGATGCCGGCCGCGGAAAGCAGCCGAATCGTTTCGAGGCGACGCTGCGGCGCGGCCGCGCGCGGCTCCATGACCCGGGCGAGATCCGCCTGCAGGGTGGTCATGGACACCGCCACCTGCACCAGCCCCTGGGCGGCCATGGGCGCCAGGATATCCAGGTCACGTTCGATCAGCGCCGACTTGGTGACCACCGAGAACGGATGCCGGCATGCCTGCAGCACCTCCAGGATCTGGCGGGTGATGCGCAGTCTGCGCTCGACCGGTTGCCAGCCGTCGGTATTGATGCCCAGCGCAATGGGCCGGCAGCGGTACCCGGGCCGTGCCAGTTCTTTCCCCAGCAGTTCCGCCGCGTCCGGCTTGCAGAACAGGCGCGTCTCGAAATCCAGACCCGGCGAGAGGCCCAGCCAGGCATGGGTGGGGCGCGCAAAACAGTAGACGCAACCGTGTTCGCAGCCACGATAGGGATTCACCGACAGCTCGAAGGGCACGTCCGGAGAGTGATTGCGGGTTATGATCGTGCGGGCCGAATCCACGCTGACCTGCGTGGGGTGTGCAGAGGCAAAATCCTCTTCCTCCGCGCGCGACCAGCCGTCGTCGACCGGCACCTGCCGGCAGGGTTCGAAACGGGAGCTGTGGTTACTGCCTGCCCCGCGCCCTCTTTTCGCCCGGAACGGGATTTCGTCCACTTCGATGAGCCTGCAGGTCGGGTAGCGGTTAGTCTATACTGCAGAAACTGGAAATATCAGCCCTTTATCCCCGACTCCGGCCCCGGCTGTCAGCGAACATGGGGGCAACGAGAGGTGATATGGCAAACTTCCGCTACCCGGGTCCGATCTGTCAGACGCAGGACTGGTATGACGGGTTCGATACAGGCACGTTGATCCGGTGGCGATCGCCGCCACCCTCGACGGTCGGAACCACGCCCGGGGGCACGCCGTCCGCGATCCCTTCCGCGTGCACGTTCATCCAGCCCCGGATGCGGGGTACCGTCCATGCGCCAGCGGCGGCTTTCGAACGCCTGCGCCACAACAGCGGCGCCGCCACCATCACCCACGCGACGCCAAAGACGTCGCAGACATGGCCCGATGGAACGTCTTCCGGCGCGCTCGAGCAGCAGATCACGATCGACGGCCAGACGATCCATGTGATCCGGCCGACCCAGGCCGACGAGGCCGGGAAGAACCTGCCGTCGACTGCGCAACTCGCCGCGGCCCTGCGTGCGCTCCCGACGAGCCAGCGCGCCCACACCCGAACCGTTCTTCTCAGTCCGAGAGCCCACCCCCGGTCGACACCCACGGCGACGATCGCCGGCGAGGCAGGGAGTGGTGAGATCACGCTGTTCCCGGTAGGCTCCACGCAGTCCCAGAACGATTTCGACAACCGCGTGATGCACGAGTCGGGCCACAACCTGCAGGGCAGTCTGTGGAACAGCGGGACCGCGGTGGCCGCCTGGACTGCCGTCGCCACCGCCGACGGCAATCGTCCCTCGCACTACGCCGCCAACAACACCGGTGACGACTTCTGCGAGTTCGGCATCCTGTACAACACCACGAAGAGAACGCCGTGCGAGTCCGCGACGCAGCAACTGTATCCGCACCGCTGGGCGAAGATGGAAAGTTATCTCGGAAACAGTCCCCGCGCCACGAGCCGCCACTGAAGCCCGGTGGTGTTGCCTGACGGGTGTCAGAGCACATGGGTTACTGATACCAGCCGGAAACGCGCCTCGGCCGCACGCGTTTGCCGGGCCGGGCCCCGGTTGTTACCTGGCCCGCCGGTCGCGCGTGCTCAGATGATCGGCGGCTCATGCGGCTTG
The DNA here is from genome assembly GCA_964443845.1 of uncultured Ectothiorhodospiraceae bacterium. GTDB lineage: Bacteria > Pseudomonadota > Gammaproteobacteria > UBA9214 > UBA9214 > UBA9214. The sequence continues at coordinate 36,001 of CAYUFA010000014.1, forward strand.
ATTTCGTCAGTCTGGGGATCGAGTTCGTTCTGGAGCTCTTCCAGTTGCCCGGCCACCTCCCCGGCCCGGCTGAACCGGGCGACATGGAACAGGGCTTCGCCTTCGTTGACCAACGGGATATTGGTGCGTCCGATGATGATGCCCTGGGTTTCCGTGCGGACCTCCTTGTCGATGTCGCCGAAGGGATCGGAGATGATACCGAGCAACTCATCCTTGTCCACATGGGCGCCAAGCGACTTGAGGCTGCGCAGGATACCGCTCTGCGGGGCACGCACCCAGGTGCTGGCGCGGGCTACCAGCGGTTGATAGGTTGTGGTGGTTTTTTTCGCTTTCGGCAGCATGCCGATCTCACGCATGACCGATATGACGCCCTTGACTCCGCCACGTATTGATGCCTCGTCGAAGCGCAGCGCCTCGCCTGCCTCGTAGACGATCACGGTGACACCGGTCTGCTCGGCGGCCTTGCGCAGCGTGCCCTCGCCGATGCGGGTGTTCAGGACGACCGGCATCGAGAATGCCCGCGCGATGCGGCGGGTTTCCGGGTCGTCCATCAAGGCACGGAGATGCGGCAGGTTATCCCGGTGAATGGCGGCGGTGTGCAGGTCGATGCCGTACGTGCAGCGCGCAACGATTTCCCGCAGGAACACGTGCGCCATACGCGCCGCGAGCGAGCCGGTGCCCGAGCCGGGAAACGACCGGTTCAGGTCGCGCCGGTCCGGCAGGTAGCGGGTCTTGTTGATGAATCCGTAGATATTGACGACCGGTACGGCCAGCAGCGTGCCGCTGATCGAATTGACGGCCTTGTTCTTGAGGATGCGGCGGATGATTTCCACACCGTTGATTTCATCGCCATGCACGGCGCCGGACAGGAACAGCGCCGGGCCGTCCTTCCTGCCGTGAATGACATGCACCGGCAGGGTGATGCCGGTATGCGTGTACAGGTCGGGTACGTCCAGGTCGATGGTTACCCGCTCTCCGGGCCGGACTGACGAGCCACCAATCTCGAAGTCCGCACGCATGGATCAGCGCCCGCCTTTGGTGCTGGTTTTGCCGGGTTTCGCGTTCTTTTCCAGGAACTGGATGATGATCCCGGCGATGTCTTTTCCGGTAGCGCTCTCGATGCCTTCCAGGCCGGGTGACGAGTTGACCTCCATCACCAGCGGGCCACGGCTGGAACGCAGGATGTCAACGCCGCACACGTTCAGGCCCATGGTGTTGGCCGCGCGTAATGCGGTGGCGCGTTCCTCGCGGGTGATGGAAACGAGACTCGCGGTGCCGCCACGGTGAATGTTGGAGCGGAACTCGCCTTCCTTGCCCTGGCGTATCATGGCGGCCACCACCTTTTCACCGACCACGAAGCAGCGGATGTCCGCGCCGCCGGCCTCCTTGATGAATTCCTGAACCAGCACGCTGACCTTGAGGCCGAGAAAGGATTCAATGACGCTTTCCGCCGCCTTCTGGGTTTCGGCCAGCACCACGCCGATGCCCTGGGTCCCGGACAGCAGCTTGATCACCAGCGGTGCGCCACCCACCATCTTGATCAGGTCCCTGATATCGTCCGGCTTGTGGGCGAACCCGGTGACCGGCAGGCCGACGCCCTTGCGCGCCAGCAACTGGCTGGCGCGCAGCTTGTCGCGTGAACGGCTGATCGCGACAGATTCATTGAGCGGGTACACACCCGTCATCTCGAACTGGCGCAACACCGCGGTGCCATAGAAGGTGACCGATGCACCGATGCGCGGAATCACCGCATCGAACCCCCCGACGGCCTTGCCGTCGATATGGATCTCGGGTTTCGAGGACGTGATGTTCATGTAGCAACGCAGCACGTCGAGGGTGACCACCTCGTGGCCACGCTGCTCGGCTGCCTCGACCAGCCGGCGCGTGGAGTACAGTTCCCGGTTTCTAGACAGCAGTGCAATCTTCATGGCTTCGTTCCCCTGTGTGTCGCGTAGACGCGCCCCGCCGTGTTGCCGCAGACACAGGAGATCGACGGGTCGACGGTGATCCCCCCTGCTGTCATGGCGGTGCGGCCGAGCAGCATGCGAAACAGCATGTTCTCGCGGTTGGTCAGCGTGATTTCGATGTCCCACTGGCGGGTGCCGATGCGGACCTGGGTGGCGATCACGTAGCGGAGTTCGGCGTGCCCGCCGGAGTCACGGACAAGCCGCCGATCCAGCACCGGCGCTTCGCGCTGCAGATCGATACGGGCATTCCTGCGTAGCGGGTGCAGCCAGAAACGTACGTGTTCAGCCCCGTGCCGGGTGAACGGTTCGACGCGATAGGCATGCAGTGCGGAGGTACGTGCACCGGTATCCAGTTTGGCCTTGATCGCAGGTATGTCCAGGCCCGGCAGGGCGACCCATTCACGCCAGCCCAGTGTCAGCATCGGCGAGACGGGCCGGTCCGTTCGGGAGGATGATGGGCACTTATGCATGCAGGTAAGGTTTCACCGGTTCCTGACAGGGCCATCATACGGCAGTATCCGCCGGTTGTCCCTGTGCCTGTCCCGAAATCAACGGCATCAGACAGCACTGTCGGGCCGCTTTACCGTCAGATCAATCGCGTTCTGCCCCGTTGCATCTGAAACCGGGCCCGGCCCGTCGCTTTGTCCGACCCCGTTCATCCCCCGAATTTCCTGTCCCGGCAACTTTCCATGTTCCGGATCCGCCCACTGGCGCTCCTCACGAGCGCGCTGACACATTTCGATACAGACGGAGTACACTTTTAACTGGATTTTCCAACGCCCCGTCACAAACGGGATCGATGGACCCGGGCAGCATCGGCATTCCCGACGAGGCTGGCCCCGTTGATTCCTCAGCAGGGGGGTAAGCGACCCGTTTCTGCCATGCGCAAGAATCGTGAGTGTACGGCCGCATGTACGGCGCCCGCGTGCCTGGCCCTCGGGCTGTGCGTGTTTGTGTCGGCCCTGTTTCTGGTTTCCTGTGACAAGCCCGATACCCGGACGGCACCGCTGCCGGAGCAAGCCCAGGCCAGGGATGCCGGTTATCGCGTATTGCGCAAGCTGCTTGGAGACGAGCAGCACCTCAAGGCGCTCCGGCTGGCAAAGATGGTCGTTACCCTGCAGACGATCAGCGAACCGACCGGGCAACTGATCGACGACATCGCTGCGGCGTCGTCCACGAGTTATGACCGGCTGGAACAGATGGCTGCGCTGGAACCCGGCATCCGCTTTGATACGTCCTGCTCAACCATACTCGAACACGCAGTGCTCGACCCCCTGCGCCTGGCCACCGCGAAGGATCTGGTGACGGTGCCTGGCGACAAGTTCGAGATCAGCCTGCTCGTCAGCCAGGTCCAGGCCTTGCGCATGATCAGCCAGCTCGTCATGGAACTCCGGGATCTCGATCCGAACGCACACCGGCAGGCCTGGCTCGACAAGCTTGCGGCCGAATACAAGGCACTCTACAAACGTGCCATCGCACGTCTGGTACTGGCCGGCTAACCGGGGCGGCTAGTAACCCACCGGCCATCCCGCAGATAAAGGGCAGGCTGGATGCCAGGGTCAGATCCGGGTTTCAACGTTTGCTCTCCGACTCTGTGCATTGCATTGATTTGTTCGATAGATGAAGCGTGCGGTGCGTCGTCAGCCGGAAAGCCAGTTCGGCCGCCAGTGCCGTGCCGGCCATGAGCGCCAGCACCCAGAGCCGGGCCGGACTGCCCTGTGCCGTCTGCCAGAGCAGCGTGCCCAGGGCGCCCAGGCAAAGCCCGACGCCGAGCAGCGACAGCCCGCGTCTGCTGCCCGTCCGGCCAGCAAGCACGACATTGGCGCCGTTCACGGCGGCGAAGATCAGCAGAAATCCGGCGCTGCCCAGCGTCGACAGGCTGGACAGGTCGGCGATATTGGCAATGACAAGCGTGACCGCGGCGGTGATCAGCAAGCCCTCGACAGGCCTCCCCCACACCCGGTGTTCCAGCACCTCGGGTAGCTCGCCATCCCTGGCGATCACATAACTGAGTCGCGCCGCCCCGTAGAGGGTGGCATTGATGGCGGAGGCGGTCGAGAGCATGGCCGTCACCGCGATCAGCACAAACCCCGCCTGCCCGAATACCGGGCGTGCCGCCTCGGCCAGCGCGTAATCCTTCGCACCGACGATCTGCGCGACCGGCAGTGTCCCGACGGTGACGATGGCCACCAGCACATAGAGCAGGATGACGAAACCGACCCCGGAATAAAATGCGCGCGGCAAGGTACGCTGCGGGTCACGCACATCGTGCGCGGTATTGGCGATCAGCTCGAAGCCTTCATAGGCAAGAAAAATAATCATCCCGCCGGCGATCAGATGGACGGGCGGCGACCACGTTGCCGGCATCAGGCGGGCGGGCTCGATACCGGTGATGCCGACGGCGACGAACAGCAGCAGGATCGTCAGCTTGACCAGCACGATCCAGTCCTCTGCCTTGCCGATCAGGCTGGCGCGCAGCAGGTTCAGCCCGCTGATCGCAACGACACTGCCGGTGATCAGCAGATGCTTCCACAGCACCTGCGATGCCGCCGGAAACAGCGAGGCGCCATAGCTGCCGAAGGCATAGGCGTACACGGACAGCATCACCATGTAGCTGATCCAGAGCAGGATATTCAGGCTACCCGTCACGACACCGGAGCCAAAGGCGCGGTCGAGAAACGAGACCGTACCGCCCTGGCTCGGAAAGGTAACGGAAAGCTGCACGTAGGAATAGGCGGTCACGAGCGCGACGCAGCCCGCGATCAGGAACGCCAGTGGCGCGCCGCCCTGCGCAAGGTGCACCGAAAGGCCGAGTACGGCGAAGATCCCGCCGCCGACCATGCCGCCGACGCCGATCGAGGTCACCTCCCAGTACCCGAGTCCCCGCCCTGTCGTGGTCAATGGAACCTGCCCCTGCCGCACCGGCCGTCGTATCTGCGGGTCATCCGCACGTGGAGAAGAATCGGGTCAGAGCGCAATCAAATCCGGCATTAGCGAAATTGTTCTCTGACCCAAATCGCCCTGTTTAAGGAATTGTATCCAGTCCCGCTACTGTCCCACAAACTCCGTCTCCCGCCGGGAGCCGGCCCCGGCTAACGGCTGTGCCGTGACCAGTAGCCCGCCAGCAGCGAACCGGAGAGGTTGTGCCAGATGGAGAACAGCGCACCGGGAAGCGCTGCCGCGGCGGAGAAGTATTTCACGGCAAGTGCCACGCCCAGCCCGGAATTCTGCATCCCGACCTCGATGGCCAGGGTCCGGCAGATACGTTCCTCGAATCCGAGCAAGCGCGGCAGCCCGTAACCGCAGGCCAGCCCGAGCAGATTGTGCAGAACCACCGCCAGCGCCACGGCAGCGCCCATGGTGGCGAGATTGTCCCGGTTGAGGGCCACGACGATGGCGATGATGGCCACGATCGCCACCACCGACAACAGGGGGAACAGAGGTTTGACGCCGTGCAATCGCCCGCCCAGCAGGCGGTTGGTCAGCGCCCCCAGCGACACCGGCAGCAACACGATCCTGAAGATCGACCAGAGCATGCTCTGCACGGGCACCGCCACCTGCTGGCCGACGTAGAGCCAGGTGAGCAGCGGCGTCATGACGATCGCCAGCAGCGTGGAGGCGGTGGTGAGGGTGATCGAGAGTGCGACATCGCCCCGCGCCAGATAACAGACCACATTCGACGCCGTCCCGCCGGGACAGGCGCCGACCAGCACCAGGCCCGCCGCCAGGTAGGGCGGCAGACCCAGCAGCCTGGCAACCAGCCAGGCCGCCAGTGGCATCACCAGGTACTGCAGAAACACACCCAGTCCCACGATACCCGGTCTTGTCAGCACCGCGGCGAAGTTGCTCCAGGTCAACGTCATGCCCATGCCGAACATCACCACACCGAGCAGCGGGACGATCGCCGGCTTCAGCCCCGCAAACAGCCACGGCATCCCCCAGGCGAGCGCCGAGAACAGCACGGCCCAAAGGGGAAAGAGGCTGGTGACTCGATGGATCACAGTTAACAGGTGTCAGAGCACAATGGTTGCTTATCGCTGCTTGAGCGGGCTTCCGCGCTTACCCATGGTTGTTGATTCAGGATAAAGTATACGTCATTCAACAGGATAAATCGGGAAACCACAAATGGAAGCGCTGTCGGTCAATGCCCTGGTATGGACGGGTATCCTGCTTTGCATCAGCCAGTCGGCCATGTTCTCCGGCCTGAATCTGGCGTTACTGGGTATCAGCCGCCTGCGACTGGAGGTGGAGGCTCATGCCGGCAATCCTGCCGCAGTGAAGATCCTGTCACTGCGGCAGGATTTCAATTTTCTCCTGACCACGATTCTCTGGGGCAACGTGTCAATCAACGTCCTGTTGACATTATTGTCCAATTCCGTGATGGCCGGGCTGACTGCCTTTCTTTTCTCGACATTCCTGATCACGTTTGCCGGTGAAATCGCCCCCCAGGCCTATTTTTCCCGCCATGCCATGCGCATGGGCTCATTGCTGGCGCCCTTGTTACGTTGTTACCAGTTGCTTCTTTACCCGGTGGCAAAACCCAGCGCCATGGTGCTGGACTGGTGGCTGGGCGAGGAAGGTATCAAATATTTCAGGGAACGGGACCTGCGCGCGTTGATTCACCGGCATATCGAGGCGGAAGAGACGGATGTGAGTCGCCTGGAAGGCATCGGTGCACTGAATTTCCTGGCACTGGATGACGTTGCCGTTACTCAGGAGGGCGAGCATGTGGATCCTGACAGTGTAGTCAGCCTGCCTACGCAAGACGGTGTGCCGGTGTTCCCGCAGTTCGAACGTCGCACCCAGGACCCGTTATTGATGAAAATCAACAGCTCTGGAAAAAAGTGGGTGATCATCGTTGACGAGCACGATCGACCCCGCCTGGTGCTGAATGCCAATGCCTTTCTGCGCGAATCCCTGTTTGGCGAAGGACCGGTCAATCCTTATAAATATTGTCACCGTCCCATCATCGTCGAGGATTCGAGTACCCTGCTCGGCAAGGTTCTGTCCAGTTTGAGGGTGTATCCAAAATCCGCAGTGGATGATGTCGTCGATGATGATCTGATTCTCATCTGGTCCAGGGAAAAACGTGTGATTACGGGGGCCGATATTCTTGGCCGCTTGTTGCGGGGTATAACGCTGCGCGATATCGGAGGTGCATCAGCCTGATTTTGTAGTGTGCGTCAGCAAAAGAAACTGGACACATGCCCGGTCATCCAGGGCCACAGCGTACCAGCCAGGGAAGTATCCCGTAACCAGGGCGCCCGGTGTTGTTCGAGTCTGGCATAAGCCCTGAACAAATGGCAGGAGAAAGTTCGCTCGTATCCGATGTTTGATCGAGTGCCGGCGGATGATGTCCTGATCCAGTATGGTTCGCGAGCAAGGATAGCCCCGCGCGTGCTTCACAATCGCGCGAAGTCCGGCAGAAAATACAACCGGGTGTTCATTGTTGCGCAGGCTACGACTTCAATCTTATGATAGGTCATGGAAATCCAGAACCCGATTGTGGAGCTTAAGGAGTGGACCGCCACCCTGACCGAGTCGGTCAGTCGGGTCGCATTACAGATTCTCGAACATTTACCCGCGGTCCTGGGAGCCGTAGTGCTGATGCTTGTCGGCTGGGGGGTTGCCCGGCTGCTGCAGTATGCAACAGAGAAGATTACCGAAAAAACTGTTGTCCGGCTTGCGCAGACCCGACTGCTGGACACCCGCGTCCACCAGCCGAGTTCCTACAGCGCAGCACCTAATGTCGCCAGCCGTATCGTATTCTGGGTGGTACTGCTGTTCTTTGTACTTGCGGCAACCGAGGTTCTCGAACTGCAGCTGATATCAGGTTTCCTTACCGATGTAACCGCTTATGTCCCACGGCTGATCGCCGGCCTCCTGATACTTTTCATCGGTTTGTGGTTAGCCGAGGTAACGCGGGCTATTCTCCGCCGTACCAGTACAAAGATTGGTATCGAGCAGGGTGAAGTCCTTGGGCGTCTGGGTCAGGTACTGGTCTTGTTGGTTGTGTTTTCTGTCGCCGCAGGACAGATCGGCATCGACAACACCCTGCTGGTTGCCCTGGTCGCCATCCTTTTCGGGGTGATGTTCGGGGCGATCGCGCTTGCATTCTCCCTCGGGGCAAAGACAACGGTCGCCAATCTGCTGGCTGCACAGTCGATTGCACAGGTGTACAGTCCGGGCGACATCATTCGGATCGGTGAAATCGAGGGGAAATTAATCCGCATCACCCGGACAGGCCTGCTACTGGAAACGCACGAGGGACAAACGCTGATCCCGGCCAGGCGATTCAGTGAACAGGAATCGGTGCATATCTCCAGGGCCAGCCCGACATGAACCCGCACTCCCGTTTGAGCGCAACTTTCCTGCGAAACCATCCCGCCGCCGCGGCACGCGTCCTCGAGGGATTTCCATCTGCAAGCGTTGCAAAAATTCTGGTGACCACAAGTCCGGTTATTGCGGAGCACGTGATCGAGCAATTTACGCCGGGTTTTGCGGCGAGCTGTTTTCTTTCCATTGAGCCACCCGCGGCTGGCCGGATATTTACCCGCCTCCTCCCTGATTACCAGGTTCTGCTGTTACGCCAGCTCGATGGGGATAAGCGCGAGTTGTTGTTGGGCGAGTTGCAGCCGGATCAGGCGGCATCGATGCGGAATCTGCTGCCCTATCCAGACGGAACCGCCGGCGCCCTCATGGAGGCGCCGCTGGCAAGCGTGCCGGAGGAACTGTCCATTCGGGATGCGCTGAGGCGCATCAAGCGGATACAACGTGGCATGAAGTTCTATGTTTATGCTACCAATGCGAAGGGACAGCTCACGGGCGTGTTAACCCTGCATGAACTGATCAATGCGCAGCCCGCCACCAGCATCAGCCAGGTGATGCACAGAGATGTGGCAAGTCTCTCCTCCTCTGATTCCGTGCAGAACGTGATCACGAACCCTTATTGGCATGAATACCATGCGTTGCCCGTCACGGACGAGGATAACGCCCTGCTGGGTGTAATCCGCCAGAAAAGCATGCGCCGCTTCCGGGATCGGTCGACGCAGACTGGTGCCATCAGCGGCGGTCTGGAGATCTTTATAACCGTGGCTGAATTGTTTTCTGTTACGGCGAGCCACCTGTTGGCCGCATCAATATCTACCGGCACGTCGCTGACACAGGAAGATCCCCATGGCTGATCTGCGTGCCCATTCGCGCGCGTTGGCAGATGCCTTTATCGACCAGTTTCCCCAGGAGGCAACCGAGGTGCTGGAATCGGCACCCGTTCCCGAGATCGTCCAGCTATTGCAGAAACAGTCTCCGGAACGGGGGGCGCGAATTATGGGCCGCATATCCACGGCGCTTGCGACGGCAGCGTTGCAGCAGCTGAAGCCGGACTCCGCAAACCGGATTCTGGGTGTCATGGATCCGGTTCGCGCGGCGTTGCTGCTCAGCAGCCTTGGTCCGGAAAGCCGGGAAATACAACTAGATAAACTGGACGTGGAACTGGCGCGGGAATTCCGCGACCTCATGTCATATCCGGAGGCATGTGCGGGACGCCTGATGCAGCCCGCCCCCCCCAGCATTCCAGCCAGCCTGACCGTCAGGCAGGTGCTGAACAGATTGAGGCGCTTGTCACCACGAGAAACAGCCGTCCTCGTGGTGACAGATGACAGCGGCAAGTTGCTTGGCCTGGTGGATCTGGTAGATGTTGTCCATGCTGACCCAGGTGCGCGCCTGGAGTCACTTTTGCAGGTCACTCCACCGGTTCGCGTTGACGCGTTGACATCACGGGAAGAAATCATCGATCTATTCTCGCGCTACCGGCTGCGGTTACTCCCGGTTGTTGATCTCGAAGGCCGCCTCCTCGGCGTCATCCGCCAGTCCGCCGTCATTCAGGCCGCACAGGAAGAAGCAGCAACGGATATGCAGGCCATGGTCGGCGTAAGCCGCGATGAACGAGCCCTGTCCTCGCCGTTGGTCGCGATGCGAAAACGCCTTCCATGGCTCAATATCAATCTGTTGACGGCTTTTCTTGCGGCTTCCGTCGTCGGTTTGTTCGAGGACACCATAGCGCAATTCACGGCGCTGGCAATCCTGCTACCGGTTGTCGCCGGTCAGTCCGGAAACACGGGTGCACAGGCTCTCGCTGTTATCATGCGCGGTCTTGCGCTGCGAGAGATCCGGGTACGTCACTGGCGGCAGGTACTGCTGAAGGAGGTGCTGGCCGGTGCGCTCAATGGCGTTGCGATCGCCGCTGTTACGGGTCTGGGCGTCCTGATCTGGAGCAAATCAACCGGACTCGCCCTTGTGATCGGTGCAGCGATGGTTATTTCGATGGCGCTGGCAGGCCTATCCGGCGCGTTAATACCGCTTGTGCTGATACGTCTGGGCCAGGATCCCGCCCAGTCGGCCTCTATCATTCTCACGACCGTGACCGACGTTGTCGGCTTCTTCAGTTTCCTCGGCCTGGCAACCCTGTTTGCCGGGCTGTTATGAAGCTTGTATTGGCATGCCGGTAGTGTTCCAGGGTTGACCGGGGGAATTCATATCCTCCGTCCCCTTTGACGATATTAGGTTGCGACTCCGAATAGCCGACCCACGCCAGCGGTTAGAGCCATTGCCAGGGCACCCCAGAATGTAACCCTGATGGATGCTCTCATTACAGGTGCACCACCCGCCTGAGCGGCAACGGCTCCTAAGGCTGCAAGAAAAACCAGCGAAAGCAGGGCGACAATGACGATGACACGCGGGAGAGGAACCAGCCATGCTGTCAATAACGGCAACGCCGCACCGACAGTAAAGGTCGCAGCCGATGACATGGCAGCCTGAATTGGACGAGCTTTCGCGCTGTCTATGATTCCTATTTCATCTCTGGCATGCGCACCTAATGCATCCTGCTTCATCAGTTGCCCTGCAACCTGGCTCGCCAGGTCCGGAGCAAGGCCTCGCTCCTCATATATCTTTGTCAGTTCGTGTTTCTCGTAATCGAAGTCTGTTTCCAGTGATTTTCGTTCGATTTCCAGATCCGCGTTTTCTGTATCAGACTGAGAGCTGACCGAGACATATTCTCCTGCAGCCATGGACATCGCGCCTGCAACCAACCCGGCAAGACCTGCAAGAAGAATATCACTGCGTGTCGTGTCGGCGGCTGCAACACCAATAATCAGGCTGGCCGTCGAGACGACCCCGTCATTCGCGCCTAACACGGCTGCGCGGAGCCACCCTGTACGATGCGATTTATGTGCCTCATGGTGTGTCATGCGCTGTTTTCGCCTTATGCGTAAGTAGGGCCGGAGAACAATTAAGGCTGATAGTAATGGAAATTGCTTTCTGACCCTAATTTCCGCGTCCCCTTTTGTTCCTGTTGTTCTATTGCCTGTTGAAGTCGGTATACTGTGTGCCGATCCCCCTCGGAGGCCACATTGAATACTGACGAGGCAGATGACAACCGGCGCATTGTGGCCAGGCATTTCCGGCAGATACTGCTGTGGCCGCTGCAGCTCATTCCCGGATCGGACAGCGATCCACGGCAGTCGTCGTGGGAAGAGTTCGAAAACACCGGGCCGTCCAACCCCTGGCGGGAGATCTCCGGTGAGTTCGGCGATGGCTCCGGACGCTTTCATCCACGGCATTACAGTGAGTTCACCACCTTCCTGCCCACGGTCCAGCGGTTTCTCTACGGGGAGAATCCGCGCGGCAGGCGCAGCGCGTGGCATTCGGAATCCCCGGTCCGCGTGTTCCGGCGCACCGACGTCGTGCGCATCCGGGTGACATACCGGCGTGATGGCCCGCCGGTGCTGTTCAATGTCGGCCACGTCGAACTGTATTTTTTCTACGACATCGACGTCATCCTGCTCGCCCTCGAGATCTTCGCCGATGATCTCGACCTGCAACTGGTCGAGCACACCCTGTACGGATTCGGGCGCGCCTACCCGCTCGAATGGGAGCCGGATGGTACGGCGAGCCATTGCCTCGACCGCGTCGAGTGGCTCGACGCCGGCGGCGAGGTCCTGTCGGTATCCGACTACGAACAGGCCGAAAGGTACCTCGATTTCGTCGATCAGCATCGTGTGCCACGGATCGCGGACCACTGGGAATACCTGCTGCGACCGCTGGGTCTGTATGACACGGGGGAACCGGGACAGGCGGGTTATCGCCAGATCGAGTACCACCGGATGCCGCTGGCCGCCTATCTCGCCGTCGATGATCCCGCGCAGCTCAGCCAGGCGGATTTCATCCGCCTGGGACTCGCCGCCGCACCCGGCGGCCCGGAAGAATCCCCCTATTCCGACCATTACCTCGAGGGGTTCGAGCAACGTTACTGCTACGATCGCTACTGGAAACCGGGATCGGGCGACATGTCCACCCGCTTCCTCTGTACCGGCTCGACGCTGCTCGTGATCGGCAACGCCGCACAGGCACGTTTCGTCGACCTGGAAAGCGGGATCCTGGGCCAGTTCCGGCACCAGTATTTTCTGCTGTTTCTCATCGCACACTTCCACCGCGCGGCACTGCTGATGTTCTCGGAGCGGCTCGTCCACGCCATCAACCGGCTCGACATCCGCAACACCGACAGCGTCCGGCAATTCAAGCGCAGCATACGACTGATCCTGGAGGTGTTCCTGCGCTTCACGCACCGCTACTGGTTCCACGAGATATCGGACCAGGTGCAGGCGAAGGAACTGTTCCGGATGTGCGCGGAGCACCTGGACACGGAGGAACTCTTCAACGACGTGCGCGAAGAAGTCCAGGACATGGGCAACTACCTCGACAGCGATACCCTGCGCCGGCAGTCGAACTCGATGCTCCGGCTGACCGTGGTCACGATCATCGGCATGATGGCGAGCATCACGACCGGATTTCTGGGCATGAACCTCATCGACGAGGCCCATTCACCCCTGCTGACACGTACGGTCTATTTCCTGGCGGGCCTGTTGCCGGCGCTTTTCATCACGGTCTTCGCCGTGTTGCGTTCACGCCGGCTGTCCGATCTGCTCGACGTCCTGTCCGACGAACGCATGCCCGCGCGGTCAAAGTACGCGGCCCTGGGCAATATCTTCCGCAGGCGGCGCAACGCGTCGGGTTGAGGTGCTCCCCCGGGTCACCAGGCTATCAGGCGGATTGGCTCTCCGGTGCCTCCTGTTCCCGTTTTCCATGGAAGCAAGCAAACCCGATGAATCATGCGAACAGGCTGTACGCGCCGTACGCAAGACCTGCAAACGCCGCCAGCCCGGTACCAGGAATGACATAGGCGCCCCTGGTGATCTCCCTGATTGTCCTTTTGATTTCAGGACGGTCGTTGACGTTCGGGAAATCCGTGTCCGGCACCGGCACGTCGAGAAAGCGGCACAGCGGCTCCCAGCCCTGATCCGCCGAGAAAACGAGCAGCCTGTCCGCCGGGACGGTGGCCTTTACATCCTCGATGTACTGGTGGTAGTGGGCAACGGCCTTGTTGCGATCGGTCATTGTGTCTTTGTGATTGCGCCCCCAGATGAGCTTGCGTGACATCTCGCCAAACTTCCGCCCGAATGGTGTGGTGTATTCGAGCACCTTGAACTGCCACATGAATTCGGTGAAATAGATGGTGTCGATAGTGCTTTCATACCATGCCTCCGCCCCCCTGGGATGAATCGTCAGCAACACCTTCGCGTCAGGATTCGCGGCCAGCAGTTCCCGCCACACACAGCACGCCGGGTTGTCTACCGTCGCCGTGTACCTTGCAAACACCCGCTCCCAGTCATGTTGCACACCGGGTTCGGAATTCGCCACCGTGTACCAGAAATCGAGGTGTGACTTGTTGGCTTCGTTCTTCAGCACCTCGATCATGTGATAACAGGGAAAACCCAGTTGGTTGAGTGCCGTGTAAACCGACATGGTTCCGGTGCGGCCAAATCCAGCACCAATGAGCTTTAATGCCATGCTTGAGCCACCCGCCTGGTTCGTTTGAGATTTGCGCCAGCCTGGACAGATGCATGAAGATGCTGCCCCGGGATTATGCAGTACTGCCCCGTAGCAGTCCCCGCCGCCGCGTGACCGGATCCCACGGCAGCTCAAGTCCCCTGAGGCGAGGTTGTTCCTCCGGGCCCGGGGCATGGGCAGCAAAACAGTCCGGTTGTGACATAAACGCGAGGACTCGCAGGGTAGTCAGGGCGCCATACTAGCCAGAAAAAGTGGCGGAGGGAATATCGTCCCTTTTCGACCTGCCCGCCGCATCTGCCCGCCCCGGAAACCATGGCGTTGCTCAATCTGTAACCAGAAACACGGGCCGGATCCGGGATTTCCCTTCAATCAGCCAGGAACGGGATCTGCCCCCGCTGCTGCCCCACAAACGCTTCCTCCCTCCGGGAGAAGGGTCGCAAGGTTTGTACGGCCGGTGTTGAATTTCATGTCCTCGCCTGGCTGATCACCTGCAAGGCTGTGCATGGTGAAAAACTTACTGATCGCTCAACGGATTGATATGGGACAGCAGTGATCTGTCCCCTGTCTTCATGGTTTGACCGCCATACCTCGAATCGTCGGGCGCAGAATCGGCATGGCCTTGCGCATGCTCTCACGCGTGATCTCGACGATCTCGAACCCTGCGTCCCGGATCGCCTGCTCGGTTTCGCGGTTCAGGTGACAGTTCCCCATCACTGCCATCCAGGCCGGGTTCAGCCAGTCCTGCCAGCGTCGTCGTGTCGAGCCATGCGGTGCGGCCACGTGCTCCAGGAAGATCATTCGGCCACCGGTTCTCAGCACGCGCCGGATTTCCTGCAGGCTGGCCTGAAGATTATTCACCGAACAACACACCAGTGACGCGATTACCCAGTCAAATGACTCCGCATCCGCACGGATTGTCTCGGCCGTGTCTGCACTAACCTGGATGTCGTTGCGCCCGGTCTGCCTGATGCGCCTGACCAGACGCTCGCGCATATAGCGGTCCGGCTCGCTCAGTACCAGACGGGTCACGTGCTCCGGGTACAGCTCGAGCGTGGCGCCGGTTCCGGCACCCAGCTCAAGGACTTCACCCCGTACTGGCGCCAGTAATTCCTGCCGCCATGCCCGCAGGCAGGCGGTTTCAGCACCGGCGGTGAACCTGTCATAGAAAAAAGCGACGAGGAAAGACATGGGTAATCAGGGCCAGTACAGTTAAGGGTGTCAGCGCACATATCTCACTAACTATAAGCATAAGCAGAAAATGTGCCCTGACGCTGCTCCGGACTATTTATATCCTCCGCCCCCTTTATTCTCGAATCCGGGATGAAAATCCGCGCAGCTGGTACGGGAATGCTGGGGAGTACTGGACGAAAGGACTATTTTCCCGGCGTTTATTGCTCCATTCCCCGAAATAATCCCGGCCATATTGTCCGTAAGGACGATTCGCCCTGCCCCTTTTCTGAATAGCATCTATATCCATACAGAGTGTCTTCGTCGCACCGTTTCTGCAACCCGGCAGTGGTGCAAATGCAGAAAACCAGTGAAGGGGATTTGAAAAACAATAGTCACTCTGGGGCTGGTAACAATGGAAGTACCCAATACATTCTGGATGCCCGCGCTTGCCGTCCTCATGTCCGCGCAGATCGCAAACCTGGGTGTGGCTCATTCTTTCCACCCGGTGGTTGGTGATCCTGACGATTTGCGTGCCATGGCGCCCGCATTCCCGCAACTGCCTGCGGAAGCGGTTCCGCCTGACACAGGTACGAATGACGCGGCTGAGGAACACTCGGTTGCAGGGACGGATGCCACACTGGAAATCTGGGACCGGCTGCGCGCAGGGTTCGGCATGTCGAACGTGGACGACGCGTCCGTGCGGACCCAGATCGACAGATTCCGGAAACAGGCCTATTTCATTGCGCAGATATTACAGCGCAGCGAACCCTACCTGTTCCATGTACTCACGCGTGTGGAGGAGCGAGGCCTGCCTGCCGAACTTGCCTTATTGCCGGTCATCGAGAGTGCCTACGATCCATTTGCCCGTTCGCCGGCCGGGGCGGTCGGCATCTGGCAATTCATGAAAGGCACCGCCGATGAGGCCGGGCTGCAAAGGAACTGGTGGTTTGACG
>CAYUFA010000015.1:0-50493 GCA_964443845.1 uncultured Ectothiorhodospiraceae bacterium
AACAGGAGTCCGGGCACCTTTGTTGCTGAAATTTCCGTGCATCAGGTTGGCGCGGCTGTCCCCTTGGCCGGGCTTCCGCTGACCGGTTCAGCCTGCCTTCGACGGTTTGTCTGAACGGGCCAGGAAACAGCGGTCAGTCTCCGGTTGCGGCGAATCCCCGTGAGCACCAGGGCCTGGCCGCGGTTTTCCTTGCAGGCCGCCGGGCAGGGTCTGGATAAATTCCCCGTCACCCCGGAAAATGTCCACGAATTCCGAACCCCGGGAACCGTCATGGACCTGTTCACCTTCCACAATCTCGTCTCGCTCGGCCTGCTGATTCTGCTGCAGGCGGTACTTGGTTTCGACAACCTGCTCTACATCGCGCTCGAATCACAGCGCGCGCCGGCGCACCGGCAGGCGATGGTGCGGCGTTGGGGCATCGGTCTTGCCGTGGTGCTGCGCATCCTGTTGCTGTTCCTGATTCTCAACCTGGTCAGCTACTTTCAGGGCCCGCTGTTCGGTATCGACATCGAGGGCGTCATCAGCAGCTCGTTCAATCTGCACGCGCTCGTGGTCCTGGTCGGCGGAATCTTCATCCTCTATACCGCGACCAGGGAGATCCTGGTCATGATGAACCTCGAAGAGGTCGAGCAGGAGGAGCGCAAGCCGGCGCCGGCGGCCAGGCTCATAGCCCTCATCGTCGTGATGAACACGATGTTTTCCGTCGATTCCATCCTCAGCGCGATGGCGCTGACCCGGGTGTTTATTATCATGGCCACGGCCATCGTGGTCGGCGGCGTGCTGATGATCTGGCTGTCGGACCGGGTCGCCGCCTTTCTGCGCAAGAACCGCATGTACGAGGTGCTTGGCCTGTTTGTACTGTTCGTGGTAGGTATCATGCTGATTTCCGAGGGCGGGCATCTCGCGCACGTCGTGGTCTTCGGCACCGAGGTCCACCCGATGAGCAAGGTGACGTTTTACTTCGTGATCGGCATCCTGGTGGTGACGGACATCGTGCAAAGCCGCTACCAGAAAAAGCTGATGCTGCTCAGGCAGCTGGCGAAGTAAAGGGGGAACAGGGGGGGCGAAGCGGCTTTCCCGACCGGTTGCCCTGGCGTGGCCCGGGCGGCCTTCCGGCGTGCGCCGGAAGGCCGAAGCCGCGGGGCCGCAATGGCGCAGACACCGATGCACCAACTATCTCATCCCGTGGGCCCCGAAATGGTATCCGGCCCGTTTTTACATTTGTTACACTGGCCGCCTTCGGAACCAGGCGGTGGTTGTGCGCAGCGGATGTCGCAGTACCGTCAGCCGGCGGCGCGGAGACGTTGACGGCCGTGCCTGAATCCGGTGCATCGGTCTTTTGAAAAGGGTATCGGGGCGCATTGTTATATGCCTGTTCTGCTGACGATTTTCGACGGGTTTGGCCTGAATCCGAGCCGCTTGCACAACGCCTGGGCGCTGGCGCGCACGCCGCATCTGGACCATTATTTCGCCTCCTATCCTCACTCCGTGTTGCAGGCCTCGGGACGTGCCGTCGGTCTGCCGGACGGGCAGTTCGGTAATTCCGAGGTCGGTCACCTGACGCTGGGATCGGGACGAATCCTGGAGCAGGATCTGATCCGCATCGCCAATGCACTCTACGACGGCTCGCTGGCGGCGAATCCGGTCTGGCTGGACCTGCTGCAGGGAACGCGGCGTCTGCACCTCGTGGGCATGGTCTCGGACGGCGGGGTGCATTCTCACATCGAGCATTTGACCGGGTTGCTCAACCTGCTGGCGGATACCGGTATCGAGCCGGTGGTGCACATGATTACCGACGGGCGTGATACGGCCCCGCGTGCGGCGCTGGGCTACCTGGACACCCTCGAGAAAAGCCTGGGTCGGATCGGCGGGGGGCGTATCGCCACGGTCAGCGGCCGGTATTGCGCGATGGACCGGGCCAAGAACTGGGATCGAACCCAGCGTGCCTGGGCCTGTCTGGTACGGGCAAAGGGCCTGCAGGCGGCCACGCCCGGCGAAGCGATCGAGTCGGCCTACGCGCGCGGGGAGGGAGACGAATTTATCCAGCCCACCGTGATCGGTGACTATACCGGGATCGATCCTGACGAGCCGGTACTGTTCTTCAATTTTCGCAGCGACCGTGCGCGCCAGTTAACGGCCGCATTTGCCCTGGAGTCATTCGATTTCTTCGAGCGGGACGGTGTCGTGCTGCGGCACCTGGTGTGCATGACCCAGTACGATGCCAACTACCCGTTTCCCATGCTGTTCAAGCCCCAGATGCCTGAGCAGGTGCTGGCGCAGGTAATCAGTGAGGCGGATCTGCGCCAGTTGCATTGCGCCGAGACCGAGAAATATCCGCATGTGACCTATTTTTTCAATGGCGGGCGCGAACAGCCATATCCGGGTGAAGAGCGGATCATCGTGCCATCGCCGCAGGTCGCGACCTACGACCTGCAGCCCGGCATGAGTGCCTCGAAGGTCGCAGACGAGCTGATCACCGCCATTCGCAGCGACCAGTACGATTTCATCGTGACCAACTTCGCCAACACCGATATGGTCGGGCATACGGCGCAGCGTCGCGCGATCATCGAAGCCGTCGAGACGATCGACAATGAAAGTAATCGCGTCTTCAGAACCGCACTGGAGCGCGGCTGGCGTATCCTGCTGACGGCAGACCATGGGAATTGCGATGAAATGGTCAATCCCAATACCGGAGAGCCCCATACCCAGCACACCGAATACCCGGTACCGTTATTACTGATGGGCGCGGGTCCGGTACGGCTGGGGATCGGCCGGGGACTCGCGGATATCGCACCGACCGTGCTCGACCTGCTGGGGTTGCCGTACCCGCCGCAGATGACCGGGCGCAGCCTGATTCTCAAGGGCGGATTGTTATGATCCGGAGGCCTATATGAACGTTACCCGGGATCCGGGGATCGCCGTCCTGGCACTGAATCCCTCCGTGGATATCAGTTACGAAGTCCAGCAGCTGCTCGTCGACCGCAAGGTGCGTGCCGGCAGTACCCGCTATTTCCCCGGTGGCAACGGGATCAATGTGGCCCGTTCGCTGGCCGAACTGGACACGCCGTTCCGCTGCTGCAGCGTGGTCGGTGGCGAGAGCGGCGACCTCTTCCTGCGCCTGCTGGGTGACAGCCTCGGGCAGAACCACAAGGTATTCCGTGTCGACGGCGAAACCCGCGTCAATGCGATCCTGTTGCAGAAGTTGCCACGGGGCCAGTACGAGGTCGACAGCGCCGGCCCGGAAATACCACCTGCCGTTCTGGAGGAGTTGACCGATTGCTTCCTGACGGGTTGCGGTACCGGTTTCGGTGTCCTGACCGGCTCGATCCCCCCCGGTGTGCCGGACGATTACGTGGGCCGTCTGGCGCAGCGCATCGGGGAGCAGGGCGGCCGCGCCGTGGTGGATGCGTACGGCCCGGTATTGAGCGCGGCGCTGGAGGCAAAGCCACACCTGGTGCGGCTCAACCGCTACGTGCTGGAAATGACGAGCAAGCGCCGGCTGGAAAGTATCGAGGCGGTCGCCAGCAGCGCGCGTGAGCTGCAACGTCGCGGTGTCTGCTGCGTGTGTATTTCCCTGGGCGCCGATGGCGCCATCCTGGTCGATGACGGCAACAGCCTGCATTGCAGTACACCCCGGATACACGTGCAATCCACGGTCGGCTGTGGTGATGCGCTGCTCGCCGGCCTGCTGACCGCCGCCCACCATGGCGAGGATACCCGTGCCATGTTACGTCTGGGTGTGCTCTGTGGCAGCGCCACGGCCACGAAGCCCGGCACGGAACTGTTCAGGCGCGAGGATTTCGAGAACCTTTCCGGCCGCCTCGAAGTGACTGTGCTGGATATCTAGTATGCTGTTTGCACCATGCCTGCCTGCTTCCGGAGGGAGAGGGAGTTTGTGGGACCGCAGCGGGTCAGATTCGATTGATTCGTCAGAATGTCAACGCATGACGCTTGTCCGGCTTGCGCCGGCTGCCCGGGGTCGAGGGCAGGGCGGCCGTAATGGTGCGTCAGCCGCGCCGTATTCCGCCTGCTGCATCCCGCTCCCGGATACACATCCGGATCACCGGTTGAGCGCATCGGGTGTCGAGGCGGGGATCGACCAGGCCGGGTTTCACCGGGGTCAGGCTCGTCCGGTGATCAATCTCAATCACGATAGGGAGTTTCCCTATTCAAACAACCTGAATGGTTGGGTAGTCTTTTCTGTCAAACGGAGGGGGCAGAATGTATACGCAAAGAAAGGGGGAGCGGCGCAGCAGCCGCAGGAAGGCGTCGTTTCCGCTGATCACCAAAGGGGGACACCTGGTTGAACTGGAGCGCCGTTGCAACCCGGACCGGCGCCTGGGGAATATTGTTCAGGAACTGATTGAAGTCAGGGCGCGCGACTGGGCGAGCTAGGTTCCAGCCAAAGGGGCCGGATCCGTTTTCTACGAGCCTGGACCCGGCCCGTCTTCCGTTCTTCGTGGTTGTCCGGGGCTGACCGGGCGTCCGGAGTGGAAAAGATTGCCAGGAAACGTCTGGTTCTTCTGCTATACAGAGTCACAACTCATGTGCCCGGTGGCGCAGCGCTGGATTACCGGGTTGCCTTCCTGTGCAGCCTCTGTGTGCCGGAATCGATCGATTCCGGTGAACCGGGCAATGCCGTCGTTGCCCTCTGCATCGAGGTGGGATTGATCGCACAGTTCGGTCTGCAGCACAGTGTGATGGCGCGTTCCGGATTCAGGGCCCGGCTGACACGCCGTGTACCGGAGGCCGCCGAGCGCAGCACGTTCATGCCGGTCACCAGGCCGCTGCGTCGCGGGCGGTGACCGGCAATCAGTCAGACAACCGGGTGCGGACCAGAAATCAATCGGGCCCTGTTCAGGCAGGTCTCCTGCGCCTGGCTACACCGCTCAGCCCCAGCAGGCCGGAGCCGAACAGCCATACGGATGCCGGCACCGGTACGGATGACGGTAACAGTACGCTGGCCCTTACCAGGTAATGACTTAACCAGACTTCAGAAGTCGTGCTGTAATTTGCCGTGAATGTACCGTTTTCATACCACGTGCGAGCCGGTTCGCTGGCTGTCTGGTTTGAAACCATGGCGCCCAGGCGTTGATACAGATCCGTATAGCCACTGTACAGGTCGGCGGTCAGGCCGGTCACCCCGTACGGATAGACCGAGCAGTCGTAGTCACAATACACATTGCCCAGTAGCTGCGTGGCCTGCGCGACGAGCGGGTCCTGCCCGAAGTAGTACGTTCCGTCAAACAGATCGATACCGAGCGTTGACCATAAATTGAGTACCTCACCGGTGGTCGCATAGCGCATCCCGGCAAATTGCCCGCCGCTGCCCAGTTGGGTGATGACGTAATCGCGTGACATGTTGTTCGTTGCTGTGAGATCCAGCCAGTCCAGACTGGTGGCGGTATCCCTGGTGATCATCCCGTCCCCGGGTGTCTGCCAGTCAAGGCTGACCAGTGCGGCGCTCGCATTGAGGGAGAACAATGCCAGGCAAGTGAATAGCAAGCAGGGAAAATGTGCGTTTTTCATGGTGGAAAGCCGGGTTCGTCCTGAATTGTCCAAGTCATTCGAAGTCTGGCTGACTAGAACCCATCTCGTCATTCCACGGTTGCGGCTCACGTGGAACGATGAGGTGGGATCTACTGTACAAGCTATATCAAAAGCGGGTGACGAGCACTTGGACCAAAGTACATAATGCGTCCTTTCTCAATCGAGAGGGAACCGACGGCCGGCAAACATTGTGCACCGGTGCCCCCGGATAATGGGGTCAGAGCCACTGCTGTCCCATATAAATCCGTTGAATTATCAGCAAGTCTTTCACTTGCACAGCCTTGCAGGTGATTGGCCAGGCCAGGACATGAAATTCAACACCGGCTGTACAAACCCTGTGTCCCATCTCCCGGAGGGCGAGGGAGTCTGTGGGACAGCAGTGGGTCAGAGCGCATTTTTCACGATAATTCTCGTGGGCCTTTTGTGCGTCACCCCGGCGGGGCCGCCATTTCCCCTGTCGCGCCGGTATCCGTTCGACCGGTTGCCTGAATGAATCCGCGCCCCTGCCGGGCCGGGCTCGAGCAGGCGGCTACTGGTGTTCAGGGTGGCGCGATGCGCCGCGTGGTTTGCCGGACCAGCGGCGGAACAATCGAGTCCGTACACATGGATCCCGCTTACATACCGCCAGAACTGATGATGCCGTAGTCATTGGCAAGGCCGGCGGCGGGATCGGCCTGGGTAATGACATGCAGGCGTGAGCCGTCATCGCTGAAGAAAACAAAGCGTCCATAGCTGGCCGAGGTGGATTGCGGGAACGCGGGCAGGAGTACGGTGGCTTCATACGTCAGGAACGGTGCGCCGTAAATATTCAGTTCGCGTGAACCGTTCACGAAGGCGGGCGGTGGATACACCGGGTCTGCGCCAGCCTGTGCGACGACGACACGTCCCGCTTCGGTTGAGGAATCGATGGATTCCACGGGTTCGCCGAATTGTTGTTCCGTCATGGACAGGGAACCGTTGTAGAACATGTCATCAACTGCATTCGTCGATGCCTTGAAGGTGCTGGTGGAGTCGGAAAATATCCTCGCCCCGTCTTCCGGTATCCACAGATCCCCGCCTGTATCTTGAACAGTAGGAGATGAAGTCAGTTCTCTCAGGAATGTTGCATTGCCCGCAGCGATTGAAAATTTCTTTATGCTGGAAAACGAGTTTTTCTGAATGCCATAGATCGCGGCCTCCGTTGGATGGCGCCTGATCCTGGCGGGTGCAAATAGCGGGGAGCCGGTCGAGGACTGTTCGGTTCCGCTTGTCAGGTCAACGGACTGTATGGAGGCGAGCTGGCCGCTTGTCTCGGTTGCATAGCCGTAGCCATTGCCACCGTCCACGACGTCCCCGATGTCTATCGAAACCGGGAATGTTGCCAGCACACCCATGCTACCGGACAGATCGATATATGACAGAAAACCATTATGTCCGACGACGGCCGACAGGCCGTCCGGGCTTACCGACACACAGTTGGGCGCATGCGGAAGTGCCAGCGTCTGCAGGTTGCCGGTGGATGAACTGTAGCGGTGCAGGGCGGGCGGGTTGTCCGATGCCATGATGATGCTGTCGAGAGACTTGCTGTATTCCGCGTCAATCACCCGGAAGGGGAGCGCGTTATAGGTATACCAGCTCAGTACCGTCAGGGTGGCGCTGTGGCTGGCCTGTCCATCACTGACGGTCAGTTTCAGTGTATAGAATCCGGGGACGTCGGGAGTGAATCCGGTCGTGGCCTGGTTCGGGTTGTCAATGGTGGCTGCGTTACTGTCTGGTGGTGCCGCAGCCAGGCTCCAGGTATAGGTCAGGGGATCGCCATCCGGGTCGAAGCTGGCCTGTCCGGACACAGTGCCTTTGGTGCCCTGCTGCAACATCATGTCAGCACCGGCGCTGGCCACCGGGCGCGTGTTGCCGGGCGCAGGCCCGGTGACTGGCAGCATGGTAGCGGCTGCGTAGGTGATGACGTGCCACGGCTGTGCCAGGTTTGCGGTGGAATCCACCTCGGATATTACGTACAGCAGGCTGCCATCTGCGCTGTAAAACACGTAGCGGCCGTGACGCGGGTAGCCCTGGCCCCCGGAATCCAGTGCGGGTAGCGTGGTTGTCTGCTGCAGTGCCAGGGTCTGGTTATCGAAGACCAGTAGCGCGGTATCCTCCAGGCCGGTAGCGACGGTAACCGGGCCATTCGGGATAAGGGCGACACTGCCAGCTTCTGTCGAGCCGTCCATGGCCCTGATGTAATCGACACCCGGCAGTGTGCCGATCTCCTGCATGTCCTGTGCCTGTATGTCCGATGCGGACAGTACCTTTCCGTTGTCGATGTAGATACGGCTGCCGTCTCCGGAGATCCAGGGTTTGTGAATCCGCACGGGGGAGTAGTACTGCGGACTCTGGTACTGGTAGGTGGCCGCGCCGCCTGCTACCGAATATTTTTCAAGATAACCGGTAATGCTGTCCCTGGCATAGATGGAGACCCCGTCGGGGTGCAGGGCCATCAGGCTCCGTGCATAAAGCGATCTCGAAGCGGCATTGGTTTCGGTGCATGTTGCAAGATCGATGCTGCGCAACTTGTCCCACTGGCCTATACCCGAAACGGCGTGAACGAATCCGTTGGACGCCAGAACTACATCCGCGGCGCGGGTTGAAAGGTCACAGGTTTCCAGTACCTGGCGTGTCGCCAGATCAACCAGCGTGACATGACCGTCATGACCGACCGCGGCCTGTGTGCCGCCGGGTGCGATCGAGACGCTGGTCGGCGGCATGGGCAACGGGATGACGTCTTCGCCCCCGCTGACCGGATCGAGCATGTGCAGCGCGTCGGGGTCGGTGGTGACCAGGATGATCCGGTTGCTCAGCGCGTCGTACCCGGCATCGATGACCCGATATTCGAGCCGGTGCGGATTGGTTGCCGTATACCCGGTGAACACCGTCAGCGTGAAATCCTGCGTGACCGGCGTGGTGCCGTCCGTCACCGTCAGTCTGACATTATACGTGCCGCTGGTGCGGCCGGTGAATGTGGTGTACGGACCGCTGGCGGCTGAAAAGCTGCCGGCGCCCGGTGACGGTTCGGATATCACCTGCCATGAATAATCCAACAGGTCACCATTGGAGTCCCGGCTGCTGCTTGCATCCAGTGTCAGGCCGATGTTGCCGATCGCCTGGTCGGTCATGGTGGCCGCATCCGGCGGCTGAGGGATTCCGGTATTGCCGCTGAAGACGCTCCACGGTATGGCGTTGGCATAGTCAATACTGTTGTCACCGTCCACGTCAACGGCAAGCATCACGTCCGTCGCTGACAGCCAGACGACATCAATGCTTGCACTGCTCGCACCTGTGAGCCGCAGATGGCCACCCGAGTCGGGGTAGAGTACGACCTGGCCGGAGTAGGACAGCGGTTGCAGGGTACTGACGTCAACGTAGCCCGCGGTGGAATCATAGACCCTTCCGGTCAGGCTTTCGGTGTAGGCGCCGGGGTTGAGTATGTCGTCGTAGACCAGTTCTGAAACCAGATTCCCGGTTTTCACCTGGTGCCCGGTCCTGGCATCCTCGACGGTCGTGTTCAGGGTGAGTTGCTCGCTGTTCGTGTCGCGGGTAACGACGTCACGCATGGTGCCACCGATAATGACATTACCCGTAACACCGCTCAGCGATACATTCAGGAACGTGAACGTGGCATCGGTAAACTCGTCGATGGCCAGGTCATAGGCGCGTATCCTGAGTGTTGCGTTGCCGTTGAAGACGTTACCGCCCAATGAGCAATCACTGAAGGAGATGTTCAGCGTTCCCAGGCCGCGATCGTCGAGCTCGCCCGAAAACGTGGCCGTACCGCTGTCGCAGTGCCTGCTTTGACTGACCGCTACGGACTGGACGGAAGCAGTCGGGCTGTACGCTGCGCCGGCAGCGCTTGTACCGGCGGTAGTCAGTGCCTGAGCCAGACCTCCGGTCAGCGTGCTGGAGGCAAGCACAAGAGCGTTTGCCCGCTTGATAATCGCGGCATTGGTGTTGCCAGTGTAGTCGAGTGGCTTGACGGCGCCGCCACCACTACCGCCTCCACCACAGGCTGCGAGGAGGCAGGACAACAGGGCCGGTATCAGGACAGCGGCGCGCATCTTCATGGGCTATACACCTCGAGCAGTCTTGTTGGAATTGTTTGTTGCCTCGACAGGCATTCTGGCATATTTCCGGATAGCCGTTCCAGTGAGCCAGGCCTGCTAATACATTTGTATTAATACGAATGTACGCGCCGTGTCAGGGCACATTTCTGCTGGCATGCATGCAGACATCGTCCTGCGCCTCTGTTTCAGATACGCGCCGGCCGGTTCCTCCACGAGCAGCGTCAGGTTCTTTTCCGTCGCGCCATCGGCCGCCATGATGACCTGTGAGCGTTCGGGACAGATACATCACCTCCCGCCCGTTATCGACGGGTCCTGACAACACGCAGATGTGAGTCCGGTCCCGCCGCTGCTGATAAACCGGAAATGCCCGGGGGAACCGGCCGGGCGTTCGATGGCTGCATCGAGCCGTCTGCGGCCGATGAACAGCGATTGATTCGCAGGCCAGCACGGAAAGGCGGAAGTGGGGGCGGTGCCGTTACTCTTCGGCCGGCGCTGTCACGTCGTAGAGGATGTCGTCGAAGGGATGCCGGTACATCGGCATGTTGAGGCGTTTTTCATCGAGGATGTGGCCGATGAAGCCGATCGAGCGGCCCAGCACGAAAAACGCGTTCAGCGTGCCCGAGTCGATGAACTGCCCGATCTCCTCCTCGCTGTAACCCAGGCCGCGCCACAGGTCCACCATCAGCACGCCGATGGTGCCGTCGACATTCAGGATCAGGTTGTCCTTCTTGCGGATGGTCTGCTGTTCAACGGCAAGCGCGTAGTCCAGCAGACGCGTGGCCGGGAAGTGCTGCGCGGCATACTGCTTCAGACTCTCGACGCGCCGGTCGGGGTTCCTGACCGACTTGATGCGGTGGCCGATGCCGGGAATCATCACGCCCTGCTCGGCCATGAAGTCGATGAACGCGGCGGGAGACAGTCCTTTCCCGGCGCCCAGCCGGAACCAGTGCGCAGCACCGTCGATGGCGCCGCCGAAGCGCGGGCCGATGGTGAGCAGGCCACTGGCCAGTGCGCTGATGACATCCTTGCCGGCGCGCGCGGTGATACGTGCGTTATGTGCGCCGCTGACCGCCGGTCCGTGGTCGGCGACGGTCTTGATCACGGTTTCCAGGAATGCACTGGCCCATTGCGGGTAACGCCGCCGGAACCACAGCAGGGTGATCACGTCGCCGATCCCGTAACCACTTTCCGGACTCGCCAGCGCACTGATCGGGATGCCCGCGTAGGTGGCTTCCTCGCCGCGGTCGTCGGAGATGGTGCAGGTGAAGTGGGTGCTTCTGCGCACCCGCCCGGCCTTGAGTGCCGTCTGGCAGTCTTCCGGCAACGGGGCGGTGACCGGTTCGGCGATGTCCTCGATGATGCCCTCGGCGTGCAGTTCGCTGTGCACGCCCTTGATGATCTCGGGCAGGTCGTTGAAGCTGCGCGGCACGCGGATGCCGGCGCTGCGCATCGCCTCGTTCTTGGCGCGGGCCATCTCCCGGTCGCTGCTGGCGCTGGCGCCCGCGTGCCCGAACTGCACGCCGGTATAGAAATGGCTGGCGATGGTGCCGATGCACCAGCCGATCACGGGCCTGGTGATGCGGCCGTCCTCGACGGCCTCGATGACGCGGTATTCCTCGGTGCCGCCCACTTCCCCCAGCATCAGCAGGTACTTGACCGCCGGGTTCTCCTGCATGCGCAGCATATGCTCCAGGAAACCGGAGCCGGCAAAGCGATCGCCGCCGATCGCGACTCCCTCGCTGATGCCGTCCGCATTCAGTGCAACGGTGTTCGCCAGTTCATTGAACAGTCCGCCCGAACGGGTGACCAGGCCACAGGAGCCGGCGCGGTGCATCCTGCTGGCAATGATGTTTTCCAGGGTGCCGCCGATGTTGGCGGTCTTGAACGCGCCCGGCGTGATGGCGCCCACCGTCGCCGGGCCGATGACCAGCTTGCCCAGTTGCCGTGCGCGTAACTTGAGTGCGCGCGCCTGCCGTTCCGGGACGCCCTCCGCGGTGATCATCAGCGCGCGGATGCCGGGAATGTCGAGAGCCTCGTTGCTGGTGCGCCAGGCGCGCCGGAAGGAGGCGAAGTTCAGCAACACGTCGGCATGTGCATGCGCGGCGGACGCGTCGGCGGTATTCCGGTAGACGGGTATCAGAACCTCGCTGTTACCGAAAAAGAACTTGCCGAAGCGGCTGCTCGCGGTAGGCGACACGATGGCGGCCACCGACGGCAGACTGCGACCGATCAGGGTGTCGTAGTCGAGCATGCGCTGAATCGCGCTCTGGTGGTTGTTCCAGAAGATGGCCTGTGTGTCGCGCGTGAACAAGGTTTGCGGGGCGCGGTGCCCTTCCGCGCGGGGGGTGGACGCGGGCGTCTGTGGCAAGGCCGTTGCGGGCGTTCCGGTCGATGTGCTCATGCTGCCAGCGCCAGCCTGACGATGTCGGTCATGTGGGTTTCGGGTCCGTATACCTCGATCGGCAGTCCGAGTTCCACGGCCGCCTTCTGCATATCGCGCAGACCCACCTCGTAGTTCGGGCCGCCGCGACGCACGTAGATACGCACGCCGACCTGGCGCATCTTTTCGTGGTAGGCACGCATGGCCTGGATGATGCCGGTGAAGGTTTTGGCGACATCCGTGAAGTTGGCGATGGCGCCGCCGATGATCAGCAGTTTTTCCCGCCCCTGCGGGTCGGGGACGCGTGTCATCAGGTCAAGCAGGGTTTCCGTGTAGACGCGGGTTTCCTGCGTGTTCGGATTGCCCGAGTACTCGCCGTAGTTGGCCAGTTCCTCGGCGCCGATCAGGTCGGCGATGGTATCGGCGTACACCACCGAGGCGCCGCCACCGGCCACCAGGGTCCAGACGCGGCCCAGCGGGTTGAGCACGGTCAACTTGAGCGAGGCACCGCTTTTTTCGTCCATCGACTTGATGCGCTTTTCCTCCGGGCCGGGGGCCTTCATCCCGAAGGGGGTCGGGAAATACAGCGGGCCCCAGCGGTCTTCCATCAGGAATCCGGCGGTGTCGTCGACCTTCGCGACCAGGTCGAGCAGGTGCACCGTTTCGCCCGCGAAGCAGAACGGGTTGACCTCCAGGTAGGCGAAGTGCTGGTCGCGGAAAAAGCGATAGAAATCGGTGGCGAACAGGGCGAATCGCTCCCGGTCGGGAATGTTCTCGGGAACCGCCGCGGTGATCATGGCGGCGAGTTCGGTGTCCTTCACGAGCGGCGGAATCTCGACCTGGTGAACCGCCCCCCAGTTCTCCTCGATATGGATACCGCCCTGTGCGCTCAGCGACAGGAGGTCGGTGTCGTCACCCATGACCGCGGCAATGTAATACTCGGCCGCACTGTCGTGATCGACGAACGGCTCGACGATGAACCGGCTGAGGACGCCGCTCTGGCCACCGAGCAGGGTGGTGGTTTGGCCACGCTGTTCGTCGATCCAGCGCACTGCATCATCGAGGGTGACATCGCCGGGTTTGTGTACCCGGTACAGCACCAGGTTGTTGAGTCCGCGCTTGCCGAAGATCATGTCCGGCTTGACCACCAGCGGGCGCTGGTGCAGCCATTGGTGCTCGTCTTGCGCCGCAAGTCCGGCCAGTTCCTCGCCGCTGGCGACACTGGCTGCCTGGAAGTCATAGCGGAACTGGCCGAAGTGACGTGACCAGTCCGTGTGGAATACCCGCTTGCCTTCGTATTCGCGAATTGCCCGTTGCGCCATGACGCAGGTAAAGAATGCCCCGGAGACCGCTATTGCAACGATCTGGTTAACTGAGAGTACGGACCGGCGTTGTTACCGCCCTCGCACACGGCAGGTAACGAACGGGCCGTCGCGTGGCGACAGGCAAGCCGGCCCGGGTCGTGGCCAGTCATCGGTTCGATGGTGAATGCTGCGGCCAGGTTCCCGATGACTCGTTGTGGCAACCATAACAGAACCGTGACGGTACTTGGAGACAGCATTTTCTATTTTGAGATAAGTGAAGCTTGCGGAGGCCGGGCGGAGCGCTCATCCGCAGCGTGCCTGCGCCATGCTGATGCACTGCCGCAGTCTGCGCGCACCCTTTCTGTGCGAAAAACGGGTGGCGTGCCAGTGGCGGAAGCGATGCGCGGGGAATCACGGGTCCGGATGCATGGGCACGCGTCGCGACCGGAGCAATTTATTGCTTCTTCATGGCGAGTGTCAGGCCATCGGCGATGGGAATCAGACTCATTTCCACCCGGTTATCCCGGTGCAGTGCTGCATTGAATGCGCGAATCGCGCGGGTGTCGGCATCCTGGTACTCGGGGTCGGCCACCTGGCCGGACCAGAGCGTATTGTCGACGGCGATCAGGCCACCGGGACGCAGCAGTTGCAGTGCGCGCTCGTAGTAGCCCGGGTAGTTTTCCTTGTCGGCGTCAATAAACGCGAAGTCGAAGCTGCCCGACTCACCGTCCGCGATCAGGGCATCCAGTGTCTCCAGCGCCGGTGCCAGCCGCAGCTCGATCTTCCCGGCGATGCCGGCTTCCTGCCAGTAGCGCTGCGCCACCGCCGTCCAGCGCTCGCTGATGTCGCAGGCCACCAGTTTGCCGTCGGCGGGCAACGCACCGGCTACGCACAGGGCGCTGTAGCCGGTATAGACGCCGACTTCCAGCGCCTTGCGCGCCCCGATCAGCTGCACCAGCAGCGCCATCAACTGGCCCATTTCCGGTGAACTCTGCATGCGCGCCATTTCATCCCGGGCGGTCTCCTCGCGCAGCCGGCGGCGCAGCGGGTCGTCCCGCAGCGAGACGCCCAGCAGGTATTCATACAGGGGGTCGGAGAGGGTGAACGTCTTGTTGGACATGACAGGTTTCAGACCGGATGAACGGGTTTCGGAAATCAGGCAGCTGGTTACATTGCCTGGCGTTACGGGTACTCCGGCATCAGGGCTTGCACAGCGGCCTGTCGCCCGGATGCTCCACGGCATCCACGACCGTCTGCACGAAGGCCTGCGAGTTCGAGCATGGCAAGGCAGCAGCGCACCCGGTTCGCCAGCCCGGGGAGAGACGCACCAGGCCGGTCGTACCATCGCCGCACTGGAAGCGGATGCCGACCCGGTGAACGGCATGCGGGGCATCGTCTGCTTCGTCAGCGCGGCGGGCGCTCTCTTCCAGCAACTGGTCGTACTGTTCTTCCATATCTTCTTGCGTTGCCTCATCGAGGTCTTCGTCGAAGCGCGCAGCACAGTACGTGAGGTACGGGCAGGCGAGGCAATACAGCAGGGCCGGGTTTCAGACGCAACCCTTTGGGAGCGGGCGATTTCTGCCCCTGGCCGTGGTGCGGCTCGCTGCTGTAGCTACGGCTACACCGCGCTCGTCGCGCCTTGCCGGAAACAAAAATCGCCACGGTCGCGGCCACGCGGAACGATGAGATCGGTTCTGGTCAGGCATGGGGCGTAAGCCTAGCGAGAATCGGGACCGGAAACCAGCCATGAACCAATCTCAACATATAGGTGTCCGAGCGCATTATCGCCTGAATGAACAGAAAATGTGCTCAGACACCTTTTTGCCCCGGTATTTCTTGCCTAGAATGACGGTACACGGGCGCCGGCAACGCACCCGGCGAGCCGGGCTGGATCCAGAACCACAGGTCAGCATGACGGCACAGGCACACAAGGCCGATAGCGGTGAGAAATCCTGGATTGCCGGCTACCAGCGCGTCCGGCAGGCCACGGTGGCGTTGTGTGCATCCCTGGAGATCGAGGATTTCGGACTGCAGGCGATGCCCGAGGTCAGTCCGCCGAAATGGCATCTTGCCCACACCAGCTGGTTCTTCGAAACCTTTGTCCTCAAGCCGTTCGCGAGGCGGTATCGTCCCTTCCACGCGCAGTTCGAAACCCTGTTCAACAGCTATTACCATGGCATCGGTGTGCAATATCCGCGCGCGCAACGCGGGCTGCTGTCACGCCCCACCGTGCGCGAGGTGCTCGCCTACCGCGCGTCCGTCGATGCGGCCGTGACCACCCTGCTGTCGCAGCACGACCACCCGGACCGGGCCGTGATCCTGGAGCGTTGCGAACTGGGCCTGCAGCACGAGCAGCAGCACCAGGAACTGCTGTGCACCGATATCAAATACAGCTTTTCCTTCAACCCGCTGTACCCCGCACTGGGCCCGGCGCCGGTCTCGACGCCGGTGCCGGTCCCGGGGAGCCTGCGCATGTGCGAGGTGCCGGCCATGGATGCCGGCATCGGTCATGCGGGAGCGGGGTTTTGCTTCGACAACGAGCTGCCGCGCCATGACTTCCGGCTGCCGGGGTTTCGCATGGCCGACCGGTTGCTGACCAATGCGGAGTACCGCGACTTCATGGATGACGGTGGATACGACAATCCCGGCCTGTGGTTGTCGGATGGCTGGGCCTGGCGGCAGGGGCAGGGCAACGCGCACCCGCAGTACTGGCTGCGGTGCGACGGGGCGTGGTGCGAATACACCCTGTACGGCCTGCAGCCGCTCGAGCCGGAGCGCCCGGTCTGTCACGTCAACTATTACGAGGCGGATGCCTGTGCACGCTGGTACGGTATGCGCCTGCCGACCGAACAGGAATGGGAGACCGCCTGTCGCTATTTTGATGGTGAACCTGCACGGGCCGGCATCCGGCTGCACCCGCGGGCCCGCAGCGGAGCGGACGATGCGCAGTGGTTCGGCAGCCTGTGGCAGTGGACGCGTTCGGCCTATGCGCCGTATCCCGGGTACCGTCCCGCACCGGGCGCGATCGGCGAATACAACGGCAAGTTCATGTGCAACCAGCTGGTACTGCGCGGCAGTTCCTGTGTCACCCCGCCCGGACATGCGCGTGCGACATACCGCAATTTCTTCTATCCACAGGACCAGTGGCAGTTCAGCGGCATCCGCCTGGCCGACGATCCCTGAACCGGGAAGAATCTCGCCATGGAATCCGCAACCCTGACTGCTGACGACGCCATCCGGCTGACCGACCTGCACGAGCAGCCTGATACCATGCTGCGCGAGGTGCATGCCGGGCTGTCGCAGCCACGGAAATCACTGCCACCGAAGCTTTTCTATGACAAGCGGGGCTCGGTGCTGTTCGATCGTATCACGCGTCTGCCGGAGTATTACCTTACGCGCACGGAAGTCGGCCTGCTGCGTCGGTATGGACCGGAAATGGCACGGCTGCTGGGCAAGGGCAGTATCCTGCTGGAACTGGGCAGCGGCAGCAGCACCAAGATCCGGCTGTTGCTGGAGGCCGTACGGCCGCGACTGTACGTGCCGATGGATATCTCGCGCCAGCACCTGATCGATTCGGCACGCCGCCTGGCAGCCGACTATCCCTGGTTGACGGTGCACGCGGCCTGTATCGATTTCACCCGGCCCTGGAACCTGCCGGTGCCTGGCCCGGGCCGCTGCAACGTGTTCTTCCCGGGCTCCAGTATCGGCAATTTCGATCCGGAATCGGCACTGGCGCTGTTGCAGCGCGTGCGTGAGCAGGTTGGCCGCGAAGGCGGTCTGCTGATCGGGGTGGATCTCAAGAAAGCGGTCGGCACGCTGGAGAAGGCCTATAACGACGCACTGGGGATTACGGCGGATTTCAATCTCAACGTGCTGGCGCACATCAACCGCCGCCTCGGCGCGGACTTTGATCCGGGCCGGTTTCTTCATGAGGCGCATTACAATGCACAGGAGGGAAGGATCGAAATGCACCTGGTGTGCCGGCAGCAGCACCGGGTGCGCATCGATGGCCGGAGCTACCTGTTCAGGGCCGGCGAGACCATCCACACCGAAAACTCCTACAAGTATACCATCGCGGAATTCCAGCAGCTCGCGGCAAACGCCGGCTTTGCCCCGGTCAGCGTCTGGACCGATCCGGAAGACCTGTTCAGCATGCATTACCTCGCCGCCACGGGATGAAGCGACGAAATGGGTGTATGGCGTCAGAGCACGTTTTCTCCTTGTGCCTGCGATAACTGTGCTCTTGTATCTTATGGGTAGGCGTTGTTAAGCATTCAGAGCGGGAAGATGTGATCCGGGCAAGGGCCCCGGCATCCTGTTCACGCGGTATGGTTCTTCATGCCGGCCGGGATCTGGTGTACAACAGGCAATACCGCAAGGCCGTCATCCCGCCGGTCTCGGCTAACACGGGAGATCCACAATGCATACCGTCACCAGGCTGTTCGCCGCCATTGCCCTCACCCTGTTCGCCTGTCTGCCCCAGGCCGGGGCCGCGGAAGAAACCACCACGGCACCGCCGGCAGCCGGCTATTACGTTCTGACCGGTGACTGGAAAGGCGCAGGCAGCGTCCGCGAAAACGGCCAGCAGTCGCAGTTCGACCTGCACATGCAGTGCCAAAAGGCTTCACAAGGCTGGGCGGTGCTGTGCACGATGAACGGACACGACCGCGCCGGCAAACAGGTCCTGGCCGAGACCGACCTGTTCGGCGTCGATCCCCTCACCGGTACGGGACACTGGTATGCCGTGACCAACACCGGAGATACGCACGACCACGTAGTGCACTGGAAGGGGCCGCATACCCTGCAGGCCCGCTACACCTGGCGCCAGGAAGGCAAGCCTATGGAAGAGCGCATCGTGTTACACCTGTCTGCTGCGAACAGCCTGGAGTTCCGTTCGGTGACGAGTGAGAACGGTCACGAGGTCTCGGTGTTCAGCGGTACCCTGCAGCGTGGTTCCTGATCGACCACGGTTTCCCCGCCCGCTGGCGGCCGTCGAGGAGGCGTGTATCGTGCTCTCCTGTATCCGGCAGCCCTGGAACCGTCCGGGCGGATTGCCGGTCAGAACACACCTGCAGTCCTGCGTTTCGCTATGCTGGCGGAACGGACGCCCACGCGGAGGATGAGTCATGCAGTATCGAACACTCGGCGACACCGGGATCGAGGTCAGCGTAATCTGCCTGGGTACCATGACCTGGGGGGAGCAGAATACCCGGCTTGATGCCTTCGAGCAGATGGACTTCGCCTTTGCGCAGGGCGTGAATTTCTTCGATACCGCGGAGCTGTACCCGATCCCGCCGCGCGGGGATACCTACGCGCAGACCGAGGTGATCATCGGCGAGTGGCTGAAAAAAACCGGCAACCGCGACCGCATCGTGCTCGCCAGCAAGATCGCCGGCCCCGGCGTGGGCTGGATCGACCACATCCGCCGGGGGCGGACGCGTTTCAACCGGGAACATATCACCGCTGCGCTGGAGGGCAGCCTGCGGCGCCTGCAGGTCGACTGCATCGACCTGTACCAACTGCACTGGCCGGAGCGCAACACGAATTTCTTCGGCCGGCGGGGATTCGAGCCGGGAGACGAAAGCGATCTGACCCCCGTGGCCGAAACACTGGCGGTGCTGCAGGAATGCGTGCAGGCCGGCAAGATCCGCCACGTCGGTCTTTCCAACGAGACACCCTGGGGCATCATGCGCTTCCTGCAGGCCGCAGAACAACACGGCCTGCCGCGCGTGGTCACGGTACAGAATCCCTACAGTCTGCTGAACCGTTCCTATGAAGTCGGCGCCGCCGAGGTGTCGTGGCGCGAACACTGCGGCCTGCTGGCCTATTCGCCACTGGGTTTCGGCGTGCTGTCCGGCAAATACCTGGACGGCGCCCGTCCGCCGGGCGCGCGGCTGACCCTGTTCCCGGACTACACGCGTTACAGCAGTCCGGCTGCGCAACAGGCCACCGCGGCCTATGCCGAACTGGCGCACGCCCACGGCCTGGACTGCGCGCAGATGGCACTGGCTTTCGTGCACAGCCGTCCCTTTCTCACCAGTACCATCATCGGGGCCACGACCCTGGAGCAGTTGCGCAGCAACATCGCCAGCGTCGACCTGGCACTGTCTGCCGGGGTACTGGAGGGTATACAGGCCATCCACGCGACACACCCCAATCCCAGTCCGTGACCCGGAAGCGGGCCGACTCCTGGCCTGTTTCTCCCGCAGAAATAGTGGCTTAGCAGCGCACCCCCCACTTTGGAATACTTGACTAAATTAGTCAGGATTATAATATAAGAAAAGGTTGAATCACTGATACAGGAGGTTGCCATGCGTACACTGATTCCTGACTTCCCGCTCGATGGCGTGGTTACCGTCAATCGGGTGATTCTCAAGGATGGCTATACGGTCGACGACCTGCAGGAGCGGGTCGCCACCCTGTGCGAGAACGTGAAGACCTACCACTCCGACACCGGCTTCGTGGGCGGCTTCGTGGTCCTGAACAGCGGCGCCATCTCCAATGAAGGCTCGACCATCGGCCAGGCGGTGACCAGTCCGCTGCAGGACCGCGAGGCGCTGATCGTGACGTTCTGGCGTTCTTTCGAGGACCACGAGCGTTCCCATCGCAGCGCGACCTTCCAGCCGTTGTTTCGTGACGTGCTCGCCCTGTGCGAGAACGGCAACGAGGAGATCGCCTACGAAATGCTCTGGTCGGGCAGGGCCTACAGCCCGGACGAGGCGCAGCGTGCCCGCGCGGCGAAAGAGAAGTACGCCGCATGAGATGTCTGAAAGACGGGGGCGGATGACCGCTGTCAGGGTATCCGCCCTGCGTTCCGTCTAGTGCAGGTCGAGGCAGCCGTCCGGCGCCAGGCTGGTCGCCAGCATCACCGTGTTGATGTCCTCGTGTCCGGTCCAGGTGGGCGAGTGCTGCTGCACCGGGTCGAGCCAGAACGACTCGATGTCACCGGCCAGCGGCACGTACTGCGCGAGTGCGTCGAGTGGCGTGTGTCGACCATCGGTTGCGGCCTGCATCCGTGCCACGGCATGCAGGCCGATGGCCAGCCCGAACTCGCGAAACGCCAGCCGGTAACGGGCCGGCAGTTGCAGGTCGCCACTGCGCATATAGTGAACCAGGCCGCCGCGTGCGGCATCGAGCAGCTGTGTGAACAGCTGTGGTGCGACATCGGCCCCCCGCTGCAACAGCTGCTGCACCCGCCAGGCGTCGACCAGCAGCCCGCCGATGCCCAGCGGATCGTCGGTGGCCCACGTACCGTGATGCACCATTGCTGCGTAGGCGCGGTTTTCCTCCGCCAGGTCCGGATGTGCCCGCGCCTGTTCCAGCGCAGCGGCCGTGGTGCGCAGTTGCAGGGTGGTGACGTAGCCGTCCAGCGGATCATGCTGGCCCATGGACGCGACCTGCGGGCGCGTCAGGTCGATACTCATCTTCCAGTGCATGCGCCGCACCGGTCCCGACCGATAGGTGAAGGCATGGAATGCGGTCGCGTCGAGCTCGCGTGCCCAGCGGTTGTAACGCGCCTCCCCGGTGGCGCGTGCCACCTGGTCGAGTGCGTGCATCCAGCGCGTCAGGTAGTGGAAGTACTGGCCATCACGGTCCCACTCGAGGCGTTCGTCCAGCGCTTCGTCCGGGGCCCGCTCGGGCAGGGGTTTGCCGATGCGCAGCCCGCCGGCGGTGGGATGCGCCGCACCTTCCGCGTCACTCAGCCCGCTGATCCAGCCGCTGCGCGGAGCGTCGGCGCGATGCCGGCCAAGGGTATGGTGTACCTCTTCGACCAGCGCCAGCGCACGCTCCCGCCAGGCCCGGTCACCGGTCGCGCGTGCCAGGCCGAGGTCATTGCACACCGCGTAGGCATCGGTCCACAGGTAGCGCCGCGCAGGCCGGCCGGCCTGCGCCCGGGTGTTTGTCTCGAACCGTTCCATCAGCCGGAGAGCGGTTTCGATGCGCGGTTCGGACATGGTTGCAGGATCCCGTGGATGGTCTGCCGCGGCCGGCGCGACGGCGGCCAGCAGCGCGACGATCAGGCTGCGCTGCAGGACCCGGCCGGGAAGCATAGTGTACTCGTCGCACGGGCAACCGGCATCCGCACGGCGGACCCGCGGTGGAAAGGGACTGGCGCCAAACGGGCCGGCATATTCCCGCGCAGGTCCGTGTCCGGCCCCCTGCCGGAGTCAGCGCACCATTCCTTCCGCTCGCAGGGAACCCGCGTGCGCCGGCCCCGTTTGCGTCAGGCCGCCTGCGCTTGCCGCTGCGCGATGGACTGCGCCAGGGCGCGCAGCAGCCCCGCACCATCCCCCGTCCACGCACTGCCGTGCATACAGGCCAGGGTCGCGGGGACTTGCGCGGCCAGGCGTTCCAGCATTGCGCCGGTATTCGGGGTGTGCGCGTAGTAGTCCATCGCGCCACGGAAGGCCTCGCTCGGTCCCAGGATGTCGGTCTCGACCAGCGCTTCTTCGCCTTTTCCTCCCTGCGTGAACAGGTCGCCGCACAGCAGGGTGCGGGTGCTGTCGTCGAACATGAGTCCACAGTCCCAGGCATGGGGTAAATGCGGCGTATCGAACCAGCGCAGGGAATGCCGGCCGAGTGCCAGCGAGTCACCGTCTCCCAGCGCATGCGGGGCACGGTCGGCGATGTCGTTGATCGACACCATGGCCGCGACCCGGCTGCACACCGGCACGGCCTCCGGTGCCAGCGCCAGAAACTCGTTCAGCGCACCACATTCGTCGGCCTCGAAATGCGAAAAGCCGATATAGGCCAGACGCTCGGGCGGCGTGATCGCGGCGATGGCTTCCTGTACCAGCGGGAACAGGCGGCGCGGACCGGTATGGAACAGCATGGATTTGTCGTCCACGATCAGGTACTGGTTGAAGTTGAAGGCGCCGACCGGCAGGTCGATGGGGGTGTTGATCCGGTAGATACCGCTGGCGATCTCGTGGATATTGGTGCCGGATTGCGGGTTGGTGATCACGGTGTGCTCCTTTTTTTCGGGTGGGTGTACCGGGGAAGTGTAACGGGCGGCCGGATCGTTACACTTCCCAAGGCAGGGAGGGCGGAATATGCTGATCGAATGCACTTTCCCGACCCCGAAACCGTGCCGGATGACGCCACGCTGGCACGACGGGTGGAGCAGGCGGCGCCCGGCACCGATCCCGGGGCGGAGGCGGAACTGTACCGCCGGCTCGCGCCGCGGGTACGCCTGTACGGATTGCGGCACCTGCGCAACGAGGCCGCCGCCGCCGATCTCATGCAACAGGTCATGCTGCTGCTGATCGAGCGCCTGCGCACCGGCGCGTTGCGCGAGCCGGAACGGCTGGCGTCATTCGTGTTCGGCATCTGCCGCATGACGGTACTGGAACTGCGGCGCGGGCAGGCACGGCGCGAGCGCCTGTTGGCAGCCTACGGCGAGGCGCTGTTGCCGCCGGATGCACCGGCGCCGGATTTCGATCGCGAGCGGCTGGCGCACTGTCTCGAACGCCTGCCGGAACGGGAGCGCACGGTGCTGCTGCTGACCTTCTATGATGATATGCCGGCCGCTGCGCTGGCGCGCGAGCTGAACGTGAGCCCGGCGAACCTGCGCGTGATCCGGCACCGCGGCCTGCAGCGGCTGCGGATCTGCGTCTCCGGAGAGACCCGATGAGCGCCCCGGCCTGCCCGTCACCGTTGTCGTGGGAGATCCTGCTCGGCTACTGGCTCGGGGAACTCGATCCCGAAGACCAGGCGCGCACGGAAGAACACTACCTCGGCTGCGCCGGGTGCAGCCACCGCCTGGAGCAACTGGCGTCACTGGCGCAGGAAGTACGCAAACTGGTCCAGCAGAGCGGCGTGAGCATGGTGGTCGACGAGCCGTTCGTACGCCGGCTGGCCGACGACGGCCTGCGGGTGCGGGAGTATCGCGTAGCGCGCAATGGCGCGGTGAACTGCACGGTCGCCCCCGGCGACGATATCGTGGTGGCGCATCTGGAGGCCCCGCTGGACGAGGTGCAGCGCGTCGATCTGGTCACGGTCGGCGGCGCTGCCGGTTCGGAAATGCGGCAGGAGGATGTTCCCTTCCTTGCCGGCAGCGGCGGGGTGATCTTTTCTCCGAACATCGGCATGCTGCGCGCACTGCCGGCCACCACGTTGCGAATGCGCCTGCTTGCGGTCGACAACGGCCGCGAACGGACCCTGGGCGAATATACCTTCAACCACACGCCCTGGCCGCCTGGTGAATGAAACTCGATCCGGCCCCGCTTCTATTTCCCGAACCGCTGCAGGCGCGTGCGCAGTTCCTCGAGTTGCTCGATCAGTTCCAGCGCCAGGGCTGCGCCCGCGACGTTCACCCCCAGGTCACTCTCCAGGCGCTGCACGCAGCGTACCCGGTGCACGCTGATGCCGCTGAACCGCCAGCTGGAAGAAGTGCGGCCGTGCGGCTCCAGGATGCCTTCGTCGACCAGTTCGAAGACCCATTCCGCCGTGATCTGGCAGCAGCTGCACAGTTCGGCCAGGGTCAGTTCGACCTCTTCTTCCAGGACTTCTCCCGTCAACAGTGGCGGCTCTTCTCTGCTCATGCGTCCCGGACCCCCAGGTGTTCACGCGGATTGAAGGGCATCTGTTCGGCAAACTGCCGGTAGGCGGCTTTACCTGCCTCACTGTCCGCCCGTGGCAGGGCGACCTGGATGACGATGTACAGGTCACCGGGCGGCTGTCCCGGAATTCCCCGTCCCTTCAGACGCAGTTTTCTGCCGGCCGTGGTTCCCGGCGGTACCTTCAGCTCCACCTTGCCACGCGGCGTGGGTGACTGGATCGTTGCCCCGAGCGCGGCCTCCCAGGGCGCAACCGGCAGCTCCAGGAATACATCCCGGCCCTCGACGTGGTAGATCGCATGCGGGTTGAATTCCACCTCCAGGTACAGGTCGCCGGCCTTGCCCTTGCCGATGCCCGGTGAGCCCTGCCCGACCAGGCGAATATGCTGCCCCTGCCGGACCCCTTGCGGAATCCGTACCGTCAGGGTGCGCTCCCGGGTCTGCGGCCTTCCGTCCGCACCCAGTTCGGTATGCCGCAGGGTCAGGTTGCGCGTGGCACCCTGGTAGGCGTCTTCCAGGTCGATCAGGACCCTGGCGAAGGTGTCCTCGCCACGCGCATGCATGCCGGGATGCCCGTGCGCCGTCTGCGTGAAGCCCTGGCCGAACAGACTTTCGAAGAAATCGCTGAACCGGGAGGCATCGCCACCGGTAAAACCACCGCCATGGAACTCGAAGCCCTGGTCCCAGTCCGGTGGCGGCCGGAAATCCTGGCCTGCCTTCCAGTTGGCGCCCAGCTGGTCATAGGCCGCCCGCTTCTCCGGGTCCTTGAGTACCTCGTAGGCCTCGCCCATTTCCTTGAAGCGCGTCTCCGCTTCCGGTTCCTTGCTGACGTCCGGATGATACTTGCGTGCCAGCTTGCGGTAGGCGCGCTTGATCTCGTCCTGCGAGGCGTCGCGTCCGACGCCCATGATTTCGTAGTAATCCTTGAATTCCAATCCGGGTGCCCGTCCGTGTCAGGAGGTTCGGGTACATAGTAAGTGAAAAACCGTCCCTGACACCAATCACCCCGGTCCGGACCTGCAGGATTGCGTCCAGGTGCATACCGTCGCGCCGCAGTGGGTCATCAGGGAACCGGTAGCGGCCAGATCCGGGGACCCTCAGGGCGGTGGTATCTGCGGGCTCATGCCATGTCGGGGTCGGCCGGTTCTGACACCCCGGCTCCCGCGCTCGTCCCTTCCGGGCCGGGGGGCGTTTCGACGGCCGCGGCGCCGGTTCCGAAACAGCGGCGCAGCGCCGTATCGAGGTGCTGCCTGCTGCGGACTCCGTTTGCGGAATCGTCGAACAGCCAGCGCGCGAAGACCGCGAGATAAATCGCGGTGAGCGCGGTTTCATCGAGGATGCGCCGCAGGCCCGTGCTGTCCTGGCAGGCGGCCTCGCGGAACCATTGCACGGTGCGGCTGACGCGCAGGATGCCGGGCACCTGCAGGTGGATGTGACCGGGTTCCAGCTTGCAGGCCAGCATTTCCCGGGTCACACGGCGGTGCGGCGCCAGTGCAGCCAGCCAGTCCGCGATTACCTGGCCCAGGCGCACATGCAGGGGCTGGTACAGGAACCCGGCACTGCGTTCCGCAACGAGCATGGACCGGTCCGCGCGGTCGAACCAGGCCTCCGCGAGGTCGTCTTTCTGGCGGAAGTGTTGCCGGACTTCGTCCAGCGTGAT
This sequence comes from uncultured Ectothiorhodospiraceae bacterium, assembly GCA_964443845.1. GTDB lineage: Bacteria > Pseudomonadota > Gammaproteobacteria > UBA9214 > UBA9214 > UBA9214. Next base: position 25,548 of record CAYUFA010000015.1, read on the forward strand.
GTCGAGTGCTTCTGCCACGCGGTGCAGGCGCAGGCGTTCCCAGGAGGATGCCTCCGCCAGTTCCAGTGCTGTGTCCAGGATGCGGTCCCGGAGACCGGTTGTTTGCTGCGGCATGGGCATTCTCCGAACTTCCGCATGGATGCATTCGACTCTATTATAGCAACGGGATCCTGCCCGAATGCCGCATCAGGCCGGTAGTCCGGCGGGCGGGTGTCATCCGGAAGCGGAGGCGGCAATGGCGCTACGCATCGTGCGGCTCGGCAGTCCGCGGGCACGAGAGGAAGGGTTGCGGATCGGCACCGTGCGTCGCCCGCCGCGCGGGGTACGCAAGGAAGACCTCGCGGCCAGGGACTTCTACGATGTATGGTTTCCGAACCTGTCACCCAGCGAGGCGCTGTTGAAGCAGGTCGCGCACCCGCTGGACGAAGCGGGCTGGCGGACCTTCCGGCGCAGGTTCATCGCGGAGATGAAGCAACCTGCGGCGCGCCGGGACCTGGACCTGCTGGCCGCGCTTTCGCACCGGCTCAACTTTTCCATCGGTTGTTACTGCGAGCACGAATCCCGCTGCCACCGCTCGTTACTGCGTACCCTGCTGGAGGAACGCGGGGCACGTCTCGTCGACTAGCGGCGCCGCAACGACTCCACCGGCCCGAAACCACACCGGCCGGTCTGCTGCGTGAATTCCTCGGTCCTGGGTCCTGTGAGCGGTTTCTGCGACCCCGTACAGCCGCCAAATAATTGGCGGCTGTACGGGGTCGGGTTTCCCGGGAGTATTCACGCTGCTGCAAATTCCCCGAATCGGGGTATGTTTGTAAACATTCCGGCAGTCGGGCGGGAAACGCGGGTGTTCGCGCACCTCTGCTGCGCGCCGTGCCGCCATGCGTGGTTCGGCCGCCGGTTTCACGCCGGCACGGAGCGTCACGACAAATCCCGCTACAGGCCTGTCTGCCGGGCATAATGCGCGGACCTGGACGTGGTTCGTGGTAAATGGCGAGAGCAGCGGTGCCACCTGGCCGGTGCGTGCACGGGGGGCGACGGTAGCGGTCGCCACCCCGCTCTGGCGTCGCGGTATCTGCCCAGGCTACCAAATCGTTGCGAGTGCCGTGCAGCAAATCCATAATTGGGCCCGGTGAGGCAGTGCTGCTGCACCACTGCTGTTTGCAACCACGCATGAATCGAGAGGTTTCCTTGCGGATGCCAGGCCAGGCCCGGTGTACCGCTGCCCGCATACCGTGACATGGCACTGAATCTGGACATCCTGGACCGGGTCATCCTCGGGAACACCCTGTTGCAGTGGCTGATCGCCGTGGCCGTGCTGGTGGCGGGTTTTGCGCTGCTGTGGGTCGCGAGCCGTTTCGCAGGCCGGCGTCTGACCGCCGTCGCATCCCGTACCGAGACCCGGCTGGACGACATCGTGTCCGGGATCATCAACCGGACCGGTTCCCTGTTCCTGTTCGTGGCGGCCCTGTTCCTCGCGCTCCAGTTCCTGGAACTCCCCGCACGCGTTCGCTTGATGGGGCAGAGCCTGTTCGTCATCGTCCTGCTGGTACAGGCCGGCATCTGGCTGGGCGTGGTCGCGCACTCCGTGCTGGACCAGTACCGCCGGCGCACGGTCACGAAAAACCCGGCGGCGGCCACCACCATCAACGCGCTCGGCTACCTCATCCGCACCGTGATCTGGGCGGTCGTGGTCCTGATGGTGCTGGACAACCTGGGGATCGATGTCACGGCGCTGGTGGCCGGGCTGGGCATCGGCGGCGTGGCCGTGGCCCTGGCGGTGCAGAACGTCCTCGGCGACCTGTTCGCCTCGCTGTCGATCATTCTCGACAAGCCCTTTGTCATCGGTGACTTCCTGGTCATCGGCGAATACATGGGCAGTGTCGAATACGTCGGTCTGAAAACGACCCGGGTGCGCAGTCTCTCCGGCGAACAACTGGTGTTCTCCAATTCCGACCTCCTGAAGAGCCGGATCCGCAACTACGGGCGTATGTACGAGCGGCGCGTGGTGTTCAATATCGGGGTGACCTACGACACGCCCCGCGAGCTGCTCAAGCGCATTCCGGGGATGATCCGCGCCGCCGTCGAGGCGCAGGACAAGACCCGGTTCGACCGTTCCCACTTCATGAAATACGGGGATTACGCCCTGCAGTTCGAGACGGTCTATTACGTGTTGTCACCGGATTACAACGTCTACATGGACATCCAGCAGGCCATCTACCTGATCATCCATGAGGACTTCGAGCAGAATCACATCGACTTTGCCTATCCCACGCAGACCCTGATCGTGACCCGGTCCGCGGCCGGGCCGGCAACCGCCAGTCCGGGTTGACCGCACCGGATGAGTCCGGCTGACGGCAGCCGGGCAAGGGTGCGCAGGGCCTGCGGGCGGGAACGCGAAGTGTCGAGCCGCTGCCGGGGGTCTGTTACAGTGGCCCGGCGCGCGCGCTGCGCCGGGCGGAAGGGAGGGACACCATGACTGACTGCAACCGCAGTAGCGGCTGGTTCACGGGGATCTGCCTGTTACTGGGCCTGCTCGGGCTGGGTTACCAGCTCGGCCACGCGCTGCTGGGCATGAAGGCGCTGGATCGCAGTGTCACGGTCAAGGGCCTGTCGGAACGCGAGGTCGATGCCGACGTGGTGATCTGGCCGATCCGGTTTACCGCTGCCGGCAACGACCTGACCGGGCTCTATGACAACCTCGAGGCCAGCACGGTCCGCATTCGTGACTTCCTGCAGGGCAACGGGTTCAGTCCTGACGAAATCACCGTCTCCGCGCCGACCATCACCGACCGGTCGGCCCAGCAATACGCCGGCAACGACCACGCCGCTTATCGCTATGCCGCGAGCCAGACCGTGACGGTCTATTCCGGCAAGATTGCCGCGGCCCGCCAGTTGATGACGCGCCTGTCGGAACTCGGCAAGCAGGGCATCGTGCTCAGCGGCAACAACTACCAGTCGCAGACCGAATACCTGTTCACGCATCTCAACGAGGTGAAGCCGGCAATGATCGAGGAGGCGACGCGCCGGGCGCGCGCCGTCGCGGGAAAATTCGCCGCTGATTCGCACAGCCGGCTGGGCAGGATTCGCACTGCCTCGCAGGGGCAGTTCACCATCACCGACCGTGACAAGAACGATCCACACATCAAGAAAGTGCGCGTGGTGTCCACGGTGGAGTATTACCTGGCGGACTGATCGTTTGTCCCGTCATTGCGAGGCACGCAGCACCGCGGCAATCTCTGGACGTCGTCACCTGTAACACGAGACTGCTTCGCTTCGCTCGCAATGAACGGGAAGCCTCGACTGCAGTGGGGGCGGGGATTTTCCACAGTGTTTGCAACGACGGTATGATCGAGTGAGGCAGGGAGCAACCGTGTTACGGGTGCGCCGGTATTTGCCGTCGATCCGGTTGACGGGTTCCGTTTCGTGGTGCCGGACGGTTACCAGGCGAGTATCGATTTCCGCCTCGCGGTTACGGATCCGGCCGGCGATGAGGGGGGCGCATGGGTATGGGATCGGTTCATTCAGCATACCGGCGGCAACGGAATGCACGGAGCATCCGGACTTTCCCTTTAACTGCGCTTTACCCCCGGACAACACGATTCTTGCATGAGAGATCTTCCAGGTTCCGGACGGTTTTGTCACGCCTGGCTCCTGGGACTTCGATCCGTTCAATGCCGTGATACTCGGTGCCGGTACCTGTAGTTAACGGATAATATCGCCTGCCAGGATGCCATCAATAACCCGGTGCCCGGCGATACCGCAACCATCGATCTGGTGGCGGTTCCACTCCCGCCGGCGGTCCTGTTGTTCGGCTCTGCCCTGGTGGTTGTGGGCGCGCGCACGACAAGACGGCCCGGGACAGGCCGGAACATCCACTGTCGCTGTTGATCCGGTGTTGGCAGCGCACCTGCCCGGTCCCGACCGGCGCACAGCGTGCGGCTCGGGCGCAACGCGCTAAGCCCCCCGCACCGGAATCAGCGGGGAAGGTTCGCGCGCCGCTCTTCGTATTGTTCAGCCACAGCTGCGGCCTGTACTGCCTCCGCCGGCTGCCGACCACACCCTGCGTGGCACCCTCGTCCGCAAGGGCGACCCCGTCGGCTGCAGAAGCTGTATCCGGGGGTGGCGACTGATCCACGGTTGCGGCCGGCCGGGGTGCTGTGTCAGGCCCCCTCGATCAGCACGTGTTCGAACACCGGCGGGCTTTCATCCCCGTAATACCGGGCATGGTTCCGCCAGTCCGCCAGCTTGGCGCGGTCGCGCGCGTTGTCCCGTTGTTCCAGCCTGCGCCTGCGCGTGTCCGGGTCGCAGCGCACGTAGTGCACCTCGACCGGGCTGCCCAGTGTGTCCCGCAGCCGCGACGGCCAGTCCCGGTCCCGGATCTCGCGGGTGAACGGCCCGACGATGACCACGTCCTGGAACGGCAGGTTCTCGCGGGCGATGGCGAACAGGGTTGCGTAGATCGGCTCGCGGAAGGTCTGTTTGAAATGGCCGGAGTCCCGGTCATCCGGGCTGTGTCCGGATTGCGCCAGCGCGAGGCGTACCAGTCGTTCGGTCACGGTATCGATGTCCAGCAGGGTCGCGTGCCGTGCGGCGGCGAGCCTGCCGGCGTAGGTGGTCTTGCCCGCACCCGGGCTGCCGCAGACGATGATGGCTGTATGCATGTTGCGCAGAGTTGAGGGAGCAACGAGAGTGTTGTGCCTGGACAGCTGACTGTCAATCGCAGGGAACGTACCCATACCGGTACCGGACGCAGAGCGGCAATCCGGTACGCTCAGAATTTCTCGCTTTCGGGCCACAGGGTGGCATCGATAGTCTCGCGGTAGGCATGCCAGGTGGCGTGGCCGATCAGCGGCAGCAGCACGATGAAACCCAGCAGGGCCGTGGCGAAACCGAGCGCCACGCAGCACACGATGATGCCGGCCCAGACCAGCATGGTCAGGCGGTTGCGCAGCACGGCATTGACGCTGGTGATTACCGCCGTGATCGCGTCGGTCCTGCGGTCCATGATCATCGGCAGGGAGAAGGCGCTGATGGTGAACACCACGGTCGAGAAGATCGCGCCGATAGCAGAGCCGATACCGAGAAACATGGCCATGTCCAGCCAGCTGTGCTGGGTCTGCTCCGGGTAGAAGATGTATAACGCGGTCGCGGCGCGCGCCCAGATCAGGAACACGATCAGCAGTACGAAGGAAAAGATCAGGATGTCCCTGATATGGCTCCTGCCGGCGCGCATGCAGTAGCCCAGTACGGGTTTTCTGCCCTGTTCCAGCTGGCAGCTGAACGAGTAGAGTCCCAGCGCGAGCACCGGGCCGACCAGCAGGAACCCGGTGGCCATGCCGAAATACAGTCCGAGGGTACCGAACTGCCAGGCGCAGTACGCGATGATGGCGCTCAGTACGGTCAGTGCGAGGCCGTAGGCCAGGGAAATGCCGGGCGCCCTACGCATGTCAGCGTAGCCCGCACGCAGCCAGCGCAACGGCGCCGTTACCGGCACGCTGCGCGCCTTTGCCACGAAGGGCAGCGGTTCGGGGTCCCCGTCCGGGGGGCTGGAATTTCCAGGACTCATATTCCTGTCCCTGTTGCCTTGCTGTCCGGATTGTACCCACCGGGTTCGGGGCCTCTCAAGCACAAGCCCGGGCTGGATGCGTCACCGCTACGGGTGGCCGGCCGCTGCCGACCGGCCCCACAGGGCGGGCGGGATCTTTTTTCTGAAATGTGTACCCGGTTCAATCCCGGACCGTGATTGCAGTCTCGGCACGCCGGGCCCGGGTGACTAGACTGGTTCCCATGCGTTCACTATCCATTACCTATCCAGGCTGGAAAGGCCGTTCCTCCTCGCTGGCGTCCTGGCAGCACTCCGTCCGCGAGAAGGCCTGCGCACACTGCCGGTCGCTGGCGAATACCTGGCCGCGTGCATACCTGTTGCTGGCCGGGACCGTTGCGCTTTCCGGGTATCTCTGGCTGCTGCTGTTTCCCTGGCTCGTGGTCGACAGCGGCCTGGAAATCCAGGCCGCTGTCACCGATGACCGGGGCATCGACATGCTGCGCGTGCTGCTCTGGCTGTCGGTGGGTGCAGTCGCCACCCTGGCCAGCGTTCGCCTGTACCGGTTCCGCCCGGCCGTGCCCGCGGGCAAGACCGTCGACGACACGACACACCCGGCACTCCTGCAGCTGGTCGCGGAACAGTCCCGGGATTATCCCGGCGTGCGTATCGACCGTGTCGTGCTGACCGCGGATTTTGCACTCGATATCGTGAAGACACCGCGTCACGCGCTGCCCGTGACCTTCACGACCACGCTGCTGATTGGTGTGCCGCTGTTGCAGGTACTGTCCGAGCAGCAGTTCCAGTGCGCGCTGGCCCGGCGGCTCGGCCAGTTCTCGATGCGCTACAACCAGCTGGAGAACTGGCTGTACCGGCTGCGCGGCGTCTGGCCGCAGTACTGTGACCCGGCCCGCAGGGGTGGCCCCGGCTACCAGCCGCTAGCCTGGCTGTTCCGTCTCTACGTGCCCGTTTTGCACCTGGTGTCGGCGCCGGCCGCGCAGCTCGATGAACTGGCCGCGGATGACTACGCGATGGAACTGTTCAGTGACGAGGATGTACGTGACACGATTGCGACCCTCGCCGTGTGCCAGCAGTACCTGGAAACAAAGTACTGGCCGGTGCTGCGCAGGTTTGCCGAGAAGAATGAACGGGTGCTGGGTCCGTTGCGCGCGGGGATGGCTGCCGTGTTGCGCGCCGGCCTGCAGCCCGGTGCTGTCGACCACTGGCTGGCGGAAACCCTGCGCACGGAGGAGCGCTGTGGTGACCCGGTTCCGTCACTCGCACGCCGGCTCAACAACATCGGTTTCGGTACGGCGCATATGGAGCCGCTGGCATCCGAGACCGCAGCCACGATCTACCTGCCCTGACGGAAACGGCTCCGCTTTCTGCGCCTGGTCGAGGCCGGGAATAGCAGGGCCGTGCATGTCCGGTGCACGCGGGTAGCGCGCCCGGGATCCCGGGCGGGCGGCACATCTCCCGGGGCTGCCTGTTCGATCCCGTTTCCGGTTACTCCATTGCTGTGACATTACTGTCAGTCCGGCCGCGGACGTTGCGGCCGCTACCTCGCATGGGAAGGTGACAGCACACAGGATTCACCCCAGAATGAGAAGCAACTCCCAGCGGGTCTGACTCCATTGAAGCAGGACCACGAGCAGCGGCACGGCAGTGATCCCCGGTTCGAGGTTGCCTTCGAGCTGGCCTCCGTGGGACTGGCCATCGTGCTGCCCGACGGGCGCTGGCAGCGGGTTAACCGCAAGCTGTGCGAGACCGTCGGCTACAGTCCGGAAGAGCTGCTGGCCATGACCTTCCAGGAGATCACCCATCCGGACGATGTCGAGGCCGGCCTGGAACGCATGCGTCGGCTGCTCGCCCGCGAGACCGGCACCTATTCGGTGGAAAAGCGTTACATCCGCAAGGACGGCTCGATTGTCTGGACCAATATCACCGTCGCCCTTATCCACGATGCGCACGGCGAGCCCGATTATTTGATCGTCGTGGTCGAGGACATCGCGGCGCGCAAGCAGACCGAGGAGGCGCTGCGCAAGTACTCCCGCGTGATCGAGCAGACCGCGAGCACGGTGCTGGTAACGGACGACCAGGGGATCATCGAGTACGTCAACCCGCGCTTTACCGAGACCAGCGGCTATCCGGCACAGGAGGCCATCGGCCGGCGCCCGAGCCTGCTCAAGTCCGGGTATACCTCGCCGGAGGAATACGCGCAGATGTGGCACATGATCACCAACGGTGGTACCTGGCGCGGGGAATTCCATAACCAGCGCAAGGACGGGACGCTGTACTGGGAATCGGCCATCATTTCCCCGGTGCGCGACGAGCAGGGTCACATCACCCATTTCGTCGGCATCAAGGACGACATCACTGCGCGCAAGAAAATCGCGGCGGAGCTGCAGAGCAGCCAGGAGCGGCTGGCACTCCTGTTTGCACACGCCCCGGTGGAGCTGGCCATGTTCGACCGCGACATGCATTACCTCGTGGCAAGCCGCCGCTGGCTGGAGGCCTACGGACTCGATGACCATTCGGTCATTGGCCGTTCCTACTACGACATCTTCCCCGGGCAGCCGGCGCGCTGGAAAGATGCACACCGCCGCGGGCTGGCCGGTGAGGTAGTGCGGGCCGAGGTGGACCAGTTCGAGCGCCGGGATGGCGGTGTGCAGTGGCTGCGCTGGGAGGTGCGGCCCTGGCACCAGCCCGACGGCACGATCGGTGGCATCGTGATCTTTACCGAGGACATCTCCGATCGCAAACGTCACGAGCTGGCCCTGGCCGAGCACGAGGTCCGCTACCGGGCCGTGGTCGAAACCACGGCGGACGGATTCTGGATGCTGGACCGGGAGGGATGCATCCTCATGGTCAACGAGGCCTACGTGCGGCGCTCCGGTTACAGCCGGCAGGAACTGTTGTCCATGCGCGTCGCGGACCTGGATGCACAGGATACCGCGGAGGAAGTGCGCATCCATATCGATCTGGTCCGCCGCACCGGCAGCGACCTGTTCGAGACCCTGCACCGGACAAAGAGCGGTGAGCTGTGGCCGGTGGAGGTCAGCGTGTCCTACATCGACATCGGTGGCGGCCTGTTCTTCGCCTTCACGCGCGATATCACGGGTCGCAAGGCCCTGGAGCGGCAGATCATCGACGTGGGCACGGCGGAGCAGGAGCGTATCGGCCGCGAGATCCACGACGGGGTCGGCCAGCAGTTGACCGGAATCACCATGCTGGCCGGCAGTCTCGAACAGCAACTCAGGGCGGCCGGCCATAAGGACGAGGCAGCTACCGTGGCGGAACTGAAGAGCCACCTGCAAAACACCCTCAATGAGGTACGCGCCCTGGCCCGCGGCCTGTCACCGGTGGAAATCGATCCGGAAGGGCTGGCGGACGCCCTGGCCGAACTGGCCGAACGGGTGACGCAAACCAGCGGGGTGCAGTGCGTCTATCTCGGGACCGGCAAGGTCCACGTCGACGACAGTACGACCGCACTGCACCTGTATCGCCTTGCCCAGGAAGCCGTGCAGAACGCCATCCGGCACAGCCACGGACAACACGTGGATATCAATCTCGAGCATGCCGGCGGCTTGCTGGTGCTGACGGTCCGGGATGACGGCAAGGGTATCGGTGTAACACCGGAACGCAGCACCGGGATGGGATTGCACATCATGCGCTACCGGGCCGGCATCCTGGGTGGCAAGTGCCTCATTCGTTCCCGGGCAGCGGGCGGGACCGAGGTGCGCTGCGAAGTGCCACTGGCCGTGCGCAGCGACGGCTGAATGCAGCACAGCGATGCTGGCATGCGTCTGTATGGTGACAGTATCCGGGCCGGCAGCCGTGCCGTGACCAGCCCGGTCCGCTGTCGAAACGATCGCTGCTGCCGTCAGGCCGCGATGGTCCGGGCCGCCTGCAGATCCTTCACCTTCCGGAGGCAGTCTTCGTCCGCTTCCCCGAGTTCGGAAATCATGTCGACGATGACGGCGCCGGCATCCGGTGTTTCCTTCAGCATCTGCAGAATCGATGCACAGTCAAATCCCGTACCCGCGGCCTGCAGGTCCCGGACCTTCCTGAGGCATGAAGCATCCACTTCCCCGAGTTCGGAAATCATGTCGATGATGACGGCACCGGCATCGGGTGTTTCCTTCAGCATCTGCAGGAGCTGTGCACAGTCGAATTCAGTGGTTTTCCGGTTCATGCTGGTAACCTCCGTTGCAATCGATACAGGTTGGGCGACAGATGAACAGTATATGAGAAAATAATAATATGTAAATAATCAGGATGTGGATTGGCGGAATTCGCCGGTTGGGTGCGCATGATTCCGACTCGGCTGTTGCTCCGTGGTCTGGTGCCAGCGCAAAACGCGCAGCGCCCTCGGCGGGGGAACGCCGGGCAGGTGCAGACTTCCTACGGATTCGCCCGCACGGCCGGTGCCGGGCGTGCATCGTCCTGTCGGGTTGATGGCGGTGAAGTGGTTGGCGGTTCCGTCTGCGGTCCCTTGTGGTGATTCCTGTGGTGTTCCCGGCGCTTACGCCATTTCTCCCGCAGTGCCTCGCGCTCGGCCGGCGTCATGTTTTTCCACTTCTCGCGCAGTGCCTCGCGCCGTTCCGGTGGCAGGTTCTTGAACCACAGGAAGCGCTTGCGCAGCCGGGCACGTTGTTCCGGGCTCATGGCCATGAAGCGCTGGTGGCGTTCCCGGATGCGGGCCTTGCGCTCGGGCGGCAGGGACTTCCAGCGTCGGAACGCCTTGCGGGCGCGCTGCCGCTGTTCCGGATTCATGTGCTGCCAGCGTTCGGCGCCGCGCTGCAGGTGATGCTGGCGCTCGGGGGAGAGTTTGTCCCAGCGGTCCCGGAAGGGTTTCAGGAGTCCCTGGTCCCGGGCGGACAGTGCGGACCACGCAATCGGCGCCGGTACCTCGGTCGCCAGTACCGGGGTGGTCACGAGCATCGTCGCCCACAACAGCATACCCATCGGCAAGTATCTACTCATGTGTCTTCTCCTGCCTGTCACCCGGGGCCGTCCAGGCCGGGTCGTCGTATTGGAGCGGGTCCTGCCAGTTGCCCTGGCCGTCCGCCCAGTCGCCCAGGAACACCAGGAACTCCTCGTCATCGTCGCGTGAGTCCGGGTTTGTCCCGGGGGTCGGGTTTGTCATGGTTACCTCCGGTGCCGTGACCGGTACCGCTGCCATGGCCGCGCCAGCCGTGCATACCAGCAGCACGCTAGCCGGCAGTCTGTGTTTCATCCAGCCAGTCATAGAAATCCAGGTCCTCGAACAGTTCCATTTCGTCCCCGGTCGCGACGATGTCCAGATCGTCAATTGCGCCCGGCAGGTCGGCGGGGGGTTGCCAGTACAGCACCGCCACGACGATCGCCGCCACGGCGGCGGTGCCCAGCAGTGCCAGCCAGCGGTAGTGCGGGCGCCTGGCCCGCTCCAGTGCATGCAGGCGCGCGGCACGCAGGCGGGCGACGGTCAACTCGTCGAGCTGACCGGCTTCCCGGTCGAGCTGTTGCCGGATCCGTTCAGCCAGTCTGTCTTCCTGCGGGCCTGTCACGACCAGTGCTCCTCAAGCTGTTCCCGTAATTTCTGCAGCGCACGGGAGTAGTGTGTTTTCACGCTGCCCGCGCTGCAACCCATGGCAAAGGCGGTTTCCGCCACGTCGAGTCCTTCCCAGCAACGTAACAGGAAAGCCTGCTGCTGGCGCAGCGGCAGCGCCTGTAACGCGGCATCCAGCTGCTGTATGGCAGCCGCGTTGCCCACCAGCCGGGATGGTTCCGGCGCAGCCGGGTCCGCGACGCTCTGGATCGGGTCTGCCTCCGCGTCCTCGTCGTCGTCGCGATGGCCCAGCCAGCCGAACAGACGGTTGCGTACCCGGCTGCGCCGGTACCAGTCACGGATCCGGCTTTGCAGGATGCGGTGGAACAGGGCGCCCCATTCGTCCTCGCGCTTGTGGCGGTAACGGCTGACCAGTCCCAGCATGGCTTCCTGCACCAAATCCAGCGCCTCCTCGCGATTGCCGACGGCCAGCTCTGCCATGCGCAACGCGCGGCGTTCCACGCCCGCCAGAAAGCGGTCCAGTGCCTGGGCATGTTCCAGTTGCCTGTCCTCGGTCCGGTTACGATCACGACATTGTACGGTGGTTATGCTCCGCCCGGCACCCGGGCGGAGCAGCTGGAGTTTACCGGTGACGGCGGTAGTAGCGGTCACCCACGCGATCCAGGTGCCGGTCGATGCGGTGACCGGCGCGGTCGAGACGGTGGTCGATGCGTTCCCCGCGGCGGTCCATGCAGCGGGCCAGGCGGTCGTGACCGTGTGCCGCGGCAAAGCGCGCCCTGCGGTCGAAGCGGTGCTCGATGCGGTCGCCCTTGCGGTCCAGGTGACGTTCGATGCGATCACCCCTGTGGTCCAGGTAGCGATTGACCTGCCCGGGTGTCGGGTGCGCCAGCGCCACGCCGGAGCCCAGCAGGAAAATTCCGGTACACAGGGTCGAAATCAGGGTTTTGCGGTTCATGGTTGGTCCTCTCTCGGCTATACCCGCGAAATGCGGCTTTCACAGGGTTCAACGCAGCCACCGGACATCGGTTGACAGGCCGGCGGGAGAAAAAAACGCCGCTCGCGCCCGCGTGGGGTGAGGAGATACGTTCTATAGTGATACAGGGGTTCACCCCCCGGGACCCTGGCCAGGAGGTGCATGATCGGACCCGTAACTCCGCAACCCGGACAGAAGACGGCAGGCGGCCAGCCCGGGAACCCGTTCGTCCAGCGGATCGAGCCGACAGTGACCGATCTCGGCGGGTTCCGGGTGCGCCGCGTCCTGCCGGCCGCCCGATGCCGGATGGTCGGTCCCTGGGTCTTTTTCGATCACCTCGGGCCGGTGGATTTCGCCGCCGGCCAGGGGATCGACGTGCGTCCGCACCCGCACGTGAACCTCGCAACCGTGACCTTCCTGTTCGAGGGTGAGCTGCTGCATCGCGATTCGCTGGGCAGCGTGCAGGTGATCCGGCCCGGGGATATCAATCTCATGGTTGCCGGGCGCGGCATCGTGCACTCGGAGCGCGAGCGTCCGGCACTGCGCGCCGTGCCGCACCGTCAGCACGGCCTGCAGCTCTGGCTGGCCCTGCCGGCGGCGGACGAGGAAACCGACCCGGTGTTCTACCACTACCCCGCCCGCATTCTGCCCGTGGTGACCGTGCACGGTGTGGACGTACGTGTGCTGATGGGCAGTGCCTTCGGTGTCTCTTCGCCGGTACGGACGTACGCGGAAACCCTGTACGTGGAGGCCCGCCTGCAGGCCGGTCAGCAGCTGGTCGTGCCGGATGCCCGGGAACGCGCGGTGTACGTGGTTCACGGCGCGGTCGAAACCGCGGCAACGGTGCTGCCCGGCTACGTGCTGGCGGTGTGTGCGGCCGGTCAGGACATCACGCTGACCGCCACGGAGGATACGTACATCGTCGTGATCGGCGGCGTGTCACCGGGGCCGCGTTACATGGACTGGAATTTCGTCTCCAGCCGCCGGCCGCGCCTCGAACAGGCCCGCCAGGACTGGCAGGACGGGCGCTTTCCGAAGGTGCCGGGCGACGCGCAGGAGTTCATCCCGCTGCCGTGAGGGTGGCCTGCGGGCATTGCGAGGACGGTCCAGGACATGGAACACCATCCCGGGAGCGCCAGCCGCACGGTGCCGTGCTGGCCATGGCGCTGTGGCGGGTTGTGCTGTGGAGGATCACCGCGATCGATCCGTTCAAGCGCCGCGACTGGTTGCTGGAAAACCTGCTGGTGTTTTTCTACTGCGGCTTGCTGCTGGTCACTTCGCGCCGGTTCCGGTTTTCGACACTGTCCTGCCTGCTGTTCACCCTCTTCATGAGCCTGCACCTGGTCGGCGCCCACGATACGTATGCGGAAGTGCCGTTCGGTTACTGGTTGCAGCAAACGTTCCACCTCGCGCGCAATCACTTACGACCGCATCGTGTATTTTTCCTTCGGCCTGCTGATCGCCTGCCCGATCCACGCGTGGCTGCTGCGCGTGACCGCGGTCCGGCGCGGCTGGTCGTAACTCCTGACGGTGGTGATGGTGCTGGCGTTCAGCGGCGGCTATGAGGTCATGGAAGGCGTGCTGGCGATGATCGCCAGTCCGGATCTCGGTGCCGCCTGGCCGGGCACCCAGGGCGCTGAACGGGACTCGCAGCAGGACATGTTGCCGGCCTTCAGTGGCGCGACTGTCACCATGGTCATCACGGCACTGGCAGAGTCGCGTTCCGGAGCCTCCGGCTAGCGCCACGCCGGATCCGCGTTATTTCATGCGCCACTTCCGGCAGCCGTAGAAACTGATCTCGAGCGGACGGGTCGGGTAGCGGCCGCAATTGAAATAGCGCCAGTAGAATGAGTTATAGCCGGTGCAGAACCCGGTGCTCTCGTCGAGTACCGGGCAGCGCAGATTCAGCACTTGACAGCAACGCTGGCAGTCGCCGCAACTGGTACCGTGCTGCCAGTCAGGTGCCAGTTCGATCAGGTCATGATCGGGTCCCGTGCGCGGCGGGCTGGTCAACGGCACACTGAGCATGAAGCGGCTCTTGCGACCCAGCATCTGCCAGGCGATGTGCCAGCCATGCGGAAACAGGCGCCAGGCCCTGCGCCAGTAGCGCCAGAAGCGCCAGTCGTTGTAAAACAGCCAGGTCATCAGCGGGGCCGTGACAAACCCGCCGGCCACGGTGAGCAGGGAGAAACCCACATAGGCGTAGAACGCGAGCCGGGTACCGGCCCAGCGCAGCGCCGCAAGGCGTGCCGCCAGTATGCGCTGCCGGCGCGTGCCGGGCGGGCCATCCGGTGGCGGCCGCAGGGGTACGACCACGGCCGAGGTGCGCGCGCGGCTGAATGCAGGGGTTGCCTGTTCGGGGGCGGGTGCCGGAACGTCCGGCGCGGGTTTGCGGCTGTCGTGTCGGGGTTTCATCATCTCGTGCGTCTGCCTGCAGGGCGGTTACCTGGTGCCGGATTGCGGTGATTCCTGCCGTTTACACGGGAGTGAATGATAGCATCCGTTCCCGCGGGTGGCTGGTTGCACCGGGTGGAGAGCGCAGACCTGCAACCGCCCCGCACGGGATTTCTGACCAGCCGTGGCGTAATTGGTTGCGCGGTCCGCCCAGGGCTGGCGGTTCCCGGATGACTGCGACCGGGGCTGGTGCGCCGGATCCTTCAGAACAGGTCGGTCAGTGCCGGTGCCGCCACCAGCCGGTAGCGCCGGTAGTTGCTGAACAGCTGGTCGTCGATCCGTGCCGGGCTGGAGGCAATCACGCGGTAACTGTCCCCGGTCTCGAAGTCACGCAATGACAGCGGTATGCCATCGACCTGCGCCTGCAGCAGCACGGACTTGTTCCCGGCCAGCGCCAGCAGTCCGCCCGCGCGTCCGGAATACCTGCGCAGCAGGGTCATGACCGTGTCCAGGGTGTTGAAATCTCCCGCGGACAGGGGGCCGCCGGGACGCTGCATCAGGCAGGCGTCGCCCACTTCATGCCGGCCCTCGAGCAGGTGATGGTGCGCGCAGCGCAGGCCCGCGAAGTGTTGCATGCCCCCGTCGGACACGAGCCGGACCGGTACACCCGCGGCGGGTGGCGCCTTGCCGGCCAGGAACTGCTCGAACAGGGCGCGCTGTTCCGCAGGCAGTGCCTCGAGCCCGCCACGCAGCGTTTCCATGTGCGGTGCGAGCGATTCGCGTACCTTGTCCAGCTGATCGAGGCGGTCGCGCAGCTGCGTCTCGCTCAGGGTGGAATATTCGCCGCGGGCCGGGTCTGCATACACCAGCGAATGGTCGCGCGTGTCGATCAGCGCGTAGCCCGGCATTGCCGTACTATCGAGGCGGCAGCGGCCGGCGTGGACATAGACGGTCGATTCCGATCCATGGTTGTCCATGATCCGCAGACTGACATCGGCATGGACGGGGAAAATCACCCAGCCAGCCAGGACAGGCAGGCACTGCAACAGCAGGGGGTACCAGCGCATTTCGGCATACCTCGCAAGTTGGCGACGACAGCCGGCATGGTACCCCAAAATCCGGGTTGTCGAAGGTCCTGCGCGGAAAGATTGCGTACTCCCGGGTTGCAAGGCGCGGTTCCGGGGGGGGCGCGTCTGTGGTGGCGGGGTGTTCGATTGCGCTGTCCGGCCCGGCTCTTTGTTATCCTGTTTCCATGACCTGTACCGTAACCATCTACAGTAGCGGTGTGCAGTTCACGGTCGAGGCGGGGGAGAGCATCCTGCATGCGGCCCGGCGCCAGGGGGTCGATTTTCCCTGTGGATGTCACGCCGGTGTGTGCGGTGCCTGCATCAGCCGGATCATTTCCGGGCGAATCTTCTACCCTGGCGGACAGCCCATGGCCCTGTACGGCGAACACGCGGACAAGGGCCTGTGTTGTGTGGGTTTTCCGCGCGGTGACCTGGTGATCGAACCGGACCACCTGGGCGAGGATTGCGAAGCCTGGCGCTGAAACGAACCCGTTGCAGCAGGTCATTCCCTGGCGGGTATCCGGCCCCGGCGGGAGATCAGCCGGAAACCGTCAGCCGCCGAGGGGCTGCGCCGGTCTCGCCGGGGCTGCCGGAGGTATCGCGATGCGATAGATGGGTAGCCCGGCCTCGGCATTGACCGCCTTGAGGTAGTCCTGCTGCCCGGCCGCAGTCCCGGCAGGATACCCCGTCGCCTTGACGGGCTGCCGCATGGCAACGGCGGCGCCGATGACCGCGGCGATCAGCAGATAGGCGCCGATCGTGTGTCGTACGGACAGGTGCTCGTGCGTGGCGTGTATTGCCATCCTGGTCACCGGTTGCTGTCGGCAGGGATGCCGTTGCAACCCGGTCCTCCGCTCTGGGTCGGGCCGTGCCGCACGGCCACTGTAGACAACATACGGTGTGCCTGCCACCGGCGGATATTGGACGTGTGTACGATGTCGCACCTGTACGGAGGTATGGCATCCACCCTTGTTCCCCGCTGCAGCCGTGCAGGCACGGCACTACCGGTCGCGCAGGAATCGCCGGTCCTGCGTGCCGTGTTTTTGTCGCCCATTCCCAACACCGGCATCCCGCAATTCTTCCAAGACCGTGATGGCGATAGCAACTTTCCTGTCTCCGATCGGGGACACGTTACGGCATTTCCGCTGCTTCGCCCCGGTTATGCGCGACAGCGAAATAATTCCAATGCACACAACACGCTACAGCCGTACGCGCACGATGCAGGGAGCATTCGCGGGAGATGCTGCCGGTCGCAAACCCGTGGCGCGCGCGGACGGCGCATGAAATTTCTGCGCCGCCACCGAAAGTTCTGCGGTGTTGTGATGATCAGAAAACCACTTGTATCACAGCATTTCCTGGCTTTTGCAGTGATGATTTCCGGGTGAATTTCCGCTGCCCCGTGCACACGACCCCTGCCTGTTGGCACAGGCCTTGCAACCGGACTTCCATTCAAAACGCCATGCTGTTTCTGCCGCCGCGTGGAAACAGGTGCATCACCTGAACGGGTAAACACATCAATGCTGAAATCGATCCTGCATCTTCCAGTATGCAAGCTGTTTACGTTTGCACTGCTATCCATCCTGCTGTCCGCTTGCGTTGACAACGCTGGTAGTGGCACCTCCGTGTCATCCAGTTCGCCAGGCGCTGCACCCGCCTCGACTGCTGCTGCAACCGTCGACAATCTTCTGATCACCGGCAGCGTTGGCGACGGACCGGTAACGGGTGCCACTGTGGATATCTGGAGTGCGCGGGGCAGCCTGCTCATGTCCGTATCAAGTGACAACACGGCCTCCTTCCAGGCCCACGTACATGTACATCGCGACAGTTATCCGTTGCTGCTGAAGGTGCGCGGCGGGATCGACCTGGTGACGGGTGCTGCGCCGGACTTCCAGTTGCTGTCTGTCATGCGCGACCGTCACGCCACGCAGGTCAACATCAATCCGTTCTCGACCCTGATCGTACGCATTGCGCAAGGATTACCCGGTGGTTTGAGTGCGGCTAACGTGGACAGGGCGACCGGGATCGTGACCAGTCAGCTGCCGTTCGGGCTGGATCCGGGCCTGGTGCCGGACCCGGTCAATACGCTGATTACGGACAGCAATATCGCGAGTCTGGTGAAGGCCGGTGAAGCCATGGGTGAAATGGTGCGCCGCACCCGTGACCGGTTGACCACGGCCGGACAGTCCGTCGACGGTGACCAGGTGCTGGCGGCGCTGGCAGCCGACCTGCAGGACGGCCGGCTGGATGGCCTGGGCGGCAGCGGTACCAGTGCGCAGGTCACGGCAACCGCGGAAGTGGCAGCCGGGCAGGCACTGGTGGAAGCCCTGTCGAACAACCTGAAAGTGAACGGCATCGTTGCCACGCTGGTGGTCGACCAGGCGATTGTCACGACCCGGCCCCTGATCGGGGTGGATGGTCTCACTGCCAATGTCCGGATCACCAGCGGGATGCTGGCGCAGACCGTGTGGTCGATCGATGCGGCACGAACACTGGATCCCGCGGCCGAGGTAAGTGCACTCAGGGGTGTGGTGGCCGGTATCAGTGCCGGTTCCCTGCCGGCCGCCATCGAACCGCAGTTGCCGGTGGATTCCTCGCGTGCACTGGATAACGCACTGACCCTGGCGTTATCGGTGGATTCCTCGCAGATGGCTGCGATCGTTACCACTCAGTCGGATGCTGCTGCCTCGACCGGCACCACAACTGGTACCGGCACACCGGATACGACCTCGACCCCCACAACCGGTACCACGACTGACACGACCAGCACCGGTACGACCGACACGACCTGGCACCACGGCCACCACCACTGGCACTCGACCGGGACCGGCACGACGACCACGGTCAACCAGCCGCCCGTCATCAGTGGTACCCCGGCGACATCGGTGCAGGTCGGCACGGCGTACCTGTTCCAGCCGGCGGCCAGCGACCCCGATGGCGATCCGCTGACGTTCTCGATCTCCGGCCGCCCGTCCTGGGCGCAGTTCAGTCCCTCGACCGGAAGGCTGAGCGGCACGCCGGATGCCGGTGCGGTCGGGAGCTACGACAACATCATCATCTCGGTCAGCGATGGCACCGCTGCGGCACAGTTGCCGCCGTTCAGTATCACCGTGAATGACGTAGCGGGCACGACCGGCACGGGCACGACCACCACCACGGTCAACCGGCCCCCGGTCATCAGTGGTACACCGGCGACCACGGCACAGGTCGGCACGGCGTATCTGTTCCAGCCGGTGGCCAGCGACCCCGATGGCGATCCGCTGACGTTCTCGATCTCCGGCCGCCCGTCCTGGGCGCAGTTCAGTCCCTCGACCGGAAGGCTGAGCGGCACGCCGGATGCCGGTGCGGTCGGGAGCTACGACAACATCATCATCTCGGTCAGCGATGGCACCGCCTCGGCCCAGTTGCCGCCGTTCCGTATCACTGTTCCGGTCGGCAACCGGCCCCCGGTCATCAGTGGTACGCCGGTGACCTCGGTCCATGCCGGCACGGCGTACCTGTTCCAGCCGGTGGCCAGCGATCCGGATGGCGATCCGCTGACGTTCTCGATCTCCGGCCGCCCGTCCTGGGCGCAGTTCAGTCCCTCGACCGGAAGGCTGAGCGGCACCCCGGGTGCCGGTGCGGTCGGGAGCTACGACAACATCATCATCTCGGTCAGCGATGGCGCCGCCTCGGCACAGTTGCCGCCGTTCCGTATCACCGTGAACAACCAGACTCCGGCCATCAGTGGTACGCCGGTGACCTCGGTCGAGGTCGGCACGGCGTACCTGTTCCAGCCGGTGGCCAGCGATCCGGATGGTGATCCGCTGACGTTCTCGATCTCCGGCCGCCCGTCCTGGGCGCAGTTCAGTGCCTCGACCGGAAGCCTGAATGGTACCCCGGATGCCAGTGCGGTCGGGAGCTACGACAACATCGTCATCTCGGTCAGCGATGGCATCGATTCGGTGCAGTTGCCGCCGTTCAGTATCACCGTGAATGACGTAGCGGGCACGACCGGAACAGCACCCGGCACGCTCGACCTGTCGTGGGCAGCACCCGTGACGCGCAGCGATGGTACGCCGATATCCCTGTCCGAGATTGGAGGATACCGGATCTATTATGGTACGACCTCCGGTAACCACCCGGTCACAGTGGATATCGGTGACGGCAGTACCCAGTCCACTACGTTGAGCAATCTCGCCGCCGGTACCTACTACCTGGTGATGACCACGGTGGACACGAATGGCCAGGAAAGTACCGAATCACCCGAAGTAGTGAAAGTGGTCTACTAGAACCTGTCTCATCATCCCGCGCGAGCCGCGTTGCCGGGAGCGACCGGTTTGTACAGGGATGGACGCGTGGTCGCTCCGGCGCTTTCCAGCGCCTTCTGGTATCCGGCGGCCCCTGCCCGGTGCCCCGGGCGTCGTGCGTGGCGCCGGCGCCGCCACAGGTTGACCGCTTACCCACACCCGCAGTGGGTGATCCCGTCTTCCGGGTATTGGAAATGTCCGATGCCGCCTGACCCGCGTTAAAATTCCTGCTCTGGCCGTCAACCGAAACCGGTCTGGCGCGTTAACATGCTTAAGGCCGATTTCAGTGCCATGCAGTGCTGCCGCTACCGGCACCGGGTACAGAATGAACCCGGAGCCGCTGAACGCCGGGCACTGTTGGCCTTTCGGTCCGTCCCTGCAACAATCCGTGGCAGGCCGGGTCCATACTGGACGAACTGCACCAACCGTTTTTCAACCAAGAGGTTACTTATGAGCAAACATGCATCCCTGGTCAGTCGCCTGCTCTGTTCGACACTGATTGCCAGCATGCTGGCATTGCCGGCTGCCCCACAGGTACTGGCCGCTCCACCGGGCCGCGATTATCACGGTGACCATCGTGGCCACAAGGATCAACCTAACCAGCGTGACAGGAGCCGGGACCGGAGCCGGGATCGGGATCGCGACTGGAGTCGTGTGACACGCGATCGAGGCCAGGACTACCGCCGGGATCGGGATCGCGACTGGAGTCGTGTGACACGCGATCGAGGCCGGGACTACCGCCGGGATCGCTATGTGGCACCGCGGATTGTGCATCGTGGCAGGCGGGTCGTAATTGTCCCGGACCGGATCCGTCGTTACCGCGACACGGTGATCGTGCGCCCGTATGGTCACTGGTATAACGGCTTCGGACATTACTATCGGGATGACGACGCCTACAAATGGCTGGCATTCACCGCAATCACGCTTGGCGTGCTGAATTTCATGAACGAGGCTCAGCAGCGTGAGTACGAGGCTGCCCAGGTTGCTGCGGCGACGGCCCCGATCGGTGAGCGGATCGTCTGGCAGCAGGGCGATGCCAGTGGTTACACCGTTGCCACGCGGGAAGGCACCAGCGAAACGGGTCGCTATTGCCGCGAGTTCCAGCAGAACGTGCGGGTGGGCGGCCGGACCGAGCAGGCCTACGGCACCGCCTGTCGTAATCCGGATGGCTCGTGGCAGGTGATTTCCTCCGGAGACTGATGGCGTGTCCACCGGGTAACGAATCGTGGCGGCGGCACCCCCCGCAGGCTGGGGATGCCGCCGCCCCGCCTGGCACATTTTTCCGTTCTTCGCACTTTCCGTATCCTGCTTTCCCCTCCACACCGGTCGCCCGGTTCCGGAATCCGCGTCGACCCTAAGGCGCGGGCAAGCCTCGAACCTGCCCGGCCTGCCGAATCGAAGCACGCGCGCAGGACGGAAGCGGATTGAGCAGGTATGCAACCGTACTCCTGTGAGCACCGGCTGTTGTGCACCGACAGCTGCGGATACCAACGGCATCCCGGCACCCTCCATGGCTCGGAAGATCGTTTAACTCGTTAAAAAAATATATAAATCGAGTTCCCGCAGGTTCGTCGTGGATGGACGACAGCACCGCATAGTACTGTCAACCGGACTGACCAGTCCTGCAGCCCCGACAATCGGGAAAAATTTCACAAAAATCCGGACGCGGTTTCCGGGTGCCGCCGCCCCTCACGGACGGGGCCTGTCGTTACAGGACGACGACCGTGCGGTGCATTCCGGCGTGTTATGTATTGGGAGAAAAATCCCAGGCGCGGGAGACTGCCGCCCGCTGCACACCAGGTTGCGATTTGCTGTTGCGGATACATGCAGTTACATCATCTTGCGCAGCGGCGCAGGGCGGTACGGCATATACGCCCGTAAAAACTGGCCCTGATATTGCTACGGGATGGCTTGCCCGTGACAGTCACCGGACTGTCCGGTGAGTGCGGTTAAGGTCCAGACCAACAACCTCGAGGCAGAGATCGCCATGGCGCGCAGCAGCGCACAAAACGTCCCGCATCAGTGCGGGATCATGGCGTCCCGCTGTGATGGTGGAGGCAACAGAAAATGAACCCAGAATCCAGGTCTTCAGCGATACACGGTCTTCTTGCCGGGCGCAGCAAAGCATTTCTGATCATGCTGATCACTGCCGGTGGCATTATCGGAAGCGGGGCGGCACTGGCCGAACGACCCGGGCATTCCACTGTCCGGCGGGAAAATTCCGGCCCGCAACCGGTCATCTCCAGCGCAAGCTGGAACCATCGCCGTCACCGGCTGGATGTGTCCGGCAGCGGTACCCCACGGGCCACCGTCACCGTGGTAAGGGTCTACGATCCGTCGCGGGTCCCGGGGAGTGACCACGCAAGCCGCCGGCAGGGTTCCTGGTCCCTCGGTGTCTCGTCACCCGCACCCTGCCGGCACGCTCGTGCACAGGCGCGGGCCGCACCACGGCCAGGGGAAAAAATCGCCACGTTTCCAATTGGTTGCGTCTGAAACCCGGCCCTGCTGTGTTGCCTCGCTTGCTTGCACCTCACGTACTGTGTTGCGCGCTGCGCCGTGCGGGACCGGGTTTCTGCCGGCAACGCGGCTCACGCGGAATGATGAGACAGGTTCTGGCAGTTACAAGGATATCCGGCGGAACTGTAGGGTATTCCAGGCCGTTGTCGGCTGATCTCGGGATATCGGACGTTCGTACATGGGTCGCCGGGGCAATTGACCTTCCCGCTGGCTCGCCTAAGATGGGGGTACACCCGGAAATCCGGGGCGAGTGGGTTTACTGACCTGTTCCGGGGCGAACGGGTTCGCGATCCACGGGAGTGAGGTATGGTCCGCAAGTTCGTAGCGGTTACAGTCCTGGTGTTCGCAGCCAGCCCGGTGGTGCAGGCCGATGGCGACGGCAGCCTCCGGTACGACACCATCCTGCCCGGGAGCACGGCCTGGCAGCAGACCGGGACGGACCTGCAGTCGGATGAGGAATACCGGCGCAGCGTGAGTAACAACCGTTCCATCGTGCAACGGGAACTGCAGACCGTCGCAAGGCGCCTGCTGGCGGACGGTGGCGCGGTGCGTGGCGCTGCCGGTCTGCTCGGGGCGGCGGTAAGTGCATCGATCGCCGATACCCGTGTGTACCTCAATGACAGCCGCACCATCGGCATGGTACTCAGCGATACGACCCGTTCGGACCGGACAGTGATGCTCCAGTTCCGGAAAAGCTGGTAACCGGATATCGTCCTGGCGCTGCCCGGCGACCCTTTCCGCCTGCATGTTCGCCATGGTGGGTGGTTGCTTCCTGCCCGGGGATGCTGCGGCGTGTTCGTCTTCAGGAGGCACCGGCTGGCCCTGGATCCGTTGCGCGATCCTGCGTCTGCTTCCAGGGTGTGTTCTGCGGCAAGAAACCGGCCGTAGCCGGTTTCTTGCCGCTACATCGATTGCCGCGTTACGGTGACACCACATCCACCGTGACCGTGCTGTCCACCGGACCGGCCTGGTCGGCCGTGGCCGTCGCGGTGTTCACGAGTTGGGGCATATCGTCCGCCTGGACCACGTAGTCCGCCGTGCAATCGAGCGTTGCCCCCGGTGCCAGCGCGGCCGGCAGGGTGTCGGTGCAGTTCAGTGCACTCAGCCCCGGCAGCGGGTCGCTGAGCGTGGTGTCGGTCAGTGTGAGGTTGCCGTCGTTGGCCAGGTGCATGCGGAAGGTCAGCGTGTCACCGGCGGTCACGCTGCCGGAAGCGTCCTCGTCGGCATTTGCGTCCAGTGTCTTCTGCAGGGACAGCACCGGAACATTGACCAGTGCGAGGTCCTGCGGCGCGCCGCCGGGCACGGCATCGGCCTGCACGCCGGTCTTGTCCATGAACAGCAGGTCATCGTCGAGCAGCGGATCATCCGCCTGGCAGACCAGCGCCACGGTGTAGGTTCCCGGGTAGATGTAGCCGGTATTGTAGACATACTGGCCGCTGCCGCCGTCGAAGGTGACCGGGGTTTCCAGCAGGGGGCGGTCCGCCGCCGGGCAGATGCTGGTATCGGGATCGTTGCAGATATCGTCCGGGGTGATGGCGGCGGCATCGCCCTGGTACACGTAGACCCAGCAGGCATCCGGTGTATCCGGGTTGGTCTTCTCGCTGCGCTGGTCGGTGACCGTGCCGTGGATATAGGAACTGGCCAGCGTGGTGTCGAGGATGCGCAGCGTCGGGCGCAGGATGTAGTCGTAATCCGCACGCAGGGCGTTCGGGTGGGTGAGCGTGATCGACTTGCGCAGGTCGAAATCGATGGTGAAGTCGATCCAGCCGGTGGTGTCGATGGTGAAGCTGCGATTGAGCTTGAAGCCGCTCTGGGTGCAGCTCGGGCATTTCACCAGGTATTCCCCGCCGTTGGTTTCTTCGACATAGCTGTGGTCCGGGTCGATGACCAGGCGAACCCAGTCGTAGTCGCCGGCATCGAGCGGGATCTCGCCCAGCAGCATGCTCTTGCCGCTGACCAGGGATTTCAGGTCGATGTCGCGGTACGGCTTGATATTGGCCGGATCCGAATTGTCTTCCACGTTGTACGTGGTTTTCGTGCCATCGGCGGAATGAACGATCACCTGGGTGAAACGCACCACCACGGCGGCGATGTCGGCATCCTGAACCGGCGCATCGGTGATACTGAGTTTCAGTCCGGTGGCGCTACTGCTACCGCTGCTGCCGCTGCCACCACCGCCGCAGGCGGTCAGAAACAGGGCAAATGATGCCAGGCCCAGGAATCGGGTCAAAGTGAAGAGTACGCCTTGCATGTTATTGTCCTCCAGGGCGATAAATCGTGGGGCGTCCGTTGATTGTGCTGCCATCCGGCTGGCCATTCCGTATATACACGGATTCCTTCGCCTGATGGTCAGACTAGAAGGTGTGCCGGGATTCCGGCATACGACCTACTGTACCGTAGTACGGTGCGCATAAATGTTTAGAAATTGGATGGTTTTTACGGGGATGGCATGATCGGGCCGCCAGCTGCGGGTTACATTCCCCCGCTGAGTCCGTGTCCCTGGGAGTAGCTCCATGGTGCAACTGCCGACCATACCTGCCGATGATACCCGCGAGTTCTTCGTCACGACCCCGCTGGACGACTACACGCTGGTCGATTTCGGGGCGGGCCGCAAGC
>CAYUFA010000016.1:0-50474 GCA_964443845.1 uncultured Ectothiorhodospiraceae bacterium
TCCGAACAGGGCGCCGGCCAGCAACAGAAACAGGACGCGCAGCAATCCTCCGGCGACCGGCAGAAGGACACCGAGGCATCCGCCGGCGGGAAGGAACCTGACCGCCGACAAGGCAAGGAGTCTGACAAATCGACAGACCAGCAACAGAAAGAAGGCCAGGGTCAAAAAAACCGTAGCCAGGACCAGCAAAAAGGCCAAAGTGATGATAGTCTCCAGATAGAGACAAAAGATCGTCCGGGCGGTAGCCGGGACACCGAACATGAAGGCGGCACCCGGGATGCCGGGAACCGCGAAGGCAAGGGCAGCGGATCCGGCCAGCAGGAAGGGTCGGGTGACCGGCCCAGAGACATTACCGATGCCGAAGTGGCCGCCAGCCGGGCCATCAACCAGCTCGAGCGGCTCAAGCACGGATCCGGCACGCAGGACCCGGGTACTGCACAGGAAGGGATCCCCAACCCGGACGGCAAGTCGGGCAGCGCCATCCCGATGGCGGTCATGGACCAGTGGCTGGACCAGATCGAGGGCGACCCGGCCCAGCTGCTGCGCAACCAGTTCCGGCTGGCGGAACAACACGAATTACAACAACATGCCCGCCAACTGATGGAAACGCGACCATGGTAAGACCGCGGTCACTACGAGAATTGCAACGAGGGGCATGCACTTGAAAGACACACTGACGATCCGTACCTGCCTGGCCTGCCTGCTGGCGGCCCTGTCCTGGCCACTCCACGCCGCAGGCATGTCGATGGGCAGCGGCCCTGCGCACGAATCGGCGAACTACACCACCAACCGGCCCTGGGGCAATCTCGGCGCGGTCACGCCTGCGCCGATATACCAGCCGCCACAACAACCCATGAGGCCGGGCTACTACCTCGGGGCAGCCCCGGAAAGCGGCTGGTACTCGCCGGCGCCGCCGGCATACCAGGCCGGACACAGCGCCACCGTGACCGCGCCCACGGTGGAAGTCGAGGTCAGCGACACCCGCTTCTACGAGCAGCAGCACGGCATCTATACCGTCCGCATCGTCAGCTCCGGCAATATCGCCACGCTCGATCGCGAGCTGCCATCCATGGATAGTGCGATCCTGGAACAGATTGACGGCCCGGTAACGACCTCACGCACCGACGGGTATCCGCGCAACCAGGAAATCGTCAACACCTACCGGTTCCGGTTGACGCCACTGCACGCCGGCGAGATCACCATCCCGCCAATCCGCTTCACGGGCACCTACGCGACCAACCCGCAATCGAACCAGCCTGGCAGCCGGTTCAGCGTGGCCAGCCGGGCGCTGAACCTGCGTGTCCGGGCGGCCGATGCCTCGGTACAACCCTGGCTGCCCCTGCATGACCTGAGCCTGCAGACCCGCCTGTCACCGGAAGGCCGCCTGAAAGCAGGTCAACCGGTGACCCTGACGGTGGAGTTGAAGGCACGGGGCGCTCAGGGTAACCAGCTGCCGTCCGTGGCCGCACAGATCAACGGACCGGGCTTTCGCGTCTATCGTGATGCCACGAACATCAAGAACGGCGTCTCCGCGGACGGTCACTATCTGACCGGAACCCGCACGGAAACCTACACCCTGATTCCCCTCGAGGATGGCTGGCTGCGCCTGCCCAACCTGCATGTCGCCTGGTGGGATGTCGACGTGCAGGAAGCTGCGCTCGCCGGCATGCCCGGGCAATCCGCTGCCGCCGGGCTGGCGGCCGGTACCGCTGGCGGTGCGCGTGGCTCGGAGTTCACACCGTGGTTCTGGGCCCCCATGGTGATCGCATTCACGCTGATTTTCGGTTACGTGCTGGGCGCGTGGGACCGTTCCCGCCGCTGGCTGCAACTGGCCGGTTCCTGGCTGGGCAGCCGCACGCGGGGCGTCTCGGTACGCGGCAGGGCGCTCGCCAACCGCTTCTCTCCGCTGCCGCTGCTGCGGCGGGTACGGCCCGGCGTCGCCCTGATGATGCCGAAACCGGTGCGGATCTGGCTGTGTACACGCTGCCTGGCGAGCGAAACCGACCCGCATGCGTGGTGTGCTGAATTCAAGTCGCGCGTCTGCCAGCACCTGAACATCCCCCATCACGCTCCGCTCACCCGGGTCGCCGAAGAGCTCATCACCCGCAATCCGCGTACCGAACCGGCCCGACTGCGCGAGCTGGCGCAGACGATGGATGCCGCCATCTACGGCGGTGCTGCCATCGACTTCGTGACCTGGAAACGTGAGCTGCAGCAGCTGTTGCGTCCGCGCCTGTGGTACCGCCTGCGCAACCGCACGCCGCGCGTCGACAACCGTTTGCCGGCACTCAATCCGCTGGCCATCTAGAAACCTGTCGCACACGCGCCGGGGCCGTACCCGGTGGCTAACCCGGCGGAGCATCGACGCCGGAATACCTCCTGGACCCGCCTGGCCACCCCCAACCACTGGAAATCTTCTTCAGCCGCCTGAGGTGTTCATCAGCTACGGGTTCACCCTGTACGGTGCGCTGATGTGGCTGTTCACACTGCAGATTCGCAGCCGCAGGAACTGGACGGACCGCGTACTGCCGGCAGGCCTGCCCGGGTTCGCGCAACGCCTGCACGAATGACCCGGACTGGCTGCCCGCCAGGCTCGGAAGCATGACTCGATGCTGACGGCTGAACGGCCACGTCATCGCGGTTGGTGGCATAACCGTCCGGTCGCCGGGCGCACTTCCTGACACACCTCCCGGCACGGGAGGCAGGGCGGCCGGCGCCAACCGCTCACTCGACCTTGATGGTACGCCGCCTTGCCTTTTCCACCTTCGGTGGGGTCAGCTCCAGCACGCCGTCCTTGAAGCGGCTCCTGGCCTGGTCGGGATCGACGGATCCGGGCAGCAGCACCGTGCGCTGGAAGCTGCCCCGGGAAATCTCGCTGCGGAAAAAGTCACCCTTCTCCTCTTTCTCCACGTGCTTCGTCTCGCCCATGACCGTGACGGTACCGTCCGATACGGACACCTCGAGGTTTTCCCTTTTGACGCCGGGCACCCCGGCCCGGACCACCACCTCGGCAGCGCGGTCGATCACGTCGACCTTCGGCACACGTCCTTCGAAGGCGGCGGGAAAATCACCCCATGCAGGCCAGCATGCGGAACGGGCGCCTCCATCCGCCGCCGAAGGCGTCCTCGAACCAGCGTTCCATTTCCTCGAACGGGGTCATGCCGCGCTCGGCAGGAGCGGACTCGATTTCCTTGCCGGACTGCTTTTCCTCTTTTGCCATGGTTACCGCCTGTGCAGACAACGGTTGAGACCGGTCAGGCCAGTGCCAGGCCGTGCTGCGTGACGACAGCGCGCGTCAGGCGGGCCGCACAGGACGGCACACCCCGGGGTCCGTAACCGACCCGGTACCGGCACTGCCGGCCAGTGCCTCAAGCGCAGCGGGATCGAGGATGGTGATTTTCCGCCGCTCCACCTTCACGACACCATCGCGCTGGAAGCGGGCAATCAGGCGGCTGACCGTTTCCAGTGCCAGACCAAGATGGTTGCTGATGTCCTGGCGTGACATGGTCAGGTTGAACTCGCGTGCGGAGTAGCCCCGTTCCCGGTAGCAGTGCGACTGGTCGAGCAGGAACTGGCCCAGGCGGGCATCCGCCTTCATCCGGCTGAGCATCGTGAACAGCACCTGGTAGCCGGTCAGCACGCTGCCGGCCAGCTCGAGAAACCAGCGGAATGCACCGGGTGAGTGCGCGATGAAATCCTCAAGGCGGGCAAACGGCAGACTGCAGACCACGGTATTCTCCAGCGCCTGCGCCGATGAGCTGTGCATGTGGGTTCCCGCGGAAGCCAGCCCCAGCACGTCACCGGGCAGATGAAAGGCCAGCACCTGGTTTTCTCCCGAGACACTGACCAGGCTGCTCTTGACCGAGCCTGACTTGACGGCATACAGGGAATCATGTGTCTCGCCCGCGCGGTACACGTGCTCGCCCGGTGCAAGCACCCGGGTCTGCAGATGCCGGGAAGCAGCAGGACGATCCACCAGGCTCAGCAGGTGCGCCAGCTGGCAATTACCGCGACCATAGCAACTGGCACACGGGTCGGCGAGGCTGGTCGCGGCGGGTTTGTGCGCAAGGGAACGTCTCCCCCGGTTCAGGGAGTGAATCGTGGACCTGCCCTGCCGCTCGGAGACCTTGTTTTCTTCTGCCAATGCGTTGACTGCCATGGTTCCTCCTGCATTATTGGTTTTCGGGCCGGGCGAACTCATTGGAGCCTTGTTCCCGCCATACTGTCAGTATGCTTGCCAAACCTGTCCCGTCTATCGGGGAACCCCCTACCCAATCAGGGTAATAAGCCTCAGTGCTGGAACGCAGGTTGCGCCGCCCGGTTCCAGGACGGGTGCTGCCACCGCTGTCTGTGGCCGGATCAACAAACCAGGTAACGACAGGGAGACGGTTGCGATCTTCCTGCGCAGCGAGCGGGTTCCGCTACCGGATCGACCGCCGACGCAGGAACCACGCGACAGCGTATGGCCGTGTTACTATGGTTTATGCAGCAGTATCCGGAACCTGCAGGCTTTTCCCATCCCCGCGCACGGACCTGACCGCCACGGGGAGCATGGACGTGCAAATGAATGGGAATCACTTACATCACGCACGGTTACTGCCCGCGCGGAATCCTCGCCTCCCGGGACACACCCCTGCCTGCCGGCTACGACGGGATCCCTGCCTGGCGCCGTGGTTGCCATCCCTGGCATTCGGGCTCCCTGCTTTTTCACTATGGAACCCTGCCGGTATCCGGGCAATCAGGGTTCCCCTCATCCCCTCATTGCAGTACCTGCGCGCCGGCATTGCCACGGCGGATCCATGCGGACGGGTACCGGCGTGACGGAAGGCGGCGTAAACACGCAGCAGGCCAGGCGGCGGGTGATGATCGTCGACGACCATCCGCTGCTGCGCGCCGGCATTGCCGCCATGATCCGCAACGAGCCGGACCTCGAGTTCTGCTGCGAGACGGGCAGTGCCGACGAGGCGCTGGTGCTGGCCCGCAACAGCCGGCCGGACCTCGTGATCGTGGATATCACGCTCACCGTGGGCAGCGGACTGGAGCTGATCAAGCGGCTCTCCAGCCGGGAGCCTGCTCCGCGGATCCTGGTCTGTTCCATGCACGACGAGTCCCTGTTCGCGCAACGCGTGCTCGATGCGGGTGCCTCCGGCTATATCAACAAGCACGAGGCCACCTCGCACATCATCGATGCGATCCGGCGGGTACTCGCCGGCAAGATCTACCTCAGCGAACGCATGCTGCAGCGCCGGGACGACGACCCCGCCGCGCCCGTACACCATCTCAGTGACCGTGAGCTGGAAGTACTCGGACTGATCGGACAGGGCCTGGGTCCGTCCCGCATCGCCTGCCAGCTGCATATCAGCATCAAGACCGTAGAAACCCACCGCGAGAATATCAAGAAGAAACTCCACCTCGGTTCCGGCAACGAACTGACGCGTTATGCCATGCAATGGGTACTGGAACAGGGTTAAGAGCCACGACCGATGACTGACACGCAGGCCGGTGAACCGGGCCAGCCACGGGCTGCCGCGCCAGGACAGCAACCCGCGACTCCCGAACAGGCGACGTTGCGCATCCTCGCGGACAACGTGCCCTCACAGTATTCCTACGTCGATGCCGGCGAGGTCTACCGGTATGTCAACCGACGCTACGTACAGCGCTTCGGTCTGCCGGCCGACCGGATCGTGGGCAGGTCGGTACGCGAGATCCTCGGCCCCGAACGCTACTCGATTGCCAGGCCGTATATCGAAGGCGTGCTGGCCGGCCAGCCACAGCACTACGAGCACGAGTTCGCCTTTGTCGACGGAATCCACATGATGGATGTGATCTACACCCCGGACACGGCAGAGGATGGCAGTGTGCGGGGTTTTTTCGTGCTGGTACACGACATCACCGAACGCAAGGCCCTGGAACGCGACCTGTCCGCCAGCCGGTCACACCTGGCGGCCATCATCGACACGGCGGCCGACGGCATCATCACCGTGAACAGCCAGGGCATCATCCGCGACTTCAACCCCGCGGCGGAGCGTATGTTCGGCCGCACGGGCGACAGCATGATCGGCCAGCAAGCGCGGCTGTTCCTGCCGCCCACCTGCCAGGACTGCAGCGAGTACCCGACCTGTTTCCGTTCCGGCCAGTGCCCGCACAACAGCGTGCATCCGCAGGAACTGACCGGTCAGCGCCTCGACGGCAGCCGGTTTCCCATGGAGATCACGGTGAACCGGATCGACGATCACGACCTGTATGTGATCCTGTTGCGCGACATCAGCGAGCGCAGGCAACTGGAGCGTGACATCATCCAGGCTGCCACCCAGGAACAGGCCCGTCTCGGCCGCGAGATCCACGACGGCATCGGCCAGCAACTCACCGCTATCTCCCTGCTGGCACGGGGGGTCGAGCAACGGCTGACCGCCGCCGGCCAGCCCGGGCAGGCGGCGGAAGTCGGCAAGCTGGTCGAGCACCTGCAGATTGCGCTCAACCAGGCCCACCTGCTGGCGCAGGGACTCGCACCGGTGGAGATCGATCCCGAAGGCCTGTCCGACGCACTGAACGAGCTGACCCGGAATGTACAGGACTCCAGCAGCATCGCGTGCCGGTATCACGGGGGGCCGGGCATCAAGGTACACGACCGCGACACGGCACTACACCTGTACCGTATCGCCCAGGAAGCGGTCAACAATGCACTCAAGCACGGCAAGCCGCACCGCATCGATGTCCGGCTCGGCCGTACGGACGACACCCTCGTGCTCACCGTGCAGGATGACGGCAGCGGCATGCGCGACACCGGTGGGCGCCGGGGACGACTCGGCCTGCCTCTCATGCGCTACCGTGCCGGCATCATCGGCGGTGAACTGCAGATCGAATCCGTCGCGGGCAACGGTACGCGTGTGCGTTGCCTGATTCCCGTGCAGGAATAACGTGCGGGTACCGGGCAGCCGGGGACCACTCTCCTCCTTCGTGCATAGCAACGAAGACGGCTACCCGGTCCGGGTCTGTCAATTCGAGCACGGCCCGGTGCACCAGGAGACCGGCAACGGCGCGGCCAGGCCCACCGGGACACTGCGTCCGGAGTTCGCTGCGATCACCTTCGAGTGCCCGACTCCGGTCTGCACCGTTCCCCTGGCAGCACACCTGAGCGGCAACCGGAAGGTCGCCGGCCGCTGGCATCCGTACCCCGGCCGGTTCGGGGTCCGTAACGGCACGGGAACTAGTAGAACCCCCGATACCCTGGCGACAACACCCGGCGTAAGGTTTCCCCTGTGGGGGGGAAGATACTGGCCGGAGAAAACCATGAGCACGTCGACACAACTCAGGGACCATACCCATCGTCCACCAGCCTGTTTCCGGACCCACGCTGTTTACTCAGGTAACGACCTCACCTGCCCGTGGCGGAAAGAATGCCTGCAGGCCGTTTCCCCCTGGAAGGTATTCGGGCCGAAACAACCGTGTACCGGGAAGTCTTGCGCGCAGGTAGTGCGGATCGACCGGGCCCGGTAACGCGCCACGGCCGCAGTCCCCTTGTCCTGGAGTCCGTGCCTCAGGCCGAACTTCAGGAGCGGTCGTCTCTTATCCGCTGCCCGGTCCTTGCAATGGCAACGCAGGCCACCTGTCCGGGTGGCTTGCGTGACAGGCTGCGGAATGCCTCCCACCTGACCGGTTCGCAGCACATGCGGCAGGCAGCCGCGGGTCAGGCTTCATGGCGGTAGTGTCCGTGCCCCGCCCGGCAGGGCCTGGAAATCCCCGCCGCTCAGGCGCACGAGGTGTTCATGGTCACCGGCCTCGAAATACACGCTGGCCAGGCTGGCGAGTGACTCGTCCTGCAGGGTCTCGATGCCGTAGGCCGCTCCCAGCGGCGGGATGGCACCCGGCCGGCAGTCGGAGAACGGGGCGAAGAGCTCCTCCTCGCGTGCCAGCTGCAGGTCGCGGCCGAGCTCCTGGTTGAGGGTTTCGAGCTTCAGCCAGTGGCTGGCCGGGACACGACCGGCAAATCACCCTGCTCATCACGGACGACGACGGCCTTCGCGATCTGATCATCCGGCACGTGTGCCGCCCGTGCCGTCTCGTGACTGGGACCGGTGTGCGGGTGGTGCACCAGTTCGTAATCGATGTGCCGTTGGGCCAGGTAGCGTTTCGTGGTATCCGCCAGTGTCATCCGAGGTCCCTCCCGCTGCAGCCGCTTTCCGCTCACGGTCTTCCCTGCACCTTCTGTGCAGGTTCCGCCGCCGTACCGGCCACTCGAGTTCAATCCCGCGCAGGGACGGTTGCGCATGGTCAAGGCAGAAATACCGCCGTGCGGCCGCCGCAACGCGTGGAGTCAATGCGCCAGGAACTCGTTGACTATCCGGTACTGGGCCCTGGTTTCGTCACCCAGTGCCACCGCGGTCGCACTCAGGTCCGGTTCTTCCTGCTCGTGTTCAATATTCGCGCAGGTTCGCGCCATGCGGCAGTACATGGCGGCCTTTTCTGCGACTCTCTGCACCTTCGCCTCCGGCCAGGTGGGTGACAGGCAGACCAGGCATGCCTCGGTCACGAAATGCATGGCCTGCACCCGGAAATCCAGCATGGCAAAATGCGACCGTGGATGGGACTCCACGTAGAGTGCATGCACCGAGTGCCAGGCGTCCTGCAACTCTTCGGCGGATACCCCGGTTTTATCCAGCTGTTCCAGGGCATGCCGCAGCCTGGGGTCGGGGGCCAGATCGAGCACGTGCTCGACAAAGCGGGCGCCCACCTGGCGTTGACGGGCGACCGGCAGCCCCGAAAGGGCCTCCTGGAATGATTTATGATCTATGACTTCCGACATGATCTGTATCTCCTCGTTAAAACAGGCCGGCACCACCATGGAACCGGCAACCGCTAGCGCAGGTAGGCCTCCGTTGCATACCGGCGCATCATGCGGTGACTGTTGAAGTAGGAAGCGTTGCGGGCGATCGCCCCTTTCATGACCGCGATCCATCCCGCGCGATCGTCGCGATACAGCGGCAGCACCACCTCCTCCAGTTTGCGGTACAGCGCATCCGCGTCGCTGGCGTTGTCAGCGTCCTCGCGGCCGCCCACCGCCCAGCCGGTGACGCCCTCGATACAGCCCTCGATCCACCACCCGTCCAGTACGCTGAGATTCGGCACGCCGTTGAAGGCGGCCTTCATGCCGCTGGTACCGGAAGCCTCGAGCGGACGCTGCGGGGTGTTGAGCCAGACATCGACGCCGGCGACCATGGTGCGGGCGAGGTCCATGTCGTAATCCGGCAGGTACACCACCGGCAGGAGGCCGGCCAGCTCGCGGGCATGCGCATGCAGGCGCTCGATCTGCTGCCTGCCACCGGCATCCCGCGGGTGGGCCTTGCCCGCCAGCACGACCTGGAACGGCTGCTCGCGGACGATCGTGCGCAGGCGATCCGGATCGGTGAACAACAGGTCGGGGCGCTTGTACTCGGTCATGCGCCGGGCGAATCCCAGGATCGGCAGACCGGCATCCAGCACCGTTCCGGTCATCTCGCGTACGCGTGTGATCAGCAGCTCCCTGGCCTCGGTGTGCGCCTGCCAGACCGCGTCGTCCGCCAGGCAGTAATCGGCACGCAGCAACAGCTCCGGCTCGTGGCACCAGCCGGTGATCTGGGCGTCGTACAGCCGGCGGAATGATTTGCTCGTCCAGGCAAAGGGATGCACGCCGTTGGTGACTGCGTGCACGCGATAGCCCGGGAACATCCCGCGCGAGATCTGGGCGTGCCGCCTGGCCACACCGTTGACATATTCGCTGAGATTGAGCGCCAGGCGCGTCATGTTGAGTGCATCCTCCCCGGCCAGGTGCTTGAGTGCGCCCAGATCCAGCAGGCCATCGGCAACCTGCTGCACGAGGTCGTAGCCGAAGCGGTCATGGCCCGCCTCCACCGGGGTATGGGTAGTGAAGCTGCACAGGTCGCGCACCCGCGGCACATTGTAGGGAGACTCGCCGGCACGCAGGTCCTCGGCGGGATAGGCGTAGCGCTGCAGCAGTTCCACCGCCAGCATGGCCGAGTGGCCTTCGTTCATGTGGAAGTGGCGGATGTCGAAACCCAGTGCCTGCAGCATGCGCACGCCCCCCAGGCCCAGTACCATTTCCTGCTTGAGGCGGTAGGCGGCGTCGCCGCCGTACAGATAGTCGGTGATGTTGCGATCCTCACGCGCGTTTTCCTCCAGATCCGTATCCAGCAGGATCACCGGCTGGCTACCGCCCAGGTTGCCCTGCAGCACGTACAGCCAGCTCATGACCCAGACCGGCCGTCCGCTGATGGTCAGCGCCACCTTGGCGTCCAGCGGCTGCAGCCACTGCCGCCATTCCCAGGGATCGGGTTCCTCCGTCTGGCGGCCCTCTGCGTCGAGGCGCTGCTTGAAATAGCCCTGGCGGCTCATCAGCGTCACGGCCACCATCGGCAGCTCCAGGTCGGCCGCCGTGCGCAGGGTATCCCCGGCCAGCACCCCCAGGCCGCCACCGTAGGTATGGATCTCGCTGCGCAGCGCGATCTCCATGCTGAAGTAGGCGATGCGCTGGGTATGGTTGAATTCGGCGAGCATTCCGGTCACGCCGGGTGACAGTGCCTGCCCGGAAATCGCCGCTGACAGGTCAGCGGCTTCCTCCCGTCATATCGGGGCCTGCGCAGCGCGCGGGGGGCCGGTGACGCGCGGCCGGCCTGTGGCACCGCCACCACTCTGGCAGACCCGGAGCAGGGCTCAGGCCTCCTCGAGTTCCTCGATGTTCTTGATGTTCTTGCTTTTCTCGACTTTCCTGCCTTCCTCGAGTTCGGCTTCCAGCCAGTCCTGCAGCTCCATGCCGGGCATAAAGCCGCGCTGTTCGGCCTTGTAATAGGCACGCTCCTCGATCCGCTGTTGCCGGTCCGGCATGACAGCGGATTTCGAACCGGCAGCGCCCTTTTTCGGCTTGCTGGCGGTGGCGCGGGCTGCGCGGCCGGATGAGGAAGTGGGTTTGCGTACGGCCATGATGATTACCTCACGAGTAGTATGGATTAGGAATGCACAAAAAGTGGACGGAAATCTCCCGCCCGTATCCTGCCCGGCACTGGCCGGGAGAGGTAACGGATCTACGGGTTGCGTACACCTGGTCACCGTTGACGGATCGGGGAAATCCGTTGCCCTTGCCGGCCGGGAATGCCCCCCCTGCCCGGCGCCATCCGTAGCAACCAGCTCCTCAGCCGCGCAGTATGCGACCGGGTCAGCGGCGGGACTATCGGGGTTTCCCTCACTTGCGGGCAGCACCAGTGCAGTGCATAGTGCTGGCACATCCCGCGTCGCGCCTGCACTTGCCTCTTCGCGACGTACCGGGCTGTACAACCCGCCGTGACAAGGCCGGTGTGCAGGAACCGGGAACTCCCCGACAGCGGGGTACCGGAAACTGGCCCAGTATGATCTGTCGCGCGCCCGATCGAATGATGGAGAATCGCCATGTCAGGAGCCGCATCCGGTTTCGATGACAGGAATGTGACGGAACATCGGTCCAGCAGACGCTACCCTATGCAACTGGATGTCCGGTTGACCCGCAACGGCGGGGAATCCGGCAACTTCCGCACCCGCAACATCTGTCATGACGGAATGTACATCGATACCCGCAATGCCGACCTGCAACCGGGTGAGCAACTGACCGCAGAATTGGTCGAACAACCGCAGCAGGGTTCCGTTCAGCCATTCGAGGTGGTCGTCATGCACCACACCGGTCGTGGCATCGGCGTACTGGTCCCCGATATCGGCATCGACCTGCTGCGCATCCTGACCTGGCCGGCGGCCGACCCGTCCGTCAACCTGGCCGTCCTGTCCATGACGGGGCACGGGCCCTGGGAACACCGCCTGGGTTGCAACCTCGACGCGGCCGAACCGGCGGACAGCACAGAGGTCCGCGTGTCCCGGGACCACGCCGGCCATGGCGCCGTCATCACGCTGGACGCCGGTCCCATGCTGGACCTGCGTGCCGCGGGCCTGGTGCAATGCGTCCGGGAATTCGCGCGCTGCTACCGGGTCACACAGGTCATCGTCGACCTGGGCCGTACCCTGCGCATCCAGGACTCGGGGCTGGCCATGCTGTTGTTGCTGAAGCGATACCTGGAGCGGCGGCTGCGCAGCATCCGCCTGGTCAATGCCACCGCTGCCATCCGCCGCCGGCTGGAACAACTGCCTGCGGCCTTCGAAATCGACTGATACCGGCAGGCAACGTAGTACTGAACGACCGCAACACTCACAAGCCGGCGCATCACAAGCCGGCGGAAATCACAACACGGGGGCAGAAAATGACATCACGGGCAAGACTGAATGTACTTAACCAGGCCCACGCACACGCCCAGGGCCTGTCACCGGCGGAGATTTATCCGGAAGGACTGACCGACCTGCTGGCGGCGCTGGCCCGGGACACACAGGCCGCCACGGGAATCCGCTGCCGCTACGAGGGCAGTCCCGCGTTGCGCGTCGCGGACAGTAACGTCGCGCTGCACCTCTACCATATTGCCGAAGACGCGGTGCGCCTTGTGTTCCGGCGCGGCAAGCCGCACCGGATCGACCTCCACCTGACCAAAGCGGAAGGCGTCCTCACGCTCACGGTACAGGCGGACGTAAGGGGTACGTGGGGCGAGAATGCGCCGCAGGAATCGCATCTTCTGCCACTCCTGCGCTTTCGCGTCGGCGTCCTTGGTGGCCGCTTCCGTCTGGAACCCGTCGTCGACGGGGGCATGCGGCTACGGTGCACCGTACCGGTAGCGGGTCCAGGGACCTGCATGGCCGACCAGGCCCGCGCAGCGGAACTCCCGGAACGCCGGAACTGTGCGCCGCGACCTCCCGGCAAGCAGCAAACCAGTGCGGCGTGACCGGCAGGTTGCCTGACGCAAACCAATCGCGCGCCTTCGCCCGACCCGGCCGCTGAATCCCGTCCGGGTGAGACGTCCCTCCCGGTCGTACCCGTGCGCCACCGGGCGTGCAGGTCGGAGTCGTTCCGGGACTCGAGGTGCTGGCCTATGCCGCCAGGCGCGGCATCACCAGCGTCAGGGGATTGCGGAGAGCGCTGCACCGGCGGGTGAGTCGCCGAATGCCGGTCATCATGGGCCGGGGCACGCCCGGCCTCCTTGAGACCCGCTGCCGGGGGGGTCCGGAACAGCCCTGTGTGGCTGCAGGACTGAAAACGCGGTGTTCCCGGGACGAGGGTCGGGTACACCCCCGGACAGGAGCGTGCAACCATTTCCAGTCAGAGTGCCGGGCCGGCCATTTTTTCGCCACGCCGGGATACCCGGGATTGCAGGTCCACGCCCGCCACGGAACGGCCCCACTCCCGGAAAAACCCGCAAGCGCTGGTGGCCCGGCCAGCGCCCGGTCACGTCGACCCGGGTGGGGGCGGAGGCACCTCCGGCGGGGTCGCCGGTGGCACTTCCTCCGGTGTATACGGCACCTCCGGCGGATTGCCGGGCGGCAGCTCCGGGGGCAACTCCACCGGCGGCGCCTCGGGCGGGACGCCCGGGGGGATTTCCTGGCCGGCGGGGCCGGAAGTCCCGCACGTCGTGGAGTAAAGAACGCAAGCCACTGCCATGATCTCCTGGGATTGCGTCCGGCTGGCGGGGCGTTGCGACTTCAGTCCGCCGCCGGCTCCGGGAAGTGATAAAAGCGCTGGTTGAGGTAAGCGGCCACGTCTGCGACTTCCTCGTCGCTCCAGCCCAGCGCGGCATGCCAGCTCCAGGCCTGGACCCGGCGCTGCAGGTCCTCCAGGCTCGTGACGTTGTGGTTCTTCCGCAGGTGCACCTGCGATTCGTGGCAGAAACGGCACTGGGTGTCATACAGGGCCTGGCCGCGCTCCGGGTGCGCCGCCGGCACCGGGCCACACGCCAGCACGGCCAGACAACCGGCCAGGATCGGGATCGGTAATTTGCCGGGCATCGCGGGCTCCTCATGCAGCGTAACTGCCTACAGTGAATACCGCCACGGCCGCGAGGGCAATGATTCCGGTCAACAAACGCGTCGGCCGGCGATACATTTCGATACAAAAGACCGCTCAACGCCGCGCGGCGGGTCCCGTTATCCGTTGCGTAGCATCCTCGTATTCACCACGGGAGGAGAATCGCAATGTCCAGCATTCACGGGATCGCGGCCAATGGCATGGCCGGAGCCATTGCCCAGTTACCCCGGAACAGCGGCGCCATCGACAGTGACGGCGACAGAGATGGCTGCCAGGGGGCCTGTGGCAGCGGACGCACCAACCGGTTTGCAGCGGCCATCCAGCAGGCACTGGCCACGCTGGGAATCGCGCCCGCCGACGCGTCGGGCACGGCCGCAGACAGCAGCACAGTCAACGCCGCCGGCACCACGCAGACCAGCCAGGACGTGCAGCAGGCCCTGAGCACGTTCATGCACGACCTGTTCGGCGCCCTGCACGCGCAGGGTACCGGTGCCAACCAGTCCGGTAAGGCGCACACGACCACCAACGGCGGCACCGACAACGATGGCGACAACGACGGCAGTGGCAGCGGTGCCGCCAGCGGCATGCACGGCTATCACCACCGCGGCGGTGGCGGCATGAACGGCCTGGAGAGCAAGCTGCAGAACCTGATCCAGCAGCTGGCCACATCAGACACCACGGCGGGCAGCGCCAGCACGCCGTCCGGGTCGGTCCTGCAACAGGATTTCAGCAACCTGCTTGCCTCGATGGGGATCACCGATGCGCAGACCACGCTCAGCGATTTCCTGGGCACGCTGTACAGCAACCTGCAATCCGGCAACCCGGGCGCCAACGTCAGCACCCAGGCCTGAAACGCCGGGACCGGGTATACGACATGGCCTCCGGTGCCGTCTGCGGCTACCGCAGCGATGTTCCGTCACGGCAGCGGCAGTTCGAGGATCGCGACCAGCCCGCGGCCGTCCGGACCGCCGTGCAGCCGCAGTGCAGCCTTGTGCTGCTGCGCGACGATCCGCGCGATGGCGAGCCCCAGCCCGGTCCCGGGCGAGTCCGGTTCATCGGTCCCGGCATTGCGCCGAAAGGGCTGGAACATTTCCTCCCGGCGCGATTCCGGGATCCCCGGTCCGGCATCGGCCACCTCCACGACCGCCGTGTCCCCCGACCGGTATACGCGGACGCGGGCCAGCTTTCCGTACTTGAGCGCGTTGTCCACCAGGTTGGAGATACAGCGGCGCAGCGCATGCGGCGCAGCCAGCACCGGCTGGCCGAGGCGGCCGCTGCAGGCGATGTCGCAACCCGCATCCATGGCATCGCTGCAGATCGCCGCCACCAGGGAATCCAGGTCGACCCGTTCGAAGGGCTCGTCCACACTCGGCAGGCGGGCGAACTCGAGCCCGGAGGTGACCATGTTCTGGGTAGCGGTCAGGTCATTGACCAGCCGGGCATGCAACTCCGGATCCCCGACCTTTTCCAGGCGCAACCGCAGCCGCGTCAGCGGTGTCTGCAGATCGTGCGCCACCGCGGCGAGCATGCAGGTACGCTCCTGCAGGTGACTGCGGATCCGGGCCTGCATCGTGTTGAACGCGGCCGCGGCCGCGCGGACTTCCGTCGAGCCTTCCGTCTCCGGCAGTGATGGTCGCTCGATATTGCGGCCCAGTGCGTGCGCGGCACGCGCGAGCCGGCGCAGCGGCTGTGTCGCCATGTGGGACACGAACAGCGCCAGCAGCGTCAGCGCCACGACCAGCACCAGGAGTTCCGCCGGGTAGTTTTCCAGCAACGGCGTCGCACGGTCGCGATAGGTGATATCCAGGGTCACGTTCGAACCGTCGCGCAGGCCCGCGACGATGGCTTCGCAGCGGTAAGCGCCGGGATGCGTCATCCCACGGCCGGGCACCGTGAGCGTGCAGTCCTTGCCGGTGCCATCGTATACGCGCACACGCCGGTTCTCTCCCAGCGTGCGGTGCAGTTCCGCGGCGAACGCGGAGTCGGACACCATGCCCAGCACGGGCCGGGCCCCGCCCGGGACGATATGCACCCCGTAGCGTTGCGCAACCCGGATCACCGCGGATCGCAACGATTGCGGCACCACGTCGAGGATCAGGACCAGTTGCTCCACCCGCTCCGCAGCATGTCGCATGCGGGATTGCGCATCCAGCCGGTTGCGCTCGTGTGTAGCCAGGGACATCACCAGTGCACCGGAGAGGATGGTTCCCAGTACCAGGGTCAGAAAGATCCTGGCCGTCATGGAACCGGCAAAGGCTGTCAGCATCCGTATTCGACCCGGACCGGTACGGTCAGGATGTAGCCCTGGTGGCGGATGGTCCTGATGATTTTCGGGACCCTGGCATTCTCCTCGATCTTCTGCCGGAGACGGCTCACCTGCAGGTCGACGGAACGGTCAAACGGCCCCGCATCACGGCCATGCAGGCGCTCCATGAAGTGGTCCCTCGACAGCACCGTGTTGGGCTGTTCCAGGAAATAACGCAGCAGCCGGTACTCCGTCCCGGAGAGCAGGACCAGTACCCCCTGCGGGTCGACCAGGTGGCGGGCATCGACGTCCAGCACCCAGCGAGCAAAGCGGATCCGCGTCGGGGCGCCACGGTCGGCCGCACGCGGTTCCCCGGACCCGCTGCGCCGCAGCACGGTGCGGATCCGGGTCAACAGTTCCCGGGGTTCGAACGGCTTGCAAAGGTAATCATCCGCACCGGATTCCAGACCCGCGATCCGGTCCGGCGGACTCGTCCTTGCCGTCAACATGATGACCGGGAGGTCGGAACCGGTACGCAACGCGCGGCATAGCTCCAGCCCGTCGGCGCCGGGCAGGCTGACATCGAGCACCACGAGGTCGAACGCCTGCCCCGCGAGCCGCGCCTGCATTTCCCCGCCATCGGCGGCCTGCGCGACGTGCAGGCCGTGCTGCTCGAGGTATTCCGCCAGCAACGAGCGAATCTCGCGATCGTCGTCAACGACCAGGATACGGGTGCCGTGCTGGTGAGCCAACCCGGGATTCATGGCTGAAGGTGGTTCCCCGACATGCCGGTACCATGCGACGGAAGTGGAAGCCCAAGCATACTCCATGGATTTTGCCGGAATCCACCGCAACCGTCCGCTCACACTGCCGGGCCGGGCAAGCGTCGACGCGAACTGCCGGGAGTGTGCCTTTTCCCGGCGCGGGGTTGTACTGTGCGCAGTCATGGCGGGCCTGATACCGGTCAACCACACGCGCCGAATGTGCCAAACGGCACCTGTCACGGCACGAACCGGCGGTATACTCCCGGCAAGTGGCCGGCACACAGGGGATCCGGCTGCCAGGCCGTTTTCCCGTACCGGACATGATCACAATCAACGGATTCCTGCACCGCGCCCGGCTGCGCGAGCTCATCCA
The DNA here is from genome assembly GCA_964443845.1 of uncultured Ectothiorhodospiraceae bacterium. Lineage (GTDB taxonomy): Bacteria > Pseudomonadota > Gammaproteobacteria > UBA9214 > UBA9214 > UBA9214. The sequence continues at coordinate 17,301 of CAYUFA010000016.1, forward strand.
GCGCTGGATGTTCAACGAACTGCGCCCGGGGGACGTGGACGAACTGCTGCGCCTGGTGCACTTCAACAACGTGTACGTCTCCCGCTACCTGGAGCGCCTGGCAGACACGCTGTTCGCCCGCCTGTACGACAGCACCCTGCGCGTGGAAAAGGTGGTCACCAAGGGGGCATTGCGCGACCGCATCTGCCGCTGCCTGCCGGCAGGGTGCGCGCGCTGCGCGGAACTCGCCGCCAGCTATGCACGCCGGCCCGGCCAGTTCTTCCGCGAAACCCCGTTTCACGGCAGCCTGTATCTGCACGACACCGCTGACGGTGTCCGGTACGTCGGGTCGAGCCGCATCAAGCGCATCCGCCGGCTGGCGGAGAAGTCCGCGCGCAAGCTGGTGGACTGGCTGCACGCATCGGCTGCCACCCCGGCGGACGGCACGCCGGACGACCTGCTGCCGGGGGAGCGGCAGTTGTTGCAGCGGCTCCAAAAGACCCGGGGCGCGCCGGATATGCGGCAGCTGGCGATCAACGATGTCGCCGGCATCAAGGTGATCCTGGAGCGGCACACACCGGACCAGCTGGTGGCACTGTTGCAGGACAGCGGTTGCCGGCTGCTCGAGCGGGAAGAACATGTAGGCATCTATCGCGCGACCAACCTCGTGATCGAGGTCCGGCCGGACCGTACGGCGATCCTCGGGGAACCCCTGCACGAGCGCATGCTCCAGGTGTTCGCCGCACACGGCTATACAGCGCAACAGGCGGACGCCGCGTTGCGCGAATTCGTGCTCAGCGGCGAGGAGCGTGTCAGCGTCGAGATCATCGCCACCGGGTATACCGACATGCTGGAAAGCGAGATCGGCCGCTGCATGCACGAGGAACGCATCCTCCGCCAGCGCCACGACCCGCGCTACTACGGGCAGCTCGCGCAGAATACCGGGTTCCTGCTGGAGTTCCTGTTTACCTTCCCGGCGCTGCCCCGCCGACACCTCGAGCGGCTGCCGCTGCGCATCGGGGACCGCTACCTGCCGGACTACTTCGACGAGGTGCGGCGCTGGCTGTACAACAACCCGTCGGTGGAACTCAATGACCTGTGAGCGCAGGGCGCGGACAACCCGGATGCCCGGGTGGTCCGGGCGCCGGCGCGGCAATCCGGCGAGACCCGGTGCAGCGATCGAACCACACTCATGGCAGACCTGACCCTGCGCTTCTACGAGGAACTGAACGACTTCCTCGCGCCCGGGCTGCGCCGGCAGGACATCGTGCGACCGTACCACCGCCGCACCTCGGTCAAGGACCTGATCGAGTCGTTCGGCGTGCCGCACACCGAGGTGGAGCTGATCCTGGTCAACGGGGTGTCGGTCGATTTCTCGCACATCGTCCGCCCGGGCGACCGCATCAGCGTGTACCCGGTGTTCGAGGCCCTGGACGTAACCCCGCTCGTCCGCCTGCGCCCCGCCCCGCTGCGCACCCCGCGCTTCATCGCCGATGTCAACCTCGGGCGCCTGGCGCGCTACCTGCGGTTGCTGGGCTTTGACTGTTATTACGCGAACGACCTGAAGGACGCCGAGGTCGCACACATTTCGGTCACGGAGTCGCGCATCGTGCTGACGCGCGACCGCGCGCTGCTGCAGCAGCGCATCATCACCCATGGCTATTTCGTACGTGCCGACCAGCCGCGCACGCAGGTACGCGAGGTGCTGACCCGGCTGGACCTGTTGCGCCAGGTGCAGCCGTTCACCCGTTGCACGCGCTGCAACGGCGTGCTGGAACCCGTCGACAAGCAGGCAGTACTTGACGCTCTGCAACCAAAGACGCGTCGCTACTACAATGAATTCCGCCGTTGCACGGTGTGCGGGCAGGTGTACTGGAAGGGCAGCCACTTCGACCGCGCCCTGCAGCTGATCGCGGCCATCACCCGCCCGCCTGCCGGGTAGCGGTGCCAGGGCTGATTCCGGGTGGGTTCGAAAAGGCTAACAGCCTCGATAAACAGACCCGCCACAACGACGCACGGCCCGTTCCGGCCGCGCCCGGAACTTCCGGCCAGCCTTTCCTTCGATGTTTCGTTGTTCCCGACCCGCTTCCAGCGGCAGATGTGCCCGGTTCCCGAGTGGAACCCGTCTCATACTCCCGCGTGACCGGGCCGCGCAGGACACGCGTTTGCCAGCCCCGGGCGGCCATGGCACCGCAATCCGGTACGCCGGGGCGCCGCCCGGATCGACAATACTGTCAGCCTTGCCTCCATCCTGTCATATACCAACGTCCAATGTCATGCATCAACCGGATGCGGGCCCGATAACCCGCGCATGTCCGGACGCTGGTATTTGACGGAAATCAATACGCGCAATTGCCGACGCGGCAACACTCTGCACTCCTCACCGGAACAGGAGATATGGAATGGAGCAGCCAGGCAAGTTGAAACAGTTACTGAGAACCGATCGTGATCCGAACGAAGTGCAGGACTGGATCTTTTCCCTGACACCGCTGGGAATCGCGTTCCTGTTTTTTCATTTCTTCATTCTCAGGATGGAGATCCCCGACAAGCCGCAGGTGATGATCGTAGGCACGGCGGCGGGTATCGCAGGCCTGCAGGCCTACTGGGTGATCCGTGGCTGGCGCAAGAACCACATCAGCACCGTCCTGTTTGGCATCCTCAGTATTGCGATGATCACGGGAGGCGCATTACTGGCGCTGCATCTCGTCGCCCGGTAACCGGACTCCCGGCGAGACCCGGCGGGCCGTGTAACGGTCCGCCATTTTTTTGCCTGCTCACGCTACCCGGCGTTGACTGCGGTCATGTCTTCCTGCCCGGCCGGGTGCTATAACTCCTTGCATGCCCGGGAAATGCATTTCTGCCACCGGCCCCGCCACGGGCACAGCGCGCTGGGAACATTTCCCGCACGGTGCCGACATCGGGGTGCGCGGTTACGGCACGAGCCGGGCACAGGCCTTCGAGCAGGCGGCGCTGGCCTTGTCGGCCGTCATCACCGAACCGGCCGGGGTGCTCGCGCGTGAGCGCATCGAGATCACCTGCCAGGCGCCGGATGACGAACTGCTGCTGGTCGACTGGCTGAATGCGCTGGTCTATGAAATGGCCACGCGCCAATGGCTGTTTGGCCGGTTTTCGATACGCATCCGTGGACGGCAACTCGCGGCACAGGCCTGGGGTGAACCGCTGGACCTTGCACGCCACCAGCCAGCGGTCGAGGTCAAGGGTGCCACGTTCACGTCCCTGCGCGTCGCGCAGGAGCCGGACGGCACCTGGATCGCGCAATGCGTGGTGGATGTATGACCCCGGACTGCGCGCGGTACCGTCCACCACGGCAACGGTAGTCCCATGGACCTGTCACTGTTCAGCCGTCATTCTGAAACCGCCTGGGAAATCGACCCGCACGACGCCATGCGCGTGCCCGCGCTCATCTACGCCGACGCGGCACTGATCCAGAATATGGATCGCAAGGTCTACGAGCAGGTCTGCAACGTGGCCATGCTGCCGGGCATCGTGCAGGCCGCCTTTGCCATGCCCGACGCCCACTGGGGCTACGGCTTTCCCATCGGGGGCGTGGCCGCGTTCGACGCCGCGGAAGGCGGCGTGGTATCCGCCGGCGGCGTCGGCTTCGACATCTCCTGCGGGGTGCGCTGCCTGCTGACCGGCCAGCCGCTGGAAGCGGTCATGGCGGTGCAGAAAACACTGGCGGACAGCCTGTATCACGCGATCCCCGCCGGCCTGGGCAGCACCGGCCACATCCACCTCGATACGGCGGCCATGGACGCCATGCTCGCGGGCGGGGCGCAGTGGGCGGTGCAACGGGGCTATGGCGACCCGCCCGACCTGGAACGCACCGAGGAGCACGGCTGCATGCAAGGCGCCCGGCCCGACTGGATCTCGCAACAGGCACGCCAGCGCCAGCGCAACGAAATGGGCACGCTCGGCAGCGGCAATCATTACCTCGAGGTGCAGAAGGTCGTGCGGGTACACGACCGTGCCGCCGCGCAGGCCATGGGTCTGCACGAGAACGAAGTGGTGATCAGTATCCACTGCGGGTCGCGCGGCCTCGGGCACCAGGTGGGGACCGAGTTCCTCAAGCGCATGGTACTCGCCGCCCCGCAACACGGCATCACGCTGCCGGACCGGGAGCTGGCCTGTGCCCCCATCGACTCCCCGCTCGGCGCCGAGTACCTCGGTGCAATGCGTGCCGCCATGAACTGTGCCATGGCCAACCGGCAGATCCTGACCCACCTGGTACGCGAGGTGTTCGCGCGCCTGTTGCCCGACGCGCGGCTGGACCTGCTCTATGACGTCTCGCACAACACCTGCAAGCTCGAGCAGCACGAGGTGAACGGACAGCCGCGCACGCTGCATGTCCACCGCAAGGGTGCCACGCGTGCGTTCGGCCCCGGCCACCCGGACCTGCCCCTGGCCCTGCGCACCACCGGGCAGCCGGTGCTGATCGGCGGTTCGATGGGCACGTCCTCCTGGGTACTGGCCGGCACCCCGGCCGGCGCGGACCGGGCGTTCAGCTCCGCCTGTCACGGCGCCGGCCGCGCCATGAGCCGGCACCAGGCACTGCGCGCCTGGGACGGCCGCCAGGTGATCGACGAGCTGGCCGCGCGCGGCATCCTGATCCGCAGCCCGTCGGGACGCGGTGTCGCCGAGGAGGCGCCGGGCGCGTACAAGGACGTGGGCGCCGTGGTCGATGCCGCTGCGGCCGCCGGCCTGGCGCGCAAGGTGGCGTGCCTCGAACCGCTGATCTGCATCAAGGGGTAGCGGACGGCATGCCCGTGCATAACGCCGACGTGGCGGCCGTGTTCGAGGAGATCGCCGACCTGCTCGAGATTCGCAACGAGAACCCGTTCCGGGTGCGCGCCTATCGCAATGCCGCGCGCAACCTGCAGGGCATGGGTGTGCCGGTGGCCGACCGGCTGGCACGCGGGGAGGACCTGACCGAACTACCCGGGATCGGCGCCGATCTCGCCGCGCGCATCGGGGAGATCGTCACGACCGGTCGCTGCCGGCTGCTCGAGACCCTGCACCGTCAGGTGCCGCACTCGGTGACCGACCTGCTGAAGATCCGCGGGCTGGGACCGCAACGCGTGCGCACGCTCTACCAGGAACTGGACGTACAGACCCTCGAACAGCTGGCGCGTGCCGCGCACGACGGGCGCATCCGCGCCCTGCCCGGTTTCGGGGCGAAAACCGAGCAGGCCATCCTGGAAGCCGTCACGCACCAGCTCACGCAGCAGCCCCGCTGCAAGCTGGCCGTGGCGGCACAGTATGCCCGCCCCCTGCAGGCATGGCTGGAACGGATTCCGGGCGTGCGGCAGGTCGTCGTAGCCGGCAGCTACCGCCGCGCCCGCGAGACCGTCGGCGACCTGGACATTCTGGTCACGGTGGACCGGACCGGTGTCATGGAACGCATCGTGACCTACGACGAGGTCAGCCGGGTGCTGTCCAGCGGCCCCACGCGCGCCACGCTGCTGCTGCGCTCCGGCCTGCAGGTGGACGTGCGGGTCGTGGAGCAGGCCTGCTTCGGTGCGGCCCTGGTGTATTTCACCGGTTCGCGCGAGCACAACATCGCGCTGCGCCGGCAGGCACAGGAGCGCAGGCTCAAGATCAGCGAATACGGCGTGTTCCGCGGTACGCGGCGCACTGCCGGGAAGACCGAGGAATCGGTCTACCGCAGCGTGGGCCTGCCGTGGATCGAACCGGAACTGCGCGAGAACCGCGGCGAACTGGAGGCCGCGCGGGCCGGCAAGCTGCCGCAGCTGGTCACGCGCGACGACCTGCGCGGCGATCTGCACGCCCATACCACGGCCACGGACGGCCACAACAGCCTGCGCGAGATGGCTGCGGCCGCGCGTGCGGCCGGGCTGGAGTATCTGGCGATCACCGAGCATTCGCGCCGGCTGACCGTTGCGCATGGCCTGGACCCCCGGCGCCTGCGCCGGCAGATGCACGACATCGACCGCCTGAACGAAACCCTGGAAGGCATCACCCTGCTCAAGGGCGTGGAGGTCGATATCCTCGAGGACGGCCGGCTCGATCTGCCCGACGAGGTGCTGGGCGAACTCGATCTCGTGGTCGGCGCGGTGCACAGCAACTTCGGCCTGTCGCGCGCACGCCAGACGGCGCGCATCCTGCGCGCCATGGACCGTCCGTATTTCACGATCCTGGCGCACCCGACCGGGCGCCTGCTCGAGACGCGCGAGCCCTACGACGTCGACATGCTGCGGATCATCCGCAAGGCCCGCGCGCGCGGCTGCTTTCTCGAGCTCAACGCGCACCCGGAACGGCTCGACCTGCTCGACACGCACTGCCAGCTGGCGCGCGACGAGGGCGTGCTGGTGGCGATCAACTCGGATGCCCACAGCACGCAGGACTTCGCCAACCTCGTCTACGGCGTGGGACAGGCGCGGCGCGGCTGGCTGGAGAAGCGCGACGTGCTCAACACCCGCAGCCTGCGGCAGCTGAAGAAACTGCTCGGACGCTGACCGGCACCCGGGCGCGGGATCAGGCCGGGTAGTCGAAGATGCCGGGATTGCCCTCGACGTTTTTGAGCTTCGGAGTATTCAGGCGCGTGACCTTCGCGACCTTCACGTCGCGCAGGTATTTCGCGACCGTCTCCCAGACCGGTTCGCCCGGCGACTGCGAGCCCACGGTCGCCCAGCCGGCGACCTTGTATTTCCTGTTCGCGTCGACCGGCGTGCCGTCGTCGAGCTGCATGGCGGACACGCGCTTGCCGCTGTCCGCGGTCGGATCGCACACGTAGTCCATGCCACCGACCCGCACCATGTCGCCGCCCTGCTGGTAGTACGGATCGGCGTTGAACAGGTTGTCGCAGACATCCTCGAGGATCAGCTTGATCTGCGCCCCGGTCATGTCGCGGGCATAGGTCTCCGGGTAGGTGATGCAGGTCTGGTCGAGGACATTTTCCATCGTGATGGGCTGCCCCCCGAGCACCGTGGTGCCCCAGCGGAAGCCGGGGGACAGCGAGATCTGCGCGTCGTTGACCTTGCGCAGGGCGTCGCAGATGACCTGGTCGAAGGTCCCGTTGAAATTGCCGCGCCGGTACAGCAGCTCGTCGGCCACCGCCAGTTTCTCGGTGAGGGAACCGAGATACGGCTTGCGCACCTTGTCGATGTACGCGCTCATTTCCGGGTCCGGAGCCAGCAGGTTGGAAAAGACCGGCACCAGGCGGTAGTGGTAGCCGCGCAGCTTGCCATCCTTCACGTCGAGGTCCATGACCCCCACGAACTTGCCGTTGGAACCGGCATTGGTGACCAGGGTCTTGCCGCCGGCATTGCGGACCACGGTCGGCGCGGGCATGCCGTCATGGGTGTGTCCGCCGAAGATCACGTCCACGCCGGTGACCCGGGAGGCCATCTTCAGGTCCACGTCCATACCGTTGTGCGAGATCACCACCACCAGGTCGGGCTTTTCCTTCGCACGCAGGTCGTTGACGATTCCCTGCATGCGCTCGTCCTGGATGCCGAAGGTCCAGTCCGGGATGAAGCGCTGCGGGTTCGCGATCGGGGTATACGGAAAGGCCTGGCCGATGACGGCAATGCGCACCCCGCCGGCCTGTTTCATGACGTAGGGCTTGAAGGCCAGCCCCGTGTCCTCGTTGTAGTCGCTGAACTCGGTATAGGCGTAATCGAAGCTCTTGTCGTCGCGTACCTTGACGTTCTGCGCGACGAAATCCCCCTTGAAATCGCGCACGTTGTCGAGGATCTCGTTTTCCGTGTAGGTGAACTCCCAGTGACCGGTCATGACGTCGACGCCCAGCAGGTTACAGGCACCGACCATGTCCTTGCCGCGCGTCCAGAACGCGGTACCCGAGCCCTGCCAGGTGTCGCCGCCGTCCAGCAGCAGGGACTTGCCGGTTCCGGCGCCGGCCCGCAGCTGGTCCACCAGGGTCCTGAGGTGGGCGAACCCGCCGACGCGGCCGTAGGTATGGGCCGCGGCACTGTAATCCAGGCAGGTAAAGGCGTGTGCCTCGATGCCTCCGGCCGGGATGCCGAAATACTTGAGAAAGGCATTGCCGACCACGTGCGGGGCCTTGCCCAGGGCGGCGCCGACCCCGATGTTCACATTCGGCTCGCGGAAGTAGATCGGCAGCAGTTGCGCATGCGTATCCGTGATATGCAGCAGGCGCACGTTGCCGTGCATGGGCACCTCGTAGAAGTCTTTCGGTACCTTGCGTCCGGCAAACACGCCGCCCGGTACCAGGCCGGCGGCTGCCGCCATCCCCATCAGATACAGAAATTCTCTTCGGCTCAAAGACATGATATTCGCCCCCTTGATCGTTCTGCAGGAACCGGGTGATCGTGCGCCGCGCCTGTAATCCCGTTTCCGCCGGTGATCCGGTACCCTGCAACCACGGCTGCGTGGTGTGTGCCTGCGGCGCTGCCCCGGACACTGCAATGTACCGGCCCGGAAAGAGTACCGTAAACCACCTGTCCGTGGTGAGTGGTCGGCCTGCATCCGCTGAAAACCACTTTTCGGCCATGGCTATTGCGCCCGCCACGGGGGCTGGCGGACAGTGACACGCCGGAATCCCGGTCCGGACCCGCCCGCCGCCCTCGTGACGCGGCTCAGCCCGGGTTGCTGTCCGCCACCACGGCCACGATGAACAGCTCGACACGGCGATTGAGCGCGCGGCCTTCCTCGGTGGCGTTACTGGCGCGCGGCTCGCTCTCGCCACGCCCGGAGGCGCTGAGGCGCTGCGGGGCCACGTGCCGGGCCAGCAGGTAGCGCTGGACCGCCGCGGCGCGCCGTTCGGACAGCGTCTGGTTATATGCTGCCGTGCCGGTGTTGTCGGTATGCCCGACGATGCCGATTACGGTCTTGCCGTACTTGTTGACCACTTGCGCGATCTTGTCGAGTGTACTGTCAAAATTGCCCTTGATCTCGGCGGAATCCACCGCGAAGGCACTCTGTGCCGTCATCGTGACCCGCAGCGTCTTTTCGTCGATCCGCTCGACCTGGATGTCACCGCGATCCCGTTCGGGCGCCAGCGCCCTTTCGAGGTCCTTCTTCTGCGAGTCCATGTAGGCACCCACGCCCGCGCCCGCGAGCCCGCCGCCGATCGCGCCGATGAGTGCGCCCTTGCCATGTTTGTCGCTGACAGCCGCGCCGACGGCCGCGCCGCCCAGCGCACCGATGAGCGCGCCTTTCTGGGCATCGGTCATGGGCTTGCGGTTGCCGTATTCGTCCGCACAGGCGGACAGTCCGAGGACGAGTATGAGGGAGATGCCGATGAGCTGATGGATACGCATGTTGTGATCCTGGTTTGAGTGGATGGAAAGGACGGCCCGGTACCGGGACGCTGCGTATTGTATACGGACAGTACCGTAACGGGTTTGCACGAATCCACAAAACCGGCCGTTGCCGCGCCACCGGCCTGTCCCTGCTGCCGGCTTGCCGGTAGTATTGCCGGAGCCCGGGGCAGACCGGAAATCCGCTTGCTGCGACACGAGGTTACATGGATCTGGACAAGAGCCTGGCAGCGGTCAGTTACGCCGTGCGACCCGCCGTGGTCATCCGCTATTTCGGCTCGATGTGCCTGTTGCTCGCGCTGGCCGGACTGGTGCCGCTCGCCGTAGCGCTGCTCGTGCAGGACCGGGCCTATGCCGTGCACCAGGGCCTGGTGTGTGGGGGCCTGGCGGCGGCCGGCCTGCTGTTCGGCCGCCGCCAGCCACCGGTCGAGGTACAGCGCAACGAGGCGCTGGTGATCGTGGTACTGACCTTCGTCCTGGCCGCGCTGGCCTTCGCCCTGCCCATGATGGAACGGGGCCTGTCCTTCGCGAGTGCGCTGTTCGAGTCCGTCTCCGGCATCACGACCACCGGGCTGACCACCATCGGCAACGTCGAGGCCGAGGGCTACGGGGTCCTGTTCACGGCGGCCTGGCTGCAGTGGATCGGTGGCCTGGGCATCCTGGTGCTGGGCTTCGCCATGCTCTCCGGGCAGGGCATCAACGCCATGCGCCTGACCGGCGTGCTGTCCGAACAGAGTGACGTGATCGGCGGATCCCGCGCCTACGGCCGGATCATGCTGGCCGTCTACACCAGCCTGACCACGGCCGGTATCCTGCTGCTGCACTGGAGCGGACTCGCCTGGTACGATGCCGCCACGCTCGGGCTGGCGGCCATCTCGACCGGCGGGTATTCCCCCTACAATGCCAGTATCGCGGAACTGAACACGCTCGCCCAGGCCGTGCTCATGGCCATCAGCACCTGCGGCGCCTTCAGCATGCTGTTGTACTATCGCGTGTGGCGCGGTGAGTGGCGCGCATTCGTGCTCGACCCGGAGTTGCACACCTTCTGGATCCTGGCAGCGGTGATCGCGGCCGGCCTGGCGCTGTCCCTCTGGCACGCGGGCGGCATGAGTGCCGGCAAGGCACTCTGGAACGGACTGCTCACGGCCCTGTCGGCCCAGTCCACCACCGGCTTCTCGAGCGTGCCCACCCGTTCCCTCGACGCGGGCTCGAAGTTGCTGCTGGTCTTCTCCATGCTGACCGGCGGGGGCGTCGGCTCCACCGCCGGGGGCATGAAGCTGTTGCGCCTGCTCATCCTGCTGAGCCTGGTACGGCGCCTGATCCTGCGCAGCCGGATCTCCGAGCACACCGTCACGCCGACCCGTTTCCTCGGCCGTGAGTGGAGCAGCGATATGCTGCTGGGTGCGCTGCTGGTGGTGATCCTGCACCTGCTGGTGATCGGGCTGAGCTGGCTGGCCTTTCTGCCCTGGGGCTACGATCCGCTGGATGCCCTGTTCGAGGTAACCTCGGCGACCGGGACGGTTGGTCTGTCCACAGGGATTACCTCGGCCACCCTGCCGGAGCCGCTGCAGGGGGTACTGATTGCAGACATGCTGCTCGGCCGGGTCGAAATCGTGGCTATACTGGTGTTCCTTGCGCCGCGCACCTGGATCGGGCAGCGGCGCGGATTCGATATTCCGGCAAATAACTCGGAGTGAAGGCATGCGGGTAGTACTGATCGGCGCTTCTTCCCTCGCGGTGCAGACCGCCGAGGTATTGATCGAGCACGGTCACCAGGTACTGATCATCGATAAGGACCGGGAACACATCGAGGCGCTCAGCCAGCGCCTCGACTGCGCCTTCCTGAACGGGGACGGCAGCATGCCGGACCTGCTGCGCGAGGCGGACCCGACGCACACCGATGCGCTGCTGTGCCTGACCAGCCATGACCAGACCAACATCATCGCCGGCCTGATGGCGCGCAATCTCGGCTATGCACGCGTGGTGACGGTCATCGAGGACGCGGATTTCGAGGCGCTGTGCGAGGAACTGGGACTGAAGGAAACCTTCATCCCGTTGCGCAAGATCAGCCACCAGCTCGCGGAACTGGTGGAGGAACCGACGGCGGCACCGGGGCTGGACACCCTGTTCAAGCACGACGCGGTGCTGCGCGCCGTCACGCTGGAGGGCGGTGAACACACGCTCGAAGCGCTGCAACTCCCGGATGGCGCCCGGGTCGTGGGCTTCTACCGGGAACAGGCACTGCTGTTCCCCGACACACAAACCCGTTTCCAGGCCGGTGACGAGCTGCTGGTCCTGGCCCGGGAAAATGCACTCAAGGCACTGGACAAATGCATCGGAAACCTGACTTCAACCACCTGAAACCTTCCGGCCGGACACCGGTCACTGGATAAACACCCATGACAAACACGGAGCAACCGGCATGACCCAGCCTGAACCGGCACGCCCGGCGGCACTCGAGAACAACGTGAACAGCCTGGCCCTGGACCGCACGGTGCTGGCCAACGAGCGCACCTATGCGGCCTGGTTACGCACCGGTCTCACCGCGCTGGCAACCGGGCTGGGCACGGCCCGCTTCATGCCGGCGGCCATCCCGTTGTGGAGCGTACGCATGATCGCCGCGCTGCTGCTGCTGTTCGGTGCGGCGTCTTTCGTGCTCGCCGCCTGGCGCTACGAGACCCTGCATGTGGGTATCCGTCACCTCGACGTGAATACCATCCCGCCCCCGGTGGTCACGGCACTGAGCGTGATTCTGGTGTGCTGTACCCTGCTGGCGCTGGCCGCCCTCTGGACCCTGGGGCGCTGAACCGGCACTCGGACGCCTACTGGCTGTCCACCTCGGCGTGGTACTTGCGGCGGATGTCCTCGATATCGACATGCGCCTCGGGGAACTGCATGCCCAGGCCTTCCAGGTACTCCACCACGATGCGCGAGATGGCCAGGTTGCGGAACCACTTGTGGTCCGCAGGAATGACGAACCACGGTGCCTGTTCGGTGCTGCAGCGACCCAGCGCATCCTCGAAGGCGGACTGGTAGCGGTCCCAGTACTGGCGCTCGGAATAGTCCGAATCACTGATCTTCCAGTGCCGGGTCGGGTCCTTGAGGCGTTTTTTGAAGCGCCGCAGCTGCTCGTCCTTGCTGATGTGCAGGAAAAATTTCAGGACGTGGACGTTGTTGTCGAGCAGGCACTGCTCGAAGGTGTTGATGCGGTCGTAGCGGCCCTGCCAGACCTCTTTCGCGACCAGCGCGTGCACTCGCGTCACCAGCACGTCCTCGTAGTGGGAACGGTTGAAGATGACCACCTCGCCGCGCCCCGGTGTGACCTTGTGCACCCGCCACAGGAAATCGTGGCGGGCCTCCTCCGCGGACGGCACCTTGAAGGCCTGCACCCGGCAGCCCTGCGGGTTCATGTAGCCAAGCACGTGACGGATCACCCCGTCCTTGCCACCGCTGTCCATGGCCTGCAGGCAGATCAGCAGCCCGTGCCTGCCCTCGGCATAGAGCAGGAATTGCAGCTCGCGCAGGCGTTCGGCGTACTTGCTGATGTCATCCTTTGCACCGGCCTTGTCCTGGTGATGGCCGGTATATCCGGTGTCAATCTCCGCCAGCTTCACCTGCGAGCCGGGCCGGACCCGGAAGTGTTCCATCCAGTTCATGTGCTCTCCCATTATCTGTCCGGTTATGACCGGCGATTCACGCCATGATTCCGCGTGCCTGGCCGGAAAGCCAGTGTCGATCATAAACGGAAAACGGGACGCTGGCGCGTCAGCCCCGGATGAGTGCACCCGGACGAACACGGGACTTCGGCAGGCACTCAGGAATTTCCCCGGTCACGACCTCCCCGCCGGTTGCGTCCGGCAAACGGCGATGCGGCGGTGCCGCATCGCCATGTCACTGATCATGAGCAGGATTCCGGGCGTTCATCCGGATTGTGGCAGCACGCCGTGTTGCCGCGGCTAAGGATTTTCCTTACTCCGCCACATCCCGACCGCTGAACGGCTGCGCCAGTAACGTAATCTTGTTGATTTTAATGGATAATTCGCTAGCCTATAGGGCAGTCCGGAGGATGCCCGTGAATGGTGTTCGGGCACTCCCCGCAGCACCTGCGGCACCGGGTCGCAAGCCGTGGCCCGCAGGTACGCGCGGCCCTCCGACGGGATAACCGGTCACCGCACCACATGGGAGCCAAATCATGCACCAGCCACCTGTCCGCCCCTGCTGCCTGGTCTGCACGCATTTCCGCAACTCCCCCGCCTGCCGGGAGGACACGTTCAAGGGCATGATCACCCTGAGTTCGGGCCATGCGTCCGTACGCAAGGACGACGGCATCTGCCTGAAGCACGACCTCTGCCTGTCCGCCAGCAACTGGTGCGACCGGTTCGAAGTGGCCTGACGACCGACCGCCGCAGGGACCCGAAGCGCGCCTGCTGGCCCGCTTCGGTTACCGCCTGGCGCTGATCGTCAACACGGTCATGATCGGTCTGGTCAGCGGCCTGTAGGCACTGGTCAACACCACCACGCCCGTCCCGATGATCATCGGCATCGGCCTGTCGCCGGGCCTCTTCGATTCGCTGCAGTTCACCAGCATGAATTCCATGGCCTATGCCGACATCGAGTCCCCGGACACGAGCATGGCCAGCACCATCGCCAGTTCCCGGCAGCAGATGTCGATGAGCTTCGGGCTGGCCTGGGGCCCGCTGATGCCCGGCGGTACCTGGGCACCCGGCCGCAGAACGACCACGTCGCCGCTACCACGGCGCTGCACCATGCCATCCTGACGCTGGCGGGCCTGACGGTCCTGTCCTCGCTGTCCTTCCACGCGCTGCGTGCCGGCGACGGTGAAAGCGTCAGCCGCGGCAGACTGCGGGAAGCCTGAACACACCGGTCCCGCGCCGCGCAGATTGGCGCGTGACAGGCTTTGCGCTATGGTGACGCAGGAGTCACCCCACGGTACGGACAACGGGCAGACAGGTCGCCCTGTCCGGCCCGCCGTTCGCGCAGCCTGTGCCGCAACCATCACGGGAGAAATGCAGATGCCCGGTCGTATCGAATTCGAGTTCACCACGCACACCCGCACGCGCCACGCGGCACCCGCGCCTTCCGACCCGATGCGCATCCTGGTACTGGGTGACTTCAGCGGGCACGGCCTGCGGGCAACCCCGGCGGAACGGCCCGCGCTCCCGCAGCGCAAACTGCACCCGGTGGACCTCGATACCCTGGATACGGTTCTGCAGCGGATCGCACCGGCACTGACACTGGAGTCGGACGCCGGCGACGCACTGCCGGTGTCGTTCTCCGGGCTGGAGGATTTTCACCCGGACACCCTGCTCCAGCGGCTGCCGGAATTCGCGGAACTGCGCGCGATCCGTGCACAGCTGCCGGTCCCCGCTACCCGGGACGCCGCCGCGGCACGGCTCCGGACCCTGCTGTCGCTGCAGAGTCCGGCCACGCAGTCTGCGGCGGAGACGAAGCCCGGACCTGCCGGCAGCACCGACGAGAACGACACCAGCACGCTGGAACGGCTGCTCGGCAAGCCGACAGGCGGTCCGTCACGCGCGACAAGCACCGCCCGCTCTGCCGTATCCCGGCTGATCGAAGCGGCCGTCGGTGCGGACATCGTCCCGGAGGCCGGCGCCGCTCTGCAGGTCTATCAGGACGCCACTGACCGCGCCCTGGGCGAACTCCTGCGGCGGGTACTGCAGTACCCCGCGTTCCAGGCACTGGAAGCGACGTGGCGTGGACTCGACTGGCTCGTCAACCGGCTGGAGCTCGACGAGAACCTCCAGCTCGTACTGCTGGACGTCACGAAACAGGAACTGGCACGGGATGCGCAACAGGCCGGCGCCGACCTCACGCAGAGCGCCCTGTACCGGCTGCTGGTCGAGCAGGGCGTACAGGTCCCGGGCACGACGCCCTGGTCGTTGCTGGTCGGGCACTTCTGTTTTGACGACTCCGGGGACGACATCCGGCTGCTGGCCATGCTGGGGGGGATCGCCGCGCAGGCCGGCGGGCCGTTCCTGGCCCAGGCCGATACCACGATCCTCGGCTGCACGGCACTGGCCGCCACGCCGGATCCACGCGACTGGACCAACGTCGATGCCCGTGGCCGGGAACGCTGGAACGCGCTGCGCGCCAGCACGGTGGCGCCGTGGATCGGGCTGGCGCTGCCGCGCCTGCTGCTGCGCCTGCCCTACGGGCCGGACACCGACGAGATCGACGGCTGCGACTTCCGCGAAGTCACGGACGCCGGCGAACATGAGCGGTTCCTGTGGGGCAACCCGGCACTTGGCTGTGCCGCGCTGCTCGGGCAGGCCTTCACCGAACGCAGCTGGCAGATGACGCCCGGCGATGTGCGGGATATCGGTGACCTGCCGGCCTACGTCCACACCACCGACGGCGAGCAGCAACTGCTCGCGGGTGCTGAAGTTTTCCTGACCGAGACCGCGGCCGAACGGCTCCTGGAGCTGGGCCTCATGCCGCTGGTGAGCCTGCGCAACACCAACGCGGCCCGGCTGCTGCGCTTCCAGTCAATTGCCAGCCCGGCCCGCGCGCTGGCAGGCGCCTGGGACTGACACACACACGCCGCCGCTGCCGGCGGAGCCGGACGTACGCGACCACCTGCAAACATGCCCAGATCGGCGATTCCGACTCGCACTGCAAATCCCACACCAGCTCTGTACTGGAATTCACACTCCGCCCTGCTAGGCTTCTGATATCCGGTGAGGGCCCGACCCCTGCTGTCAGAAAAGTAACATCGCGCTGCCACACCGGAACGAGCACTTCCGGTATCCACTGATCCACACCGTGGAGGACCGCACAATGAGCAAGATCCTGGAAGAGGTTATCAATGCCAACACGGCGTACGCCGGGGCATTCGACAAGGGTGAACTCGCCATGCCGCCGGCCCGACGTTTCGCCATACTCACCTGCATGGATGCACGCCTGGATCCGGCGCGCTTTGCCGGGCTCGCCGAGGGCGATGCCCACGTCATCCGCAACGCCGGTGGACGCGCCAGCGATGACGCGATCCGTTCACTGGTCATCTCCTACAAACTGCTGGGCACCCGGGAATGGTTCGTGATCCATCACACGAATTGCGGCATGGAGACCTTTTCGGACGAAACCATCCGCAAGCTGCTCCGGCACAGCCTGGCAACCGCGACACTGGACAAGGACGGCTGGCGCGACACCGGCAAGGGACCCGGCTCGGTCGAGGGTGACTACATCGACTGGCTGACCATCCAGGAGCCGCGCGAGGCCGTGATCGAGGACGTACAGCGCATTCGTTTACACCCGCTGGTACCGCGTGATATTCCCGTGTACGGATTTATCTATGACGTATCTTCCGGTCGCCTCATGGAAGTACCCGAAGCCACGGAGCTTGGTAAGGCCGCATAACAACACCGCAAGCAGGAGGCACCCTTGATGGGGCGCAAGGGTGCCTACCGCTTCCCTTCGGCAATCCTCGCGGACAGCCCGGCCCTCACTCACCCGCCGGCCACCACGAGGTCCGCCACTCCACCCGGCACTCCAGTGCCGCGCATCCGCATGCACAGCGCTCCCGGAGTGCCCCTGCCTGCCTGCCGCACGACGTGTTGAATGCGCGGAATATCGGGAAAACGGTTTATACTTGCTCCGATCGGCACCGCTCCCGGAACGACCGGACAGGAGACGTTCCGTGACCCACACCCGCTTTCAAAGGAGACCTGCCATGCAAATCAACCGCCTGTCGATACCCGTTCTGGCCTGCCTCGTCACCCTGGCGGGCTGTGGCAAAAGCACCCAGGAAAAAGTCATCGAGAAGACCATCGAGGAACACACCGGGAGCCCGGCCAGCGTGCAGATGTCCGAAGGCGGAATCGACATCAAGACCGGCCAGGGCGAGGTCAAGGTCGCCTCGGGTAACACGGTGGAAATTCCGGCCGGCTTCCCGAAAGACATCTATGTCTATGCAGGCGCGAAGGTCCAGACCTCCATGGTCATGCCCGGTGGCCGGATGCTGACCCTGGAGACGGCGGACCCGGTGGCGAAGGTGACCGAAGCCTACCAGAAGGAGATGACGGCCGCGGGCTGGAAACAGGAAATGGCGATGGACAGCGGCGACAGCAGGATGCTCTCCTACAGCAAGGACAAGCAGCACGCCCAGGTGACGATCAACGCGGACAGCGACAGCGCAACGACGACGATCTCCGTCATGGCGGGCAGCGAGGAATAGGCACGCCCGGACCGCCCGGCGGAACGGGCAAATACGGTGGATACAGCGGTCCGGCCGGCCGACACGATCCGGCACGGCCGGGAACGGACTCCTGGATCCTTCCGGGCCGGCACCCCGGCACCTTTCGCCCGCTCAAAGGATATTGAACGCCACACTCAATCTTGCTACCGGGGACTCGTTGACATCGACATAATGATGCAACCAGCCCGGAAACAGGAACAGTTCGCCGGGCTTCGGCATGTAGGCATGTTTCGGCTGGAAGCAGTCCCGGGCAATTTCCCTGCCGGACTCGCTTCCCGAGGAAGGCGCCCAGCGCACGTAGGTACCGCCATACTGGCTTTGCGGCCGCGGGTCCACGAAGACGATCTCGCCGGACCCCTCCGGCACCTGCAGGTAGATGACCGCGCTCAGCAAGGCCCGGGGATGCACGTGCGCATGGTTGAAGGCTCCGGCAGGATTCCGGTTGGCCCAACCCACGACGGGACTGGACAGGACTGGCGGACGGATTTCTTCCAGGCAGGAAGCGATACGCGGAAACAGGGTCGAAAAAAGAACCGTGTCCCTGAGATCTCTCTTGGCCGACTGTATCCCACCGCTGCGGCAGGACGCGGCAGGCTTCTCCACGAAGCTGAAATCCTTGCTGGCACCGTTTTCCAGGTCGCGGCAATAGGCCTCGAGAGTGGCCGGGTCGTGCTCGAGGTCGATGCGCCAGAGCGGAGTCGAAAACAGCAGGTCAGGTTTGTTCATGACTGGTGCCATCAAGGGATCGGTTGCGACCGACCGGCTGCCCTGTCCTCCACAAGGATCGGCTAGATGCCGCTGAAGTCAGCTTGCAATGACTGCTGGAAGACCGGTTGCAGGGTAATCGCCTTGCGCAAATGGGTAATATTGTGATGGTACAACGCCATGTCACCCAGGTAGGTGGCCAGGGCCCGGTAATATTCGGGATACTGCCGCAACAGTTCCATGGCACGGGAAGGTGCACTGGCCGCCCTGCCCACGGGTTCCCAGGCATCCATCGCCGTCTCACAGAGGTTGCTGGCGGCCGCCACCAGGAGCCCGTCCGGGCGCCGGTACCAGTCACCGGGCGTCCTGGGGCACGACACCGGACGCACATAGGCCGGCATTTCCGGCCGGGACGGCGGACGGCGACCGAAGGGGTGTATGCGCACCAGAAGTTCCCGGCCGTGCGAGAGGTTGCCAGCCGTGCGGGTCGCCAGGCTGAGCGGATCGCCGATGCTGTTTACGCTGAGCAGGTTCATATTGCTCATGGGCACGGTTCCCTGCAGATTGCCCATGCAGGGGGAATTGAATCCGATTGCGGGTATCCCCCGATGCTGGCACATGACCTTGGCGAGTGCACCACCGAGCGAATGACCGACCAGAAAGGCCGGCGGCGTGTCGAGGCGATCCAGGTAGTCTGCCGCCTGCCCCGCCTGGTCCCGGGGCACCTGATCCGCGGCCAGCGCGATTACCGCGGTTACCTGCGGGCTGGCCAGAAGACGTCCCAGAAGATAGGCACCGGCACCCAGTTCAGGGTTTTCCTGCAACCCGTAGGCGCGCAACACCTCCGGGAGAACGGCCCGAACGTGCTGACCCGATGTCAGCGGCACCATGCGTGCATCCGCGAGTGCATCCGCCACGTCGTCGGTTCCCCGGTAGGCAACGATGCTTTCGTGGTCTTTCCGGTACACCCCCGCCGCGAAGCCATCCGCCCAGTTCTGGCCGTCAACCCGCGTCCAGCCGTGGGTTTCGGCGAGTGAATTCCCCGAACGGTCATAGACGTCTTCAGCGAGAATGGCGCAATCAAGCAGGGAGGCCATGTCAATATCCGGTCACAGGCAAGTATTGCTCGTCATCTCGCCATGCTCCATTCAATCAGACTTGCCCGCGCGGACACAACCCTGGCGCACCCGTCGGGTTCGCGCCCCTGGCTTCACGGTCCGAAGCGCCGGCTGTCATCGCTGGCATAATTGGCCACGGTACCATCGATGACGGCGGTGGTCCTGATCTTCTGTACGACTTCCCCGAGACGGGCCCCGGGTATCGCGCAGGTCATTTCCGTGTTCGGCATGCCGGTGCGTACACGGCTCAGCATGCAGCCGACACTGATGGCCACCTGCTGCTGCTCCTTTGCGATCGCGATGATATGGCACTGCGGCTTGCCCTCGAAACGCACCTCGGGAAAGGCATCCGAGATCGTCATGGCCTGCTTGGCGTTAACCCGCAGGAACACCACATCCGGTGTGGTACCGGCATCCTGCAGCGGGCCGTAGGTCACGTAGCGGTATTTCGTCTGTACCACCGGAATGGCGGGAAACATTTCCGGGGCGACCCACCCGGCACCGACCAGCGCACCCACGTCCGACTTGTCACCGACCTCCTCCAGTGTCCGGAAGCCGTGCGTCACGCTGCCCACACTGCAGTTGGCGTGATCTTCCGCCACCGTGCTGAACGTGCGTGCCTCGGCCTTCATCCAGAACACACAACCGGCGGGCACGCGTCCCGTGCGGCCGTCTTCGGCCGGTGCCGGCATGGCATCGGCAAACGGCTCGACCCCCGGCAGGGGTTGCTGGCTGAAATGCAGGGCGAGCGGTGTATGTTGCAGACCCAGTGCGTTTACAAGACCGCTGGTGTATTCCTGGTTGTCGGACTTTGGCATCGGTTCGGTTTCCTGTTTCCATTCACGGGATGTACGGCGGCGTGCGCGCTGGCCAGCGGCTGGCCAATCATCGCCCATATCCCGGCGCCGCCGGGATGGAGGATGCCTGCAGGAGCATAGCGCACGAGCCGAGGGAAGGTAACCGGGAATTTGGCACGGTTTGCGGGCCCGCGGCAGCCCGGGACATGCCAGGGGCCGGCTGGCGGGGCTTTACAAACACGCAGCGCTGTGGTTGTAATGCAACCGGTTGTTGCCGACGCCATGCAGGCAAACGCGCCGGACCATGTCTTCCATCCACAATCAGCCGGAGTGCAGGTGACCTCTCATGCAAGGTGATACAACCGTCATTGAATTGCTGAACCAGGCCTTGACCATCGAACTCACCGCGATCAATCAGTATTTCCTGCACGCCCGGATGTACAGGAACTGGGGACTGAGCGCGCTGGGCAAGCACGAGTACGAGGAGTCCATCGAAGAGATGCACCACGCCGACCGGCTGATCGAACGCATCCTGTTCATCGAAGGGCAGCCCAACCCCCACCAGCTTGGCAAGCTGCTGATCGGCGACGATGTACCGCAATGTCTTCAGGGCGACCTGGAACTGGAGCGGTCAGGGCGTGAACACTACCTGCAGGCGATCAGGCACTGCGAATCCGTGCAGGACTACGTCTCGCGCGAGATTCTGGAAGGCATCCTGCGCGACACCGAAGACCACATCGATTACCTGGAGACACAGATCGCGCTGATCGGCCAGGTGGGATTGCAGAACTACCTGCAAACCGCCATGGGGCCCGTGGCAAACTGATGCGCGTCTCCTGCCGGATCGTTGACGGGCCAGTCATGTCGTCCGCGTGATTCCCGGGTAGCGTTCACCGGACGAACGCCTTTTTCCTGCCTGCCACCCTCCTGCCCTTCCTGGCCTCGACCGGCTTGTTCTTCGCCACCGTTTTCTTCCGGGGAGCCTCACGTTTCCCGACCGGCATGGATGGCCGGGAAGCTGCCTTTTTCCCGGCACCCGACTTCCTGCCGGGTGTCTTGCCATCTCCCGTCCCCGGTCCTGCTGCGGTCCTCGCCTTCCTTCTACTGCCGGTTGCTTTCTTCACGGGTTGTGCCGACCGCGCTGGCTGCGCAGTTACAGCGACCGGTGACTCCTTGCCACGAGCCGCGCGCTGCGCGGGAATTTTCCCGCGCTCCGGTGTACCCGTCACGCCGCGCTGGTCGCCCAGCCAGCGACTGATGATGTCCTTCATCAGTCCGAGTTCCTGCCGGGCGCCGGCAATCGCCGCGGCCAGGGTTTGACGTTGCACCACCCGGCCGGAATCCCTGGCCAGATGTTCATCGATCACCCGTTCGGCGAACAGCCAGTCGTCCTCCGGTGTGCAGTTGGCGAAACCCCGTTGTTCCGCGCGCAGATAGGCGAACTCACGAATCATGGCCTCCCGTGCCCCGGCAGAAACCGGTTGCCCGAGGATCGTCATGTTCGTCGACTCGGTAAGACCATCGACCCGGATGCGACCCTCGTGGACATCGCACAGGAACTGACATAGATACGGGACGAACATGCCACCAAACCGCTCGAAGGCAAATTGTGTCAGCTGCCTGACGTCCCCGCCGTCGGCAATGATGTGTTCAAATGCCGCTTTCAGATAGGATTTCGCAGACTCGTACGTTGTTGCATTGAACCGGTAACACTCCAGCATTGCTCTTCCCTCTTACGTTCCAGATCGCTGCGCCGGATTCTACTCCGTTTCCAGGTATGGTTGCGTCTGAAATGAAAATCGCCCGCAGCGGTAACACGTCCCGATCCCGGGTATCCAACACCGGAGCAGAGAAGGTGGCACGTGCCTGCGCCGTGTTCCCTCCGGGAGCGGTGGACGCTGCGGCGGTGCGCGCAAGGTGCGCGCGCAGGTGTACTACCCGCTGGCCGGCAGCCACTCGATCGACGGGTTTGTGCGCCGGGTTGCGGCACTGCAGACGCCGGACGCCAGCCAGCTCGCCACACCGCAAGCTGGCGACCCGGTGCCATGGTCATCGCGCCGCCACCGGCCCCCGGGAATGCCACCGAGCATGCCCGCACGAAGGGTGCACCGGCTGGTACTTCTGCAGGTACGCCCAGTCGTCCGGACCGGCAGGCGACGGGCCCTGGTCGGACCGGTCCCCGTCTGCTTTCCGCCTCCGCGCATACTGAGCACTGCTGGGCCGTTCCCTCATGCCCGGCTCGATCAACTCCCCAGCGGGCAAGACCCACTCTAAAACTCTATCGCACTGATTAATATGCCCTTATAGTTGTAATTGCGAATCTTTATCGTTTAGATTAATATTCTTTACCATACCCTGGAGATTCCGTCACGTCGCTCTGTCCCCGCATCCGGCCACGAAAGGCCGGTTGCCAGGCAGGACGCTGCGGTCAGCAGAGCCGCGAGGCCGCGCATACCGGCTCCGGCTTATGGGGCCCGGAGCGCCGCAGGGCCGGCGACCAATACACGGACACCGGAGTCGTCAGGGTTTCCGGCAGCGGCACGCAGGGCTTGCGGCGGAGTCGGGAGCGCTTTCAAACCAGGCATGGGGCAAACGGTACGAATATGAATATCGAACAGCGTGATACAGCAAAATCCCGACGACACGCGCCGGGCCCGGGCGCCGCCCGGCGGGAAGGATTCCGGGCGGTCATTCGCAGCCGGCGGTGGTACCGGGCGGTTCCACCCAGCGGCGGCGTAGCGGAACAGGACCACCGGGGCCTCTGCAGTGTTGCCACTACAGCGCCGGACAGCAGGAGGGCTGTCCGGTCTTCCGCGTGGCTGCGCGCCGTCATCGCGCCGGTCCTGCTCACACTGGCTGCATTCCAGTCCGCCTGTGTCAGCAGTGGCGGGGGCACCCCGGCCAACCTGCAGCCTGGCCAGGTGGTCGCCAGCGCACCTCCCCTCTCGCCCGTGGCGGCGCTGGGCAAGAAGATCTTCTTCGACCCGAGCCTGTCCGCCTCGGGCCTGCAGTCCTGCGCCACCTGCCACGATCCGGATCACGCGCATGCCGGTGCCGACGGGCTGGCGGTCCCGCTGGGCGGCCCGGGTATGGATGTCCCCGGTTTTCGCAATGCACCGACGCTCAATTACCTGAGTTTCAATACGCCGTTCTTCTTTGATGCCGAGGGCACGCCGACCGGCGGATTCAACCTCGACGGACGCGCAGATTCGTTCATGGCGCAGGCGCGCCGCCCGTTCGTGGCGCCGCACGAAATGGCCAACGGCACACCGGCCAACGTGGTCACCCGGCTGCGCAGCACCAGCTATGTCTCCGAATTCATGCAGGTGTTCGGCAGCGATATTTTCGATAACGGCGACAGCGCCTTCGATCGCGCGGTCTTCGCGCTGCAGCAGTATGAACAGGAAGCCCCGGAATTCCGTCCGTTCGACAGCAAGTACGACTGGTTCCTGGCCGGAAAGATCCGGCTGACCGACCAGGAGATGCACGGCCTGGCACTGTTCAACGATCCGCAGAAGGGAAATTGCGCCGCCTGCCATTCCAGTGCACGCCTGCCGGACGGTACGCCGCCGCTGTTTACCGATTTCACCTACGATAATCTCGGTGTGCCGCGCAACCCGGACATACCCGCGAACGCGGATCCCGACTACTTCGACCTGGGCCTGTGCGGACCCGACCGGACCGACCTGGCCGGCCGCAGCGGCCTGTGCGGGGCGTTCCGGGTGCCCACCCTGCGCAACGTGGCCGTCACTGCGCCCTATTTCCACAACGGCAGGTTCAACACGCTGCGGGAAGTCGTGTCGTTCTACGTGCGCCGCGACACCAACCCGGAGGAATGGTACCCGAACGCCGGCGCGGACAAGTTCAACGATTTGCCGCCGCAATATCGCGCCAACGTGAACACCACCGAGGCGCCCTACAACCGCCTTCCGGGCGCGGCGCCCGCCCTGGATTCCGACGAGATCGATGACGTGGTGGCTTTTCTCAACACCCTGACCGACGGTTACCGTCCCTAGATTCCCCATCCCGACCGAGGACCGTAAAGATGAAACGACTGATTTTGCCGTTGCTGATCTGTCTATTTCCCGCCTTCGCCGCACAGGCGGGCGAAGCCGAACTGCAACAACGGATAGAACAACTCAGCAGCGAGCTGGACAAGCTGCGTCAGGAACTGCAGGAGATGAATTCCCGTACGCAGGCACTTGCGGACCAGCAGGAGGAAACCATGGCATCCGCGACCCGGAATACATCCGCGACTGCCGCCGCGCCGGTGTCGATCTGGGGATACGGAGAGATCAATTACAACCGGCCGACGCATGACAGCAGCCAGACCAAAATGGACCTGCGGCGTGCCGTGCTCGGGATCGGTTACGACTTTGACGAGTCCACGCGCCTGTCCGCGGAATTCGAGTTCGAACATGCCGTCGCGTCCGCCGAAGACGAAGGCGAAGTCGAGGTCGAACAGTTCTATATCGACCACAGCCTTACCACGGACATGAATTTCAAGGCAGGACTGTTTCTGATCCCGTCGGGTCTCCTCAATCTGTCCCACGAACCCGTCTACTACTACGGCGTCGAACGCAATTTCGTCGAAACGGCGATTATCCCCAGCACCTGGCGTGAAGGCGGTGTCGGGTTGTATGGCAGCACCAGCCACGGCATTGCCTGGGATGTCGGCGTCACCACCGGCTTCAACCTCGGCAGCTGGGATCCGGCGTCCACGGAAGGCCAGGAGTCACCACTGGGCAGCATCCATCAGGAATTGATGAAGGCAAACGCCAGGGACCTGAGTACCTACCTGGCCCTGGATTACCGGGGCATCCCGGGCTGGGTTGCAGGCGCCAGCATCTTCACCGGCAAGGCCGGCCAGGGAGACCCCGCCGTCAGCCTTGCCGCGGACGCACGCGTGACTCTCTGGGAGGCACATACCCGCTGGACGCCGGGCCGGTTCGATCTGACCGCGTTATATGCCAGGGGCACGATTTCGGACACCGCCGCACTCAACCTGACCTTCGCGGGCAATCCCAGCCCGATACCCAGCGAGTTCTGGGGAGGCTACCTCCAGGCGGCCTACAAATTCCCGCTCGGCGCCGGCAGATCCGTGTCACCGTTCGTGCGTCATGAACGCTACAACACCGCCGCCAGCTACAAGGGACTGCCGACGGGCCTGGGCGTCGCCACACTGCCCACAGAGCGCGTGTGGACCTATGGTTTCAATTACAATCTGAATCCGCACCTGGTGTTCAAGGCCGACTACCAGCATTTCTCCGCGGACGGCGACCGCAACCGTTTCGACCTGGGTATGGGACTCGACTTCTGAGCGGCGCGCTGAGCCAGGGAACGAACGGCCTCGCGGGCAGTAGTGCTGACCCGCGGACCGCCCGCATGGCAACGGCAGCCTGCGCTGTCCGGGACGGACTGCAGCCCCGCCGCGGTTACAGCGTGCAGTCCCCCGTTCGGAAGCCGGCAGACGCCCTGGCGGCAGCGCGGGTGAAGACTGGTGGTCACGAGGGAACCTGAGCCACCGTCCCCGGCATTATGCGTGTGGCGCGGGGTCCGGGGAGCTTTTCTCACTCGACTCGGACCGGGCAGTTCCCTGCCCCTGCACGCGCCCGGGCGCGCGCGGCTGGTGTGTCGAATCGCCCCTGTCTTACTTCCGTCTGGCCATGCCCAGCAGCACGGGCGCAACGAGTTTCTGTGCGAGCAACAGGCTACCGACGACCGGCGCCCGCAGACGCCCGGCGACGAAGCCGCCGACCAGTGCAACGCCCAGCGCATGCAGCGGATGGCGTTGCACCCATGTAGACAGGCTGGCCTGTTCCGCCGCCGCACGCAGCCGGGCCTTGGCTTCCTCGGTGGTCAGCGGCCGAGTCGTAGCGCGACCCATGCCAGTCCTCCAGCCAGTAACAGCGACACCACACCGATCAGGACAGCGGCACCGGCCGGTCCCAGCGACAGGGCCAGCCACAGATAGACCGCCCACAGGCACAATCCCAGCCCGAGCAGCAGCAACAGGGCCGCCACGCCCAGGCATGCGAAACCCGCGCCGGTGCGCAGCACCGATTTCCGTAGTGCCCGGCCCTCGGCTTCCAGCAGGTCGGACAGCGCAATGACCAGTTCGGTCAGGCTGTTCAGCGTCTACCCCCCAGGTCCAGCAGCTTGGCGATTATGAAGCCAACGCCGAAGGCCGTCAGCACGCTGCCTGCGGGATGCTGGCCGATCTGGTTCTGCACGTCGCCCATCGTCGACTTGCCCTGTTCGATGACTGCGTCGAGCTTGCGCTCCAGTTCTTCCCAGGCACCGCGGAGCCGTTCCTGGGTCTCGGTCCGCGTCTGTTGCGCCTTGTCAGAGGCCACATCACGCACGGCGGCCGTCAGGCCCATGATATCCTTGCGCAGCTGGGCGATGTCCGCCTTGAGCGCATCCAGTTCCTCGCGAACGGGATCATCTGTCATCGCATCCTCCTGTTGGTGTGCAAGCCATTGCCTGCGGCCATGCCATCGAACTGCTGGCGGATCCCGACAACGGCAGCGGTTTGAACAAACTCCATCTCTCCT
Organism: uncultured Ectothiorhodospiraceae bacterium; assembly: GCA_964443845.1. Lineage (GTDB taxonomy): Bacteria > Pseudomonadota > Gammaproteobacteria > UBA9214 > UBA9214 > UBA9214. The sequence goes on from CAYUFA010000016.1 coordinate 43,977, forward strand.
GCAGATTATAGCAAGCCGGACAGAGTCGCCGGTGGACCATGGACTGACTGGTCCCGGTTTGTTTGCTCCAAATCAACAAACCGGCAAACGCGGGTCCACACGGATGACCTGAATCGCTGCCCGTGCCAGGAGCATCTTGCACCGGCGGAACCAGGCCCGATCCGGTGGGCCCGGTGGCTACCTCGCCCGGCGCCTTACCCGGCTCGGCTGTCGATTCCGCCGATACGCGCAGGTGGCGGCGGCCTGGAAGCCGTGTTCAGGCAGCCGCGCAGCGCATTGAAACCGGCGCCTTGCCACGGCGAATACACCTTCCCCGGTCATGGACTGATTTCTTCGATCGTATCGAAGGCCCCGCAATCCGGAAATGCGTCCGGACTCGACAGGGCGAGCAGAAAGCCCTCAGGCCAAACGAGACTGCGGGGAATCGGTACCTGGCCTGCCGGGCGAGCGCTGAACCGGCAATCCGGTATTGCAGGGTAGTCGCGCAATACCCGCCGGCGTCGTTGTCAGGGTAGTCCACCATCGCCAGGTAACGAGAAGAACCGCCACAACAAAACTGCTGACGATTCAGTCCGGGCTCAGCACCGCTGCGCCTTACGCAGCGCACCGGTGAACGCAGGCAGCGGAAATATCATGCGCGGGTTCGCTGCGCCCAGGCGGGGGGCGTCATTGCAACGTGCTGCGAAACGGGAATTCCATGAGTTCGTCGGCGCCGAGGGTCGTCAGTACTCCGCGCCAGCGTGCCGCTTCCGTCGTGCCCACGCGTAGCAGCACCACGTACCCGCCCTGTTCGATGGCCTGGTGTGCCACCTTCAGCTGGTCCTCCGGAATCCCGATCCGGCGCATGCCCACCGCGAGGTGCGAGAGTGCCGCGGCGCCGGCCATTACGCCGCCGCCGATGCCGGCACCGGCGGCAGCACCGGCGATGGCCTCGACAATCGGACCGGCGGCGAACAGCGGACCGATGCCGGGGATGAAGAACAGACCGGCGGCGCCGGAAAACAGTCCCAACAGGCCGCCCCAGAAGGCCCCCATACGGCCCCAGCCTTTGACGCGTTCGCCCGAGGTCGTGTAATACAGTCCCAGCGGGTCGTCGCCCGTGCCATGCGCCCTGCCGAGCAGCGAAATCATGTCCATCGGGAATTCGCGTTCGATGAGCTGGCGCACCGCGCGCGCGGCGCTGGCTTCGCTGTGAAACAGGGCGAGCAACGCCCGGTGTGTGGTATCGGTGGATTCGGTCATAAGCGGATATACCGGTAGTCGGGGCGGGCACCGGGCCGGCGCATGACTATACAGAAAACGCCGTCGCCACTTTGTGGGCAGCATGCCATCCAGAAAGGCACTGGCTGGTGCACGAACCCCTGCAGCAACAGCACGACTGGATCGAGGGATACGTGAGGCCCGCTCCGGTTGAACATAGCAATTCCTGCGTGCCGCCACCAGTGCACCTGATCACAACCGGGGCCGTCGACGAGAACCATGCATGGGCTTACCCGTGAATGGATGCCGGCAGCGCCTGTCTGTCCATGATAGCAGGCGTATAACCGGACAGATCCACGTCACGCTGGCCAGGTAATGCAAACGGGCTTCAGGTCATGCGGACTGATGGTGCACGGACAGAATGTACAGCGGGCGACCCTGGTACCGGCATACTTATAACTTATTGATAATATTTCATTATATGGCTGTTCTTGAACCACCGACCCCAGCATCATGAGCGGCATTGTCGGGCTCTCTCTTGTTGAGCAACCTGTGGATACAGGTGGCGCCCGATGCCTCGAATGCACCACAGCGCATAGCCGTGCCCCGTAAAAATCCTGAAAAAGATTTCCTGCAGGTTCCCGGCCGGGCCGGGTGTAAACTCGGCTCTGGTGCGATATTTCCGGCTTCGTCACCCACCCTCCAGACATGCAAATCGTCGGGGCCGGTTCAAAGGTCGACGCAGCCAGCTGGGGCGAGCTCGAGGCACCCGCCGCACAGACGCGTCAGAACGTCTCCGGTCTGCTGGAGGAAGCGAGCCGTGAATACGCACCCGCAAATGCGGGCGGCCGGTGGTCCTGAATCACCCCGGGCAATCCATCGCGGCAGCTGAACTGGTAGTTGCCCTGTTCGCATCACTCATCGTGATCCACACCTTCGTCGACGGAAAAAAGCGTGTCGCGTTCTTCGCGACAGATGTATTCTTGCGTCTGCCCGGTTACAAACCGGAGGTGGATGCCTGAACCTGCCTCATAATCTGGCGCGGGAATGACGAGTCAGGTTCTGGTCAGGCGCACCGGTTTCTTACCGGGCTAATGGAAACGAATCACATCCTTCCGATCAGTTGCTGCGGCGGCTACGCACACGCATGGACAAGCTACAGGATTATAAGCCCGTCTGCCCAATCACGACCGTAGCACTCACCTGCAAGAATACACCGACATGATGATGATCGAACCCATTCTGCTCTCCGCGGCACGCGTCACCACCTTCGAACAGCAGCGGATCCTGACCAGCGCGAGCGGATTTTTCTTCGAACGCGAGGAACGCCTGTTCCTGGTGACGGGCCGGCATGTAATGATCGATGAGCCGAGCAGGCACTTTCCGGACCGTATCGAGATCGAGTTGCACATCGACCCTGACAACATGGCCGGGTCCACCGGGTTCTCGATTCCGCTGTATCGCGACGGCAAAAGTATCTGGCGCCAGGGCACGGACACGGCCGGGGAGATTGACGTGGCGGCAATCGAGATCGAACGCAGTGCGCTTCCCGCGACCACGGTCTACACCGCGTTCACACCCGCGCACCTGCACCCCCCGCAAGAGCGGGTCGAGATCGGTACGTCGCTGCTGATAGTCGGCTTTCCGCTGGGGTTTCACGATGCGCTGCATCACACGCCGGTGGTACGCCACGCGGTGATCGCCTCGTCGTTCGGATTGCGCTTCCAGGGTGAGGGATATTTCCTCACCGATGCGCGCATGCACCGGGGCACCAGCGGTGCACCGGTGGTGATGCGCGCTCCCTGGCAGGACCCGGCACTGGGTGATTTACCCTGGATACTGCTGGGTGTCCACTCGGCACGACTCGATGTCGGTACGCGTGACCTTGAACTGGACGAAGCACTCGGACTGAACTGCGCCTGGTACGCCGACATCCTGATGACGCTCACCGAGCGCTGACCCGGGATCATACCGGAAGTGCGGCCATCCCCTGGAGCGTAACAAGACAAGCCAGGCGGGACTGGATACGCCGCCTGTCTGGCCTACACTGAAAAATGGACATCAGGCTGAACCGGCTGGCGTGCGCAACAGGCACCTCCGCAACATCCGGCCTGGTGCCACAGGCTGATTTCCTCCCGGCCAGGCGGGAACGCGACCGAAAACAAACCCGACAACCCGGAGTACGCGGCGGCGTGCTGTTTCAGGATGACTGTACAAAACAGCCGGGAGGCACACTACGGGGCATATGCCGCCACCGCGGCAGGATGACTAAATGCACAGCGCCGCAGATGTCCACTCGCTTTTGGCAATGCGGAACCGCCGCGCACTCCGTGACGAAGCAGAACACGCATCGGCAGCAAGGCTGCAGGCACCGCATCAATTAATATGATGAGCTATTCCTGCGGAAAGGGCTATAGTGACAAACAGAATCATCGCCACATCCTGCTGTGACATCAACCGGCACTTACGAAATGGATGGAGTATCCGCGGAGAGCGACGCATGACGCGCAGCCTTACGAGCGGCAGACGATGAGTTACAGGAGTCTAATATGTCCACAGTATCACCCGGCAAAACAGCACCCGCCATCAGGTTCGAATACCTGAACTGGATCGCCTCCGATCCACTACAGCGCGATCAGACCCAGAGCCACCGGTTACACGAACCTGTGCATCGCATCAATACAATCGATCCCATGACAGGCAACGATATCGAGAATGCCACGAGCCACCCATCCCTGGAGGATGGCGAGTTGACCATGTATTTCGAGACCGAGGATACGCGCAAGGCGTATATCGAAATGCCGCTCAATCACCCCAGCCTGCAGTTGCAGCACCCGGTCACCGATGACGATGACCGTGGCGGCTGAAACACGCGGGTCAAAAGCGTCCGCAAGAGTAGCCACCGCGTCACCTTTCACGGAAACAGCCAGCCACTTCCGGCTGGCTGTTGAAACCTGATGCCTGACGAATCCCTGGATCCAACCTGGCAGGACAGCATCTTCCGTCAGCGTGAAGAACTGGCGAGGATGCTGCGGGAACCGCTTGCCCAGCTGGCAAATAAATGCGTTCCGGTCTGGAGTGACCGGGACCAGCTCAATGCCGAGTTGCTGCAGGGATTCTCGGGTATACCGTATTGTTGCTACCTCTACGTCATCGACAACGGTGCTGTACAGCTCAGCGACAACGTCATCGATACCGGGCTCATGCCAGGTTACTTTCAGCGCGATCGCGCCGAACGCCCCTATATGAAGGAAGCAATGCCGGCATGGGGGTTCCTGCTGTCGGATGCGTACATCAGCCAGGCCGCGCACCGGCCATCACTGACCGCGCTGCAAGTCGTTGCATCGGATGCCGGTACACGGCTGGGGTATCTCGGTGCGGATTTCGACCTGCGCAGACTGCCGGTAACCTCGGCGCTGTACCGGGAACCGGGCAGATGGCGGCAGGTGAAGGGCGACCCGGCTATCCGCGGCACCCTGTTTCAACAGACCCGCATCGAGAGCCCCATGGATCGGAATATAGAGAATGCACTGTCTATCCTGGAGGAACTGCTCACGGAGCGCGGCATCTTCCAGTGCCAGATTCACTTCTCGAGCAGCCAGGTCACGATCTGGACAACCGATGATCCGCTGCGTTATCGCATCCTCGACCAGGAAGTGCTCAGGGATCCCGACATTTGTCTGGTGTACCCGTCACGGCCGTATCCCGTCGACGCCAGGATACCACGCTCCGAGGTTACCCGGATACTGGACGGGATGCAGACGCTGCGCCTGATCGACACGAACATCTACCTGCGCACGGGCTCGATCAACATTTACAACGGAATGGTAAGCCTGACCTTTTCCTGCGACGGGTCGCATTACATGCACTACGACGAATTTCTTGCCAAGGGCACCGCCTTCTGGTCCGGTATCGCGGCTTGATGAACCGATCACCCGTTTGCCAGGGCCCGGTGCACGCAATCGTTTGCATACCGCGCATGATTGAACTCACGCGCCCGTCTCCGCAAAGCTCACTACCCGGTATCACGCCTGCCGTTTGCCAGCATCACCTTCGCCGGCAGCGGACATGACCGAAATCACGTTCACCACGGTTACAGCCCCGCAGGCTGCATAATCCGTGCAAATTCACTGAATACCAGCACTCTTGAGGAAACGCAGCTTCCCGGCGGCGATTCGGCCACTCGATCATCCGGCTTTCCGAGTCGCCGGCGCGCGAAATATTCCTAAAAATCCTTCGCTGCCAGGATGTAGGCACAGGATACGTTGTGACCACGCACGTAGAGCTTGTCCGCAACCTCATGGATACGCCTGAGCGCGGCATCGAATGCCTGAAGAAACCCCGATTCGACGCCACTCATCTCCGGACAGAGCTGTTTGAGAGCATCCGCTTCAATGAAGAATGTAATTTCGATCGTATTGTCATATCCCCAGAAGCAGACGCGGCTTTTGCCGGCGTCGTAGCTGCGGCACGGGTTGGGAAAACTCAACCTCATCGCCGGACGCCGGATGCCCGGGCCGGATCGGCGGTGCCACCCGGTGACATCCCCTTCAGGAATTTGAACAGGTCACTGTCTGTGGACAGCACCAGGGTCGTGTTCTCGGCGAGGATCGACTTGTAGGACTGCATGGTGCGCGTGAATTCATAGAACGCCACCGCTTCCGGCCCCTGGTTATAGGCCGACGCATAGATTTCGGTGGCCTTCGCGTCCGCCACACCGCGGATCTCCTCGACTTTCCGGTAGGCCTCGGACTGGATCTTGTTCAGGTCACGCACCCGGTTGCCGCGAATCCTGGCGGCCTCGCCGTTGCCTTCCGACAGGAAGCGTTCCGCGATCTGCCGCCGTTCGCTGATCATGCGATCGTAGATCTTCGGGCGCACGCTTTCGTTGTAGTTGATACGTTTGAAACGGATATCGAGCAACTCTATGCCAAACACGTGCACCTTCTCGGCCGCCGCGGCAAAGATCTCCTGCTCGACCAGCTTGCGTCCTTTCTGGATCGGCACCAGAGACCCCATGTCCGGCTCCGCGTCGGTCAGCAGCGCGTCGCGCAGCGGTACCCGGTCTTTGGTCGTGCGGATGATCTCGATCAACTCATGCTTGGCCACTGCATTACGGGTCTCGCTGCCCAGGATATCGTCGAGTCGGGACTGCGCGCTGCGTTCATCGCGCAGGCGCAGGAAATACTGGAGTGGATCGGTAATCCGCCAGCGGGCAAACAGGTCGACCGAGATATACAGTTTGTCCTTGGTCGGCATGTCCGACGGATTGCCGTCCCACTCGAGCACCCGCTTGTC
>CAYUFA010000017.1:0-30509 GCA_964443845.1 uncultured Ectothiorhodospiraceae bacterium
CGCCGAGCACGGCGTCGATGCCACTGCAGTGATCCTCGACGTAGAGCCAGTCGCGCACCTGCTGCCCGTCCCCGTAGACGGGGATCGGTTTGCCCTCCAGCGCATTGAGGATCACCAGCGGAATCAGCTTCTCCGGAAACTGGTACGGTCCGTAATTGTTCGAGCAGTTGGTGATCAGCACCGGCAGGCCGTAGGTGCGGCCATAGGCGCGCACCAGGTGATCGGACGCGGCCTTGGAGGCCGAGTAGGGGCTGTTGGGCGCATAGCGGTTGCCTTCGGTGAATGGCGCTGCGTCCGGTGCCAGGCTGCCGTAGACCTCGTCGGTCGACACGTGCAGGAAGCGCTGCCCGTCGTGGCTCTCGCCCCACACGCTGCGCGCCGCTTCCAGCAGGGCAAAGGTGCCGTTGATGTTGGTGGCGATGAACGCGGCCGGTCCCAGGATGGAACGGTCCACGTGCGACTCCGCGGCGAAGTTCACCACGGTGTCGATGCCCTCTTCCCGCAGCAGTGACTCGACCAGGGTCTGGTCGCCGATATCGCCGTGCACGAAGCGGTACTGCTTCGCGTGCTCGACGTCCTGCAGGTTCTCCAGGTTGCCGGCATAGGTAAGCAGGTCGAGATTGACGACACGGTCCTGCGGGTGGCGCTCAAGCCAGTAGTGCACGAAGTTCGAGCCGATGAAGCCGGCGCCACCGGTGATCAGCAGGCTGCGCATGTCTGTAACTCCCGTAACATCTGCACCAGGCTGTCGCGCCAGTGCGGGATCGCCAGTGCGAGCAGCCGCTCGATGCGCCCGGTATCCAGCACCGACCAGGCCGGGCGCCGGGCCGGCGTCGGCCAGGCGGCCGTCGGAATCGGCTCCACGCTGCGCGTGGCAAGTTCAAAGCCCAGGGCCTGTGCCTCCTCGAGTATCGCCGTGGCGAAACCGTGCCAGGTGACCCGGCCGGCATTGGTGTAGTGCAGGATGCCGCTGGCCGGGCTGTCCAGCAGCCGCAGGATGACCCGTGCGATGTCCGCCGCCCAGGTCGGTGTGCCGGTCTGGTCGTTCACCACGCGCAACGGCCTGCCCTCCCCGGCCATGCGCAACATGGTCTTGACGAAGTTGTGCCCGTGCACACCATACAGCCAGGCGCTGCGCAGCACGAGCGCCTGCGGCATGGCTTCCAGCACGGCCAGCTCGCCGGCGCGCTTGCTCTGGCCGTATACACCCAGCGGGGCGGGTACGTCGTCCTCGGTGTACGGGCGCGACTGCCGGCCGTCGAAGACATAGTCGGTCGAGACATGCAGCAGGCGCCCTCCCGTGACGGCAAGTGCGGCAGCAAGCGCCCCGGCGGCATCGCGGTTGATGGTGAACGCCGCCTCACGTTCGCGCTCCGCGTGATCCACTGCGGTGTACGCGGCACAATTGATCACCCGGTCCGGGCGGTAGCGCTCGATCACGGTGCCGATGCGTGCGGGATACAGCAGGTCCAGCTCGGTCAGGGACGGCGCATGCACCTCGTGCGGCGTATTGCGCAACAGCTTCAGCACCTCGTGGCCGAGCTGGCCGCTGCCACCGGTCACCAGGATTTTCATGCGTGGTCCGTGTACTCCGGCAGGTGCGTATTCCCGCGCAGGCCCGGCAGCGCCCGGTCCTTGCCGGACAGGATGAACTCCATCTCCGGCCAGTCGATCGCCAGGTCCGGGTCGTTCCAGGCAATGCCGTATTCATCGTCGGGCGTATACACCCCGGTGCATTTGTACAGGAAGTCCGTCACCTCGCTGAGCGCGCAGAAGCCGTGCGCAAAACCCGGCGGCACGTACAGCATGCGCTGATAGTCGGCGGACAGCTCGATGCCGACCCACCGCCCGAAGCGCGGCGAGCCCCGGCGGATATCGACCACCACGTCGTAGACACGGCCGGTGACCACGCGCACCAGCTTGCCCTGCGGATGGCGCAACTGGTAATGCAGCCCGCGCAGCACGCCGGCGACGGAACGGGAATGGTTGTCCTGGACGAACTCCACCGGCAGGCCGGCCGCGCGGAACCTGCCGGCATGAAACGACTCCAGGAAATAGCCGCGTGCATCCCGGAACACCACCGGTTCGATCAGCTTCACCTCGGGGAGGTCGGTCGACGTGACTTGCATGCGCCCGTTACAGACCTTTCAGGATGTCGTACAGATACTGCCCGTAGCTGTTCGTCGCCAGCGCTGCGGCCAGCCGTTCCAGCTGCGCGGCATCGATGTAACCCATACGCCAGGCAATTTCCTCGATGCAGGCCACTTTCAGCCCCTGGCGCTGCTCGATGGCCTCGATGTAGGTGGCGGCCTGCAGCAGTGATTCATGGGTGCCGGTGTCGAGCCAGGCCGTACCGCGGCCGAGCAGCTGCACGCTCAGGGCCTGTTGCTGCAGGTAGGCCCGGTTCACGTCGGTGATTTCCAGTTCCCCCCGGGCCGAGGGTTGCAGACCGGCGGCGATCTCGCACACCTGGCCGTCGTAGAAATACAGCCCGGTGACCGCGTGGTGCGATTTCAGTTGCGCGGGTTTTTCCTCGATGCTCAGCACCGTGCCGTCCTGCGCGAATTCGACCACGCCGTAGCGTTGCGGATCCCGGACCCGGTAGGCGAACACGCAGGCCCCCTGCGTCAGGCCGGCCGCGCGCTGCAGGACATGCGAAAGGCCATGGCCGTAAAAGATATTGTCCCCGAGGATCAGGCTCACCGGATGTCCGGCAATGAACTCGCGCCCGATCAGGAAAGCCTCGGCCAGGCCGCCCGGCGTGGCCTGTTCGGCGTAGCGGATCTGCAGCCCCAGCTGGCCGCCGTCACCGAGCAGATGCCGGAAGCTGGGCAGGTCCTGCGGGGTCGAGATCAGCAGGATGTCGCGGATCCCGGCCAGCATCAGGGTGGACAGCGGGTAATAGACCAGCGGCTTGTCGTACACCGGCATCAGCTGCTTGCTGACCGCACGCGTCAACGGGTACAGCCGCGTGCCGCTGCCGCCGGCCAGGATGATGCCCTTCATCCAGCGCGGACCCCCGGCACCGGGAGGCGACGCCACCCTGCTGGTGCAGGCTGACTGGCGCGCCGGCTCACGTGTGCTTGCCCGGCATGACGAAACCACCCGGCACGCTGCTGCCATCCCCGAAGAAGAATTTCTCCATCTCTTCCTCCAGGAACTTGCGCGCCTTGGGGTCGATGGGTGAAATGCGGTGCTCGTTGATCAGGATGGTCTGGTGTTTCAGCCACAGCTGCCAGGCTTCCTTCGACACCTGCTCGAAGATGCGCTGGCCGAGTTCACCCGGGTAGGGGGGTTTGTCGAGACCTTCCGCCTCTTTGCCGAGTTTTACGCACTGTACGGTTCTGCTCATCGGGGGTTTCCTGTTGCCGGCCTGCCGCCAGGCGGGTGAGTAATTGTTGCACCGGTGCGGCGAGGCCCAGTTCCCGGTTGCTGTGCACGTTATACCAAAGGCAGCCGTCATCCTCCATGATCCGGCCGGCGTCCGCCCCGGCCGTTGCCAGCACCGGCGTGATATCGAGGTGAAAGTGACTGAAAGTATGGCGTAACGGCTGCCACTGCTCCAGCACCTGCGGTGCCACACCCAGCGTGTGCCGCGCCCATGCGTCCAGCGGCGCATTCCCGCCACACTCCGGGAAGCCCCACAGACCACCCCAGATGCCGGTCGGCGGTCGCCGCACCAGCAGCACCTCCCGTGCGGCATTGCGCAGCATCAGCATGGTCACCTGACGCACCGGCAGGTTGCGCGCGGGCCGGGGTCCGGGAAACTCGGCCGTACGACCGGAACGGCAGGCGGCGCAGCCGGCACGGACCGGACAGCGCACACAGTCCGGCTGCGCGCGCGTACACACGGTGGCGCCGAGGTCCATGATCGCCTGGGTGTAGTCGTCCACGCGTGCGGCCGGGGTATGGGTTGCGGCCAGTGCCCAGAGCTGTTGTTGCACCGCGCTGCTGCCCGGCCAGCCCGCGAGCGCATGATAGCGTGCCAGTACGCGCTTGACGTTGCCATCGAGGATCGGGTGGCGTTGGCCACAGGCCAGCGCCAGGATCGCACCGGCCGTGGAGCGCCCGATGCCGGGCAGCCCCAGCAGGGCATCCAGCGTCTCGGGAAAGACGCCCGCGTGCCGGGTGACCACTGCCTGCGCGGCGGCGTGCAGGTGACGCGCCCGGGCGTAATAGCCCAGGCCGGACCAGTGGTGCAGCACCGGGTCGATGCCGGCGGCCGCAAGCGCCGTCACGTCCGGAAAGCGTTGCATGAAGCGCTGGTAATACGGGACCACGGTGCTGACGCGGGTCTGCTGCAGCATGATCTCCGACACCCAGACCCGGTAGGGCGTGCGGTCCTGTTGCCAGGGCAGGTCCTTGCGGCCGTGGCGCGCAAACCAGTCCAGCAACGCCTGGCTGAAGGACGTGCAGTCCCCCGCTTCACTCATGCCCGGTTCCCTCGATATGCGCCATGGTCACCTCGACCTCCTGCACCAGCTTGCGCCGGATCAGCCACGGGCCGATCAGCGGTGGTACCCAGAAATCCGGCACGAACCATTCCCGGAACTGCAACCGCGTCCCGCTGCCGGCCGGTGACAGCGCCCAGGTCGCCATACCGGCGCGAAAATCGCCGGCACCGGGCACCATGGTCGCCTCGATGTCCAGCGGCTGCGGGTAGTGCAGGTCCTGCACCTGCACGACCGATTTGCAGAACACCAGGATGCAGACCCGGATCCGGGTGCGCACCCGGGCGGACTTCGCATCCTGCCGCAGCACCTCGCTGGTTTCAAACGCGGGATTGATGGCCGCCAGGCGGGGGTAGTCGGTGATGGTGCGCCAGACCGTCCGCGGCGGGGCCTCGATGTGCGCCGTCACGAACAGCGTGTAGCGATCGCCCGCATGCTGCACGCCGGAGGCCACGATGGTCCCGGCGGCAGCCACTGACGGCCACAGCAGGACCAGCGACAAAACGAGGCAGCGCGGCACTGGCTATTTGAACAGGCCCTTCAGCAGCTCGTTACCGAGCTTCTTCTGGATCTTCTCTTTCTGCTCCTCGATCTTTTCGTTGACCTTTTCCTGCACCTTGGCCTTGGCCGCCGCGCCGAGTGCGGCGCCCACGTCCGGCCGCCAGGTCGGCTTGCTGTAGGTGCCGCCCACGTGCACCGGAATCTCCACGCCCCTGAGTTCCTCCAGCCCCTTGCCACCCTGCCCCTCCAGCGAGCCGACCAGCTTGGTGGTGAGCGTGTAGTCGATGGTTTCGTCGGCGAGGTTGGTCTGCCCCTGGCCCGCAATCCGCAACAATGGCGACTGCAGGGACAGGTCATCGTTACGCAGCAGGCCATTGGTCACCACCGCGGTACCCTGCAGCTCGGCGAAGTCGGTCTGGTTCGGCGCGTTGTCCGCCGGCAGCGGCTGGCCCTTGAGCGTGGCCTGCGCCTTGCGAATGAGGGCCGCGATATTCACCCCCTTGACCGTCCCGTTGGTGAAGGCGAACGACGCGTTGCCGGACACGCTGCGGCGCAGGGCCTCCGGCGTCAGGCCGGTGGCGTGGAACTTCGCGCTCAGGTTGGCCGTGCCGAGCAGCCGCTCCTGGCCCAGCAGGTCCTTGAGCAGGGGGCCGGCCTGCACGTGATTGACGTGCTCGTCCACCGACACCCGGGCCGGCTTGCTCCGGACGTCGAGCTGGATGTCGCCGTTATAGCTGCCGCCATAGAGCTGCGCGCCGATCGGGTGCATGCGCACGACGCCGTCCTTCGCATGCACCGTCAGTTCCGCATCCTGGTAGGAAAGGTTGGCGGCCTTCAGCCGGGCCACGTGGATCGTGCCGTCGAGATTGAGCTTGCGCAGTGCGTCGAGTTGCGGGGGTGCGCTCTTTTCCGGCGCGGCCGGCGCGGACGCCTGCTCGCTTTTCGGGGGTGGCGGTGGCAGGTAGCGGTCCAGGTCGAACGTATCCACGTCCAGCTTGAAGCGGATGGCCGGTGTCGTGAAGGAGTTCACGCGCAGGTTGCCGCTGGCATGGGTGTCATCGAGCACGAGTTTCAGGTCGCTGACGGCCAGGGAACGGGTCGTGGCGTTCCAGGCCAGCGCGGCGGATGCCTTGTCGAGCACGGCCGGGTCGGTGGTCGCCGGGGCAGGCTGTCCGAGGGCGACGATCAGCTTGCGCGGCGCGAATTCGGCCACGCGGAGATTGCCGGAGAACTTCGGGGCCTCCCCGCCGATGCCGGTCCCGGCAACCTTGCCGGTGACCTTCACGCCGAGCGCCTCCAGCACGACCTCGGGCAGGTTCAGGGTCTGCGCGTCCAGATCGACGGCCACATCGGTGCTCAGCGAAACGTGCTGCTTGCCGCCCGGAACCCCGTCCCCACTGGCATCCAGGGTGATCACGGCGTGATGCACATCGATCTTTTTCAGGTCCTTGCCCACCTGTACCGTACCGGTCAGCCCGAACCGGGCCTGCAGTGGCGGCGCCCTGGACGCCACGCCGAATCCGCAGCGGAGATCGAACGGCTTCCCCTCGGTGATGGCGCCCGTGTCCAGGGACAGGTCGGTGATGTCATAGTGCGCCCCGCTCTGGCGGTCATCCCATGTCAGGCGGGCATTGCTGATCGCGACCCCGCCGATGGCCAGGTGTTCGAGCGACATTCCTGCGCCACCCGGCTGTTCCGGCTTTTCCTCCGGCGCCTTGCCGGCCGTCTCGAGGTCCGCCCAGTTGGTCTTGCCGGCCTTGTCCTTTGCCAGTTCCAGCTGCAGGCCGACCAGCCGGACGGTATCGACTTCCAGCTGTTTTTTCAGCAGGGGTAACAGCTTCACGCGCACCTGCACGGTGTCCACGCTGGCCATGTACGGCGGAGCGAAGCCCTTGGCATTGCCGAGCCGGGTGGAACCGATATCCAGTCCCAGCCAGGGAAAGACGGACAGCGAGATGTCCCCGTCGATCTCCAGGGTCCGCCCGGTCCGGTCATGCACCACGTTCACGATTTCCTGCTTGTAGTCATTGGGATTGATCACCAGTGGCAGCACGATTGCCGCCACCACGATCAGTGCGACCAGCACGCCGGCCACGGAAAGAAGAATCTTCAGCAGCTTGCCCATGGAACGTTCCTGTGTTGCGGGTTGGAGGAAGCGGGCTGTGCAAACCCGGCCCCCAGTATAGTGATTCGCACCGGCCCTGCCTAATGTCGTGCAGCCGGAACAGGGCACCCCGCCACGAATCCCGGCAACGAAAAGGGGTGTGTGGTTACCCACACACCCCTGCTACCGGCACTGCGCCGGATACTACCTGCCGGTATTACGCACCCTTGTCGGCATTCACCTCGGCCTTGTGCTGCTGGACGCGAGCCTTGAACGCTTCCTCGTGGGCCTTGCGGCGCTCTTCGGAGGCCTTCTTGAACTCTTCGTAGCGGGCGTCCATCTCCTTCATGCGGGCGTCGCGCTCGGCGTCCATCTGCTGCTCGCGGGCGTCACGCTCGGCATCCATCTGCTTGATGATTGCATCGTGCTCGGCGTCCATCTGGGAGAAGAAGGGATCAACCGGGTACGGAGCCGCCGTGGGCTCATTGGCATAGGCCGTGGCCGCATCCTGCTGGGCCTTCTGCATGTCGGCGATGAACTTGGCCTGCTGCTCGGCATACGCCTTCTGCTGCTCCTGGAAGCGGGCCTGCTGGTCGGCAATCGCCTTCTTCTGCTCGTCGGTCAGCTGGGCAGTCGGGGCCACCGGAGCCACCGGCACGCCGTAGCCATACGGGGCATAGCCATAGGGACCATAGCCGTCATAGCCATAGCCGCGGTAGCTGTTGTAGCCATGGCCATGACCGTGGCCGCTGAAGCTCATGCTGAAGCCGCCGCCGGCATCACCCCAGCCGTCACCCCAGCCATCGTTGTAACCGTTGTCACCCCATCCCCAGGCGGAAGCGGACGCGGATACCACCGCCAGAGACGCGGCACTGATGATTGTTGCAATCGTTTTCATATCTAAGCTCTCCAGTAAATGAATATTCGGATTGGTTCGGAATTTTTTTGGCGTCATAGACCCGGAAGACATGATAAGTATATTAACATTAACTTATGTTACAATAAGAAAATATTTATACACCTATATCTATCTTTTATTGACTGGAGAGGCAGGTTGGAGCGGGTGATGGGAATCGAACCCACGTTTGAAGCTTGGGAAGCTCCAGTTCTACCATTGAACTACACCCGCGATAAGTACCTGATTTACCGCGATTCCCATCACTGCGTGATGGGAGTACCCCGTCCTTCCATGTACTTCGCCCCTGCGGGGCCAGCGTCGCGCTGCTCCGCTGTTCCAGTTCGCAATGTACATGGATGTACAGGTGCCGTGAAGCACAGGGATGTGCGTAACGGCCTCCCGGCGAATTGGTCGAACCCTCGTTTGATGCCTGGGAAACGCCAGTACTACCATTGAACTACATCCGCACACGGCTGGAGTGCGCGAGTGTACCTGCTGACGGGCCGGACCGTCACCATCCGACGGTAGAGGAAGGGTGGTGGACATACCACGCCTTCCACCGCATACATCGATGATATTGTGGCGCCGGTTGCAGGGATACATTCACCGGATGGTGTGGATGGCGGATGTGAACCGGGTAGTGAGGACGGTCATGTTACTGTACCGGGGACTGGCGGAACACCGCCAGTCCCCGGGCCTGGATGGGCGACAGGTACGCCTTGGCTTCATAGCAGGTTGAACCTTGCCAAAGGCAGGCACGTGTCTGGATAGCTGACATGTAGCTAGATGCTGACGGCCATCAGAGAATTGCCTGGTACCTGACCGGAGACGACTGACGGTATTTTCTTTACAGACAGGTGCAATAACGCCAGTGGAAAATATTCCAGACATGACCGGCCAGGGATCAGGACACATTCCTGACTGGTCTCGCATCGACATCGCGACCGCTCGAGCAAATATAGGGACTGCGGGATTTACACGGATAGACAGTTTATTCAGCCTGCAACTCCTGTCCGAATTGCGGTCAGAGGCATTCCACAAAAAAACGGATGCCATACCGGCATGTGGTACATCTCAGTGTCAGTATCAAGCTCACCTTGCCGGTCTCGGCAAAGCAGGAATTGCTTTCCTTTCGGCGGACCGTATGTTGAATTTGCTTGACACTCTGTTTGGTATGCCACTCACGCTGGAAGTCGGCGCCAGCTGCTATACCTACTATCAGCCCGGGGATTTTCTGGGACCCCACCAGGATCATGCAGAGCTGTGTTTTGCGACTGCAATTCTATATCTGGATGTTGTCCATTCAGACAACAAGCACGATAAAACCGGTCTGGAGCTGCATGTATTCGGGACATCCCCCGCATACACGCACAAGCCCCGGCTGGTCCTGCCCACGACAGCAGGTTCTCTCATTACCGGACTGGGAGCCGAGAACTGGCACGCAAGACCACCCTTGCAGAACGGGGAATTTATAACCGCGCTTACAGCCTGTTATTCCCGGCGCGTTTCCGCGTAACCGGCGCCGGGTCAGCCCTGTCAGCTTACTGGAGTGACAGGCTCAGGATGGATCCATTTTCTATATTTTTCCTGGTGGTCACATACGCACATTTGACCCATCTGTCTGCTCCATCGAATTTTGGACTGAAGCTGGTTCTCGCATGCAGGCATCTATTGTTGTTCAGGACAAGCAGTGAGTTCGTATAATTTGGAATCCTGACCGCGACTTTCCGGAGCATCTCGTTCAGAGACTGCTGGGAAAGCATGGCCTCGTCATTTATTCCTGAGGTATTGTCTTCATCGTACCTGATGGTGAAGCACTTCCCTTCCCTGAAAAGGACGGGCTTCAATGCGAAGTATTGCGGGGATTCACTCACGAGGTGCCTGAATAAAGGCCGCATCAAGATGTTTACCGCCTCGGCAGGCAGGTGCTCAATGAGCGTATCCAGATCGACGACCAGATTCGCGGCATTCTGATCGCCTCTGATGCAATAGAGCAGAATATAGTCCGGGCTCAGCTCCGGATGGGCTGAACCATCCGAGTGAAATGACAGCATTCTCGTTGAATTCACGAAGGACTTTGAATTTTCATATCCCCTTGCCGGGTAGATATCGTGCATGATGGCTCCACCCGTTTCCCGGTAGTTAAACAACCTTCCCAGCTCCAGAGAAACAGCCCCGATCACTCCTTCAGACTGGAATGTCTTGCCGGGAATTTCCGCGCTATATTCCGTTGCCGTCGGCGGTATCTCTTCTGTTACGGGAATATCCCTGAACTGGTAATACCTGATCCTGTTTTCTCTCAGCTGCTGCAGTACGCTTCTTGTCGCGTTGCTGAATTCCTGATTCAGTAACTGCGCATGTGACAGATAACCGCCCAGACCCGCCCCGTAGGGAGTGGGCGCATCAACGAGCAACCCTGTGTCGAAGTTGCGGCGGAACACGTCAGGAAGCCCGCTCCGGCCAGTCCATCACCTAGACCTTGATGCTATCGTTGATATGATCCATTAGCGCGTCAGAAAAGGTTTTTACCTGGATCCTGCACTCCGGAGTCTCGGCAACCTCGAAGGTTCCATGTCTCTTGAACTTGATCAGATTGTAACCTCCGGGGCAAAGCTCGAAGTATGGACATACCTCCCGGCACGCGGAGTGACTACGTCTGAAGTCCTGTATTATCCGCGCCAGTTTTGGGGACCCGGCGATGTCGTCCAGGCTCTGATGCTTCAGATTGCCCAGTACCAGTCCCTGGTTATCCCCATACACATTGGCGCATTCATCGATAGTCAGGCCGGCATAGAATGTCGAGACATCTCCGTTTGTTGCGATATTCAGTGCCCTGAACGGAAGACTCGTGTAGTGTGCCGTTTGCCTCAATCTCTCATCGGGGGATGCAAACAACCGGTTATAAAAATAGGAAAAGTTCTTGATGTTCAGCAACTCGTCCTTTGCATCCAGGGATTCGATACGATCGAGTATCGCCTGCAGAAAGGCATAGTATTTCTTTTGTGAGTGGTTATAGGAAAACTCCCCCGATTCTGGATATTCGTCCAGCAGGTTGAACCGGAATTCAGAGATAACCGACCGGTAGGAGTGGAAAAAATCAAAGAACTCGTCAGGATAGTCCAGCGTGCGCGGCGCGATCACTGCGATCAGGCCGAACTTGATACCATTCCGGATCAGCAGCTCGATGCCCTTCCGGGTTTTTTCGAATGTGCCTGATTTTCGCCAGTCCTGTCGATAGACATCATGCATGTCACCCGGACCGTCGCAGCTGATTCCGACAGTGACGACGTCCCGGTATTTCTTGAAGAATGAACACCAGCCTTCATCGATCAGGGTGCCGTTGGTCTGAATGTCGTACAGGATTTCAAAATCAGGGGCACAGAGTTGCTCTTTTAGCCGGGATATTTCTTCAATCGCCGCCTCGTAATAGCCGGGTCCCAGCACCATGGGCTCTCCCGAGTGCCAGCTCACAATCAGGCGATCGCCCAGATACCTGCTGGTCAGGATTTTTGAAAAAAAGGTGGAGAGTAGCGGCAGAGAGATCTTGTCTGTTGTTTTTCTGGTTTCTTCAGACAGGTAGCAATACCTGCAGTTCAGGTTGCAAAATGAAGTTGCCTGAACGACAACAAGTTCGATCGGAACAAGCTCTGTCGATCGACATTGCTCCGCCTGGATCGCCATCGGCTGTCAGCAAGCGCGTGCTGGAAAGAATTGGTTGGTCGGATTCCGCGGCGTTGCGCCCGGACACAAGCACCCGGGGCAACGCCGCCCGTTCGCAGTAGCCTGTCAGATACCGCTAGGCTCTCATCATCGGTCCCCACTGGACGTTGCACGAGGTCGTTTCGGAGTAACTGTCCTTGAGTCCCAATGCCTTGTAGCTACCCAGCTGATTATTTGAGTAGGCTTCATTCAGCTTCACTAATGAAGCGTTGAGTGAATGGTGGCTTCCACTCTGTTCCCGAACAGCAGATATATCACGGTGCATGACTTTCCTCCGATATCGTCTGATTTCCACTCTGGTACAAACGCCCAACAAGTCGCCAGAGAGGCGCATTTCGGCTCACGTAGCCAA
Source organism: uncultured Ectothiorhodospiraceae bacterium (assembly GCA_964443845.1). GTDB lineage: Bacteria > Pseudomonadota > Gammaproteobacteria > UBA9214 > UBA9214 > UBA9214. The sequence continues at coordinate 12,027 of CAYUFA010000017.1, forward strand.
CAGCTTTTTCTTACCATGATGCTGCAGAAATAGCAATCACGAGGTAACTGCATATCATTCAGGTTCAGTATACAAACCTGATTCATCAAATCGTACGCCCGGTAGTACCGGTGTCAAGCGCCTGGACAAACCGGTCGATGTCCGCTTCCTTGCGGCCCTCGCCGCCGACCAGGATGGGCCGTTCCCGGCCCAGTCACCGAACGATGACCCGGCCGATATGGCCCTTGCGGATGAATATCCCGTCACGACCGGCGGCCCGGGGTGCCGGCAGCCCCGCCAGCCCAACCCGGGTCTGCATGGAGCGCCTGTCGAGGTCTTTCACCGTGCTGTGATGCAGGCGCCCCCTGCAGTGTCTGGCCGAAGTACGCAGTCCTTGAGGAACGATCCGCAGGCCACCTTGCTCTCCACGCCCCGGCAGATCCCCTGTTCCTGCTGTGCGGAGGTTCTGGACCAGATTGTGCAAGGGCTGCAGGAACAGCCAGGGGGCCATCCGGCAACGCCCTCCACAACGCGGCGGGGCGGGCGACTTGCGACGCCGCGTAGACGAGCGGGGTGACCAGCCGGGAGATCACCTCCGGGCTGTGGCTGTCTTCGGCCAGAATCCCGAGGCACACACGCTCGGCAGCGGGTATCCGCTCACGGAAATCGTGCGTGGCCACCGTATACCGGGTGGATTCTCCCGAATCAGGTAGGTTATGCTTTTATTTAACAGGTGAATTTTCCTGGCTGCCCGTGAACCGGCGCTTATGGCAAATGCTCGCCACCGCCTGCCCTGTGCTCCGGATTGGTACACGAACTGAACAAGAACGCCAATGAGTGAGAACACCTCCAAGGATTTGACCATCCTGTTTGCAGACGTGGTCGGCAGTGTGAGCCTGTACACGCAACTGGGGGATATGCAGGCCCATCAGCGCATCAGTCTTTTCCTGCAGTCAATGGCACTCCTGGTGGAGCGCAACCATGGCAGGGTCGTGGAAACCATCGGCGATGAAATCATGTGCAGGTTCAACACCAGCAACGATGCGCTGGTGACTGCCTGCGCAATACAGGAAAGCCTCAAGGCCGACAAGGCATGGTGCCTGCACGTGCGGATTGGCATTCACAGCGGTTTGACGGGTATGAAGGACGACCACCCGTTCGGAGATACGGTCAACGTCGCGGCACGAGTGGTCGCACTGGCCGAGGCCGGCCAGATCATGCTCACGGATGATGTCTGTCAGCGTTTGTCGGAGGCGAACAAGGCCAGCACAAATTATTTCAGCGATGTCTACATAAAAGGTAAACAGCAACCCTACACCATTCATCAGGCGCTTTGGGACCAGGAACAAGGGACCATTATGGTCCGTAATGACGTGAAAATTCCGGTGGAGCGCCGTCGTCAACACAGTTGTTTTCGCCTGCGTCATCTCGATTCGGAAGTGCTGGTCACGGAAGGAAAAGAGGTTCTGCTGGGGCGTGGAGAGCAATGCGGCCTGCGGGTGGATTCGGAAGCGGCTTCCAGAATCCACGCGGTCCTGAAATGCCGCGGAGGCCGGCTGGTACTCACAGACCGGAGTACCAACGGGACCTTTGTAAAAACGCGGGCAGGCAAGCGGGCTGCGGATAATTCAGAACTGTTCTTTCATCACGACGAGTGGGTAACCACCTGTGACGGCATTGCGAGTCTGGGCAGGCCGTTTTCCAGCCAGGATGTAGTCCTGATCCACTTCAATGCTGTCTGAGTCGCCGTCATCAAGGACTGCGTACCGCGGCCGGCCACGGTCCGAACGCCGTCCGATAACAGTCGGCACACGCAGTGCCGACCAGCTCCAAAGCCGTCCGGTGGCCGTGCGGGCGATTTCCGACAGGCAGTGCAGGACGCCCGACGAGCGCGGGGTGCAGGCCGGCGACTGCCCTGGCAACAATGACTTATCGGGAAACCCCAGCCCTGCCATTGCACAACACCCGCGGTAAATCCCTGATTTACCATGATTCCCGTCACTACGTGAGGGGAGTACTCCGTACGGTCGCTCCCGGCTTCCACGCCTCCCGCGACACTGGTACACCCCTGTACACCGTCCATGTACTGCGCCCCCGCACCGTGAGCGCCGGGCGCGGCATGCGTGGTACTGGATCCGGACGGGAAAAAGGATTGAGCACACCCGGGCCGGGCCCGCTGTCTGCACGACCCCGGGCTGGCCCACGGGGAGGCAATGCGGGTAGCATGAAGCCCGGCTATACAATGACCATGGGATGAACCTCGATATGCCTGGCCCTTCGGACACTGCCATCCCGCCCCGGGACAAGCTGCGCGCAGCCAGGGACCGGTTGGCTGCGGGCAATCTCGTGGCTGCCGAACGCCTGTGTGGGGAATTTCTCGCCGAAGAACATGGCAACCCGGAAGCCATTTTCCTGCTCGCCGCACTTGCCCGGCAACGCGGCGACGCTGCGCGTGCGAAGAAACTCTGGCAGGAGTTGCTCGCGGACACGACCCCACCCTGGCTTTTTCTGCCTGCCCTGCACAACCTGTTACAGGCCCTCAGCACGGAAGACGACCCGGCCGCGGCAAAACAGCTGGCGGGGCAGTACCGGATCCCGGACTGGCCGTCCGGACGCGCGCTGGATGAGCACGAACGCGAGCTACTGCTGCAGCTGGTCGACAACCTGGTGGCGCTGGGCCAGATCGATGCGGCGCTGCGCCTGCTGGAAAGTCTCGTGGTCGCACGCCCGGGAGACCCCCGGCTGCTCTTCGTGCTCGGCCAGGTGCAGATGGGCAGGGGTGAGCTGGATGCCGCGTGGCAGTCGTTCCTGGCAGCCGACTCTGCCCTGCAACCGGCCTTGAGCTTTGCGCTGCTGGCCTCGATGGCACAGTGCGCGCAGCTGCGCGGCGACCGGGATACCGCAAACGCAATAAGCCACCGGGTTGCCGTGGCATCGCCTGCGTTCGCATTTCCCGCGCGCCCCGAACACCACGCAACACTGCTGGTGCTGAACTACAGCCCCAAGCTCAGGCGCAAGATCCGTTCCGAACAGGGATTGCACTTCCCCGGCAATTTCCCTGCCCAGCTGGCCAGGGCGCTGCGGGATGAATTCCGCTTTGCGGCCGTGTTTGCCGGGGACCCCGCCGGGCGTGCCGCACGCGCACAGCTGCCGGCGCCGGACGTGATCATCAACAACTACACCAACGCGGAGACCCTGGTGGCGGAAGGCCACCAGGCCACGCTGGCGGAGTTCGCCGACAGCTTCGGCGTACCCGTGGTCAACCACCCGGACAAGGTACCGTTCGCGGCCCGCGAGAAGGCGGCGGATCTGCTGGGTGATATCCCGGGGCTGGTCATCCCGGGCATGCACCGCATTGCCAGGATCGGCCGTCCTGATCCCGAAGTGGTCGACGAGATCGAGGCCCGGCAGCCCTACCCGTTGCTGACCCGCCTGCTGCGCGCCCAGCAGGGGGTCGGCATGACCCGGGTCGGGAACCGGGAAGAACTGCTGGCCGCCCTGGCTGCCAGCACCGACGAGGCACTGTTCGTCACCCCCTTCATCGACAGCCGGAGGCCCTCCGGCCTGTATCGCAAGATCCGGGCGGCCGTCGTCCAGGGTGAAATCTTCCTGATCCGTGTTGACCATGACCACCACTGGATGGTCCACGGGCGCAAGACCGCCGCACGCGCCGAATTCTACCTGCAAAACCGCCACCTGCTCGAGGCGGAGGACCGCGTCTGCCGGGACCCCGCGGGGGAACTGGGCGAGCCCGTGCCGCGGGTGCTGCGGGCCATCGCCGGGCGCATTCCGCTGGATATTTTCGGGATCGATTTCGATGTCGATCCCGACGGACGGGTCATATTCTTTGAGGCGAATGCCACGATGAACCTGTTGTCGACTGCCTACAGCCGCGAGGTGGATTATCCCCGGCACGCGGAAGCGCGGCTGCTGGCGGCGATTCGCAGCTACCTGCTGGAACTGCTCTGACACACCAACGAGGTACCGACCATGACCGAACCCTCACCCGTGAACCGCGCGCGCCGGCTGGCACTGAAGACCTTCGGCCTGTTCAGTGGCCTGCTCGTGGCCAGGGGTGCGCAATCCCAGCACACCGAGACACATTTCCCCGACCAGGCCGAACACCGCGTCGTCTACCAGTGCAACCAGGCCGACCCCGAGTATCTTCGGCACGTGCTGTTTTCCGTCGGGGAGCTGGTGCGCAAGTACGGCGACAATATCCAGATCGTGGTTGGCACGTTCGGGCCGGGCCTGCACCTGCTCGGCAGGCACCCGCAGCGCCCGATCCCTCACGAGCTGCAGCAGAAGGCGGATTCGCTCGCGCAGTACGGGGTGGCCTTTCACGCCTGCGGCAACACGATGAAGTCACTGGGCTGGACCGAAAAGGACCTGCTGCCGTTTGCCGTCGTGGTGCCGATCGGCGCCGACGACATCATGCAGCTGCAGGAACAGGGCTACGCCTATATCAGCTGGTAGCCGGCACACGGCACGGCCGTTGCGGATTTCCCTGTCACAAAACCTTCATACCGCTGTCACACCAGTGACATGGTCGCTGCCGACACTGCTGCGTATGAACCGATGTACAGGAGATGCCCGGTGCAACTGCTCATCAAGGAATGGGTGAACCGTACCGCGACGGTCATGACGGAAAACGGCCAGGTGCTGTGGACCTTCTCTACTCTGGCGGCTGCCCGCGCGGCCTGTCGCGAGTGGCAGGCGCTCTCGGGTGACGAGCCCGTGACCTGCCTGGAAGAAAGTGTCCCGGCCTGCGCAGCCGGCTGGCAGCGCTGCCCACCACCGCAGTAGCGACTCGATTACCCGGACAGGCTCCTACCCTCGCCCATCCGGCCCGCTGGTGTACAACGCGCGGATTTGTGCAGCGAACTTCTCCAGCACCCGCGCACGCTTCACCTTCAGGGTCGGGGTGAGCAGGCCGTTGTCGACCGTCCAGGGTTCGACGGTCAGGATCAGGCGGCGAATCTTGGCGTAGCCGGGAAAATCCTTCAGGGTTCCCCGGACCCCCTTGAGCAGGTGCGCATGCAGCGCCGCATCGGACAGGCTGGCGTTGTCATCCGCATCGAGCCGGTACTGTTCCGCCAGCGCGCGCCATGCGTCGGGATTGAGTACGAGAATGGCGGCCAGCCAGGATTCCCCTTCACCGATCACCAGCGCCTGGTCCACGGCCGGCAGCAGGCTGATGGCCAGTTCCATGTCCATGGGCGGAATCTTCTCCCCGTTGGACATGACCAGGATATCCTTGATGCGGCCGGTGATGTAGATATGCCCGTGCTCGATGCGGGCCTGGTCCCCGGTGTGCAGCCAGCCATCCGGATCGATGACCTCGCCGGTCGCGACATGGTTGTTCCAGTAACCCTGCATCATGCCCGGGGTCTTGACCAGCAGTTCGTCATCGTCCCCGATCCGCACCTCCACCCCCTTGAGGGGGATCCCGACACTGCCGGGGTCGTTGTCTTCCGGGACATTCACGCTGATCACCGGGCTGGTCTCGGTCAGGCCGTAACCCTGCAGGATCGGCACCCCGAGCCCGATGAAGGTCCTGGCCACCGGCAGGGACAGTGCCGCACCACCGCTGACGGCCAGGCGCAACCGGCCACCCAGCCTTGCGGTGACCTTGCCGGCCACCAGCCGGCTCAACAGCGGCCAGGCCAGCAGTGCGGGATGCCAGCGCGCCCGTCCCTGCTGGCGCTGGAAACGATGCCAGCCAACCTGCGTGGTGAGCCCGAACAGGGCACGCCGGAATCCGGCCTGCCGGTCCAGCTGGCCCTGGATGCGTCCGAACACCCGCTCGAAGATGCGCGGCACCGCAATCAGCACGGTGGGGCGAATGTGCTGCAGGTCTTCGCCGAGTTGCAGGATCGAACGCGCGTAGGCCACGCCCGAACCGGCCATGATGGGCAAATAGTAGCCGGCCGTACGCTCGAGCGTGTGTGACAGCGGCAGGAACGACAGGAACAGGTCTTCCTGGAACACGTCGATCATGGTCAGCGCGGAATGGGCGATGGACAGCATGTTGTAGTGGGACAGCATGACGCCCTTGGGGCGGCCGGTGGTGCCGGAGGTGTAGACGATCGAGGCCAGCGCATGGGGATCGGCCGACTCGCGCGGCTGCAACGCCCCGGCCTGCTGCGGCAGCCAGTCATTCACGTAGCGTACGCGCGGGTCCTGCAGGACCGTTTCCGGTGCGTCCCGGGGGCCGGACTGCAGGATCAGTACGCGTTCCAGGTGTTCCTGGCCCGCCAGCGCGGGTGCCAGCCGCCGCCAGTTCCCCGCATCCTGCACCAGCAGTAACCGGATCGCGGAATTTTCCATGATCCAGGCAATGTTGTCGGGGCGGTCGTCGGTGTACAGCGGCACCACCACCAGCCCGCAGGCCAGCGCAGCCTGGTCGAAAAATACCCACTCCTTGCTGTTGCGCAGGTGGACCGCAACCCGGTCGCCCGGCGCCAGCCCCTCGGCGGCCAGTGCGGCCCGCCAGCGCGCCACATCCCGGCCGACCTCGTGCCAGTACGTGTCGCGCCAGCTGTGCGCCTGCGCATCAAAGCTGCGATAGGCCAGCCCCTCCGGGGTACGCCGGACCCGCTGCAGCAACAGGCCGTCCAGGGTCCGTGCCTGCTCGACGGAGATGATGTCTTCGGTCAAAAGTGCCATTGGGTCCCTGCCGCTGCCCGCTGCAGCACGCCGGGGCGTGCGGATTACGGTAGAATATCCCTGTCAAACAGCCCCGTGATCTCCATGGATATCATACTTAACGGCGAAACCCGTGAAATTCCCGAGCGCACCAGTGCCGCCATGCTGCTGGATTCCCTGGGCCTGGCCCAGCGCAGACTGGCGCTGGAGATCAATCGCGAGATCGTGCCGCGCAGCCGGTTTGACCGGCACATGATACGCCCCGGCGACCGGGTCGAGATCGTGCATGCCATCGGCGGCGGCTGAGCCGGCCGTTCCGCGCGTTTTCCACCCAAGTATCAAAGAGTGAAACATTCATGTCCACAGCACCCCTGTCCCGACCAGAGACCCTCGCAGACCCCCTGATCATCGCCGGCGTCAGCTACCGGTCACGCCTGCTGGTGGGCACCGGCAAGTACCGCGACCTGGCGGAAACCCGCGCGGCCACCGAGGCCAGCGGCGCCGAGATCGTCACGGTCGCCATCCGCCGGACCAACATCGGGCAGGACCCGAACGAACCGAATCTTCTCGACGCCCTGCCGCCGAGCCGCTATACGCTGCTGCCCAACACCGCGGGCTGTTACAGCGCCGCGGACGCCGTGCGCACCTGCCTGCTGGCGCGCGAGTTACTGGAGGGACACGACCTGGTGAAGCTGGAGGTCCTCGGCGATGCAAAGACGCTGTTCCCGGACATCGTGCAGACCATCGAGGCCACCCGGATCCTCGTCCGGGAGGGCTTCAAGGTCATGGTCTACACCAACGATGACCCGATCCAGGCAAAACGCTTCGAGGAGATGGGGTGTGTCGCGGTCATGCCGCTGGCCGCACCGATCGGTTCGGGCCTGGGTATTCGCAACCCCTACAACATCCTGACCATCGTCGAAAACGCGTCCGTGCCGATCCTGGTCGACGCGGGCGTCGGGACGGCCTCGGATGCGGCACTCGCCATGGAACTCGGTTGCGACGGGGTGCTCATGAACACCGCGATCGCCGGCGCGCGGGACCCGGTGCTGATGGCATCGGCCATGAAAAAAGGTATCGAGGCCGGACGCGAGGCCTTTCGCGCGGGGCGCATCCCGCGCAAGCGGTTTGCCAGCGCCTCCTCGCCGCTCGACGGTACCTTCTTCTGAGCGGCATGGCCCCGGCCGACACCGGCACTGCACCGCAAGCCACGGCCACCCGGAATCCGCACCGGCCGGAGCGGATGGATGCGCAGAGCGGGACACGACTGCGCACGGTGCGTTCCTTCGTGCGGCGCGAGGGCCGGCTGACGCGTGGCCAGCAACGGGCGCTGCGGGAACTGTGGCCTGAATACGGAATCGAGGCGGGTGCGCCCGTCGACCTGCCCGCCCGGTTCGGCCGCCGCGCGCCGCTGACGCTGGAGATCGGTTTCGGCAACGGCGACACGCTGCTGGCGCTTGCCGCGGCGCATCCGGAACAGGATTTCCTGGGGATCGAGGTGCACCGCCCCGGTGTGGGCCACCTGCTGCAGGCGCTGGCGCAGCACCGGCTGGAGAACGTGCGCGTCATGTGCGGCGACGCCGTCGACATCCTGCGCGCTGACCTGCCCGCGCCAGGCCTGCAACGCATCCTGCTGCTGTTCCCCGACCCCTGGCACAAGCAACGCCACCACAAGCGCCGCATCGTGCAACCGGCATTCGTCGCGCTGCTGGCCGAAAAGCTGGCCGACGGCGGTCTCCTGCACCTGGCGACGGACTGGGCAGACTATGCCAACTACATGCTGGAGGTAGTGGGCGCCAGTCCGGCGTTGCACAACTGCGCCCCGGACGGTCGCTTCGTCGCCCGCCCCGGCGACCGCCCGGTCACCCGCTTCGAGCGCCGCGGGCTGCGGCGCGGACACGTCGTGCGCGACCTGATGTTCCGGAAAACCGTCCCGTCCGGTCCGCTCGCCAGGCTGTCCGACAGGGCCGCGTGTGACGCGCAATATTCTGAATATTCAATTGATTAGTACAAACCATCACTGGAGCCACGGACCTGGATCTTGAGTTGGCACCGTAAAAAATGGTTCAATACGCGGCTCGTCGCATGCACGTGCCGGTCATGCCAGACGCCGGTACGCGGTCGCTGGCGGGGTCCGGCAACCGCGACAGACCACCAATCCCGTGATCAGGGCCAGGAGTTATCCCATGTCCAAGAAACATCCGATTATCGCTGTGACCGGGTCCTCCGGCGCTGGCACCACGACTGTCAAGATCGCCTTTGAACACATTTTCCTGCGCGAAGGCGTCAATCCCGTCGTCATCGAGGGGGACAGCTATCACCGTTACGACCGCGCGGCCATGAAGCAGGCCATGGCCGATGCCGAGGCCCAGGACAATCACCACTTCAGTCATTTCGGCCCCGAGGCGAACGTGTTCGACAAGCTCGAGGAAACCTTCCACAGCTACGGCGCAACCGGCGAGTGCCAACGACGCTATTACCTGCACAGCGAGGAAGAAGCCGAGCCGTTCGGGCAGCAGCCCGGCGAATTCACACCCTGGGAAAAGGTCGGAGAGGGTACCGACCTGCTGTTCTACGAAGGTCTGCATGGTGGCGTCGTCGTCGATGACATCGACGTGGCGAAGCACGTCGACCTGCTGATCGGCGTGGTGCCGATCGTCAATCTGGAGTGGATCCAGAAGATCTTCCGTGATTGCGAACAGCGCGGCTACTCGGCGGAGGCCGTCACCGATACCATCCTGCGCCGCATGAACGATTACGTACACTACATCACACCGCAGTTCTCCCGCACCGACATCAACTTCCAGCGCGTACCAACGGTCGATACTTCAAACCCGTTCATCGCCCGCGACATCCCCACCCCGGATGAAAGCTTCGTAGTGATCCGCTTCCGCGACCCGACCAGCCTGCAGATCGATTTCCCCTACCTGCTCAACATGCTGAAGGACTCCTTCATGTCGCGCCGTAACTCCCTGGTGGTACCGGGCGGCAAGATGGGGTTTGCCATGGAAATCATCCTGGCACCGATCATCGAACGCATCCTGCAGAATCGCGAACACTGAGCACCCGGGCCCGGTGCACCCGGGCCCGTCCTGCGCCCACCAGATTTCCCCACACCCGGCCGGGTAACCACCCCCGGCCGGGCGCCCGCTGGCATCCAGTGTTGTGTCACCTATACTATTTTCAGTTCCTTCCGTATATCCGGCCGTACACAAATACCACTGCGGAGGTACCCCCGTGCTGCCACCCGCCAAGCAATCCGTCACCGGCGCGACCTGACGTGAACCACCTCGTGCCACGGGTCGATGCCTACCTGAAGAGCTGCCAGGAACTGGCGTGCTTCTGCACGCGCAACGGCTGGATCGACATGCACTCGCTGCGCTTCCTCATCCTGCGTGAATTCGGTAACGAGCTGATCGTGGAGATCGAGTTCGACGAGTGGCTGCCGGAAACCACGGGCAATGGCGGCGTGCGTATTCCCTGCCGCGGACAGCTGCTCCTGGTGACCGACCGCTACGGTCACGTCACGCGCGCCGAAGCCCTGTAGAAGACCCACCGGACACGGCCACGCAATTCCCGCCTGCGCGCGCCGCCGCCCGTGCATAAATCAGGTACAATGCCCGGCCCGTACGGAGATTTCTGCCGACCACCCCGGACCCGACACCCGGCATGCAAGACAACCAGGCTGGCAATGCACCGCAACAGCACAACCGGATCATCGCCGGCTGGCTGCTGGTATGCTGTCTGATGATCTACGGCATGGTGGTACTGGGCGGGGTCACCCGGCTGACCGGTTCGGGACTGTCGATGGTCCAGTGGGACCCGATCTTCGGTATCGTGCCGCCACTCACGACAGCCGAGTGGAATGCCACCTTCGATCTGTACAAGCAGTCGCCGGAATACCGCACGATCAACCTCGGGATGGACCTCGACGGTTTCAAGGGCATCTACTGGTTCGAGTATTCACACCGGGTACTGGGACGCACCATCGGCACGGTATTCCTGCTGCCGTTCCTGTTTTTTCTCGCGCGTGGCTGGATCGAGCGTCCGTATCGGAACAGGTTCGTGGGCATGTTCCTGCTGGGGGGAATGCAGGGGCTGCTCGGCTGGTTCATGGTCAAGAGCGGGCTGATCGACAACCCGCACGTCAGCCAGTACCGGCTCACCGCCCACCTGGGGCTGGCCGTGCTGATCTATGCATGGATGTTGCACGTCGCCCTCGGCCTCTGGTTTCGCGACCGCGGGCGGATTTCCGTACCCCGGGGAACGCACCGCGCCATCATCGCCCTGCTCGGCCTGGTCTTCCTGACCATGCTGTCCGGTGGCTTCGTCGCGGGCCTGAAGGCCGGGCTGGCCTACAACACCTTCCCCCTGATGGACGGCCATCTGGTGCCCGCTACGATTTTCCTGCTGGAGCCCACGTGGCGTAATTTCTTCGAGAACATCGCTACCGTGCAGTTCGACCACCGCGTCCTCGCGACGCTGGTATTCACCAGTGTCCTGGCGCTCTGGCTGTGGTCCTGGCGGCTTCCCCTTGCCGGGGTGCGGCGCGCCGGGTTCCACGTGGTACTGGCGGCCGCGGCGCTGCAGGTCACGCTGGGAATCTCCACCCTGCTGCTGCATGTGCCGGTCGCACTGGCGGCCGCGCACCAGGCCGGCGCCCTGCTGCTGTTCACGACCCTCCTGTTCCTCAATCAGCGCACACAGGCGGAACGCGGGCAACAAAAAAGCCGGCAGGTCATCAGACCTGCCGGCCTGGACCACGGGCCTACTTGAGACTGCTCACATAAGCGGCCAGGTTGTCGATATCCGCGTCTGACAGCGGCTTGGCCATCGGGCTCATCATCGGATCACTGCGGGTACCGGCACGAAAGGCCTTCAGCTGCTTCACGACGTAGGCATCCTTCTGACCGGCCAGGTTCGGGAACAACGGGTTGCTGCTGACGCCGGCAGGACCATGACATCCGGCACAGGTCGCGAACTTGGCCTTGCCGGCAGCCGCATCTCCAGCCAGTACGGAGGCACTGGTACCCAGCAGGATGCCGGCAATCAATACACTTGTCAGTTGTTTCATTTCACTACTCCTTTCTTGGGGAACGAATTCTGCGTTCTGAAGAACGCTGGCGCGGCTGGTCTGCGCCGGGACCGGGGAAGTATATTAAAGAATCGTGATATTCAGCAACCCGCACACCTCCCCCCCTGCCCGGGATTTCCGGGCAGGACAGCAGGATTTGATCCTCACACACCGGAAAAGTTTTGCGATATCACGAGGAAATCGACGCTCGGCCGGGGCCGGCCCGGATTCCGCCGGGCGCGGGAACGCAGGGTGCCAGAACCGGGGTTCGGCCGGTAACGGGTGTGCACGGGATGCCGGGGCCGGATCTAGTCGTGGGCCAGGAACAGGCGCTGCCACCAGCGCCGGCGATTCCCCGGCAGCCGGATATCCGCTTGCAGGTCCACGGGAGCGAGCTTGGAGAGAATCCAGCCGGGCAACGGCGGATTGTCACTGAATCCGCAGGCGACTCCCAGGTTGTGCGGGTCGAAGATCTTGACGAAAGTCGGTGCCTGCATGGAATCGGTGAACACGATGCCACAGTAATCTTCGTCGTGTTCCCTGCGCAACAGGACGTCGATTTCCTTCAGGAACTGCCTCACCTGTTCCGCGCCGGCGGACTGCAGCGGTGGCGGCTCGCCCACGGCATAGATGTACCAGCCGCCCCCGGCATCGCGTTCCAGCGCCTCCCAGAGGAGGTCGAGCTGGTGCCAGCGCAGCACATTCTCGAAACGGCCACTGAATGCCGTCCGGAACGGCTCGGTTGCATGCGCGGTCATGGCCTCTCCTGCAACAACATCAACGGTATCTACTCTATATACTGTAACCCGTTCCAGACGATATATCCCGGCGTCCGGCCGGCTGCGAAGTCCGGAGCCGGCACCACCGGCGACCCGCATGCAAACCATCCCGGAACAGGGTTTCTGCCCGGAACGCTGGCTGAACGACCAGACAGGATTGCAACAGGATCCGGTCGATCCCTGGCCGGAACCGGCCCTGCCAGCCGGAAAGCCTGTGCCGGTATCACCGTGAGGCAGGCGCCCGGACCTCGCGTGGCTGCGTGAGCGGGGACTGTCTGCACTGACGGAAACAGCCGGGCGGCTGAGTTACGGGTAGCCGGCAGGGCCGGCTCAGCGTTCGAATTCCACCTCGTCGGCAAGCCCGTCCGGCGACACGTTGTCTTCCATCTTGACCAGGTCTCCCGGGGTTACCTGGCCAAAGAAATCATCGCCACCATTGGCAAACGGCTGGTCATCGACGTCTTCGAACGCCGTCATCTGGCCGGTCGACATGGTGACGCCGAGGATGGTCACGCTGCCTGACAACGCATTGCCGGATGCCTGGTCAACCGGTCCCTGCACCTCGTAGCGACTGAGGGTTCTGCGTTCCAGCTGCCGGGCGATCACGGTACCGCCGCCCCCCGGGTAGCCCTCGACGATGACCTCGTCACCGGCGTTCAGATCGGTCAGCGTGAACCTTTCCTGATCGTAGATCTCGTCTTCCATCTGGGTCCGGTTGTCGATGCTGACGGGAATGGACGGCTGACCGGAAACCACCTCGACCTGCAGGGTACCGGCAACGGGATCGGTGGACACGATCCGCCCGGCAAGGTCCACGTTGCCGGCACGCTGCGTGACCCGGAGCGCAACCAGTATCCCCGCATTCATCACGCCATCGATCTCGACACGCTGGTCATCGGCGAGCATGCCTCCCAGTTGCGCGGGAACGAAGGTGGCAGCGGTTGCGTCCACAGGTTGCCCGCTGACGGTGAAATCCGCCTGGCTGGTGAAATCCGTAATGATTCCTTCCAGGCTGACGTCACCGGTCAGGGCAAGTCCGGACTGCTTTTGCTCGATCCTGGCCGCATTGATCGTATTTGCATCTGCCAGCGTACCAACGGCCTCGATGTACTCGCCGTTCGCGACGCTGCCCGGCAGGTTCGTGAACACGGTCGTACCGTCAAAGTGGACGGTGATGGTGCCGAGCAGGAAGGTACCGATCCCGTCGAACTGGCTGACCGTTCCTTTCAGCTGCACGGTACTGCTCGGCGCGGAAGCCCCGTGGTCCACGATACGCGTCGCCTGCAGGGTACCGGTGGCATCGAAAAATCCGCTGACCTCCAGCACCCGGTCCATGGCCAGGGTCGGGTAACCGGTGTTGACGTACACCGTGCTCGTGCTGCTCGCGACCACCGCAAGGTCGAAAATGTGGAACGTCCTGGCCGTCATGTCGGCATTTTCCACCGGCACGTCCCTGACCGGTCCCTCCACCACCTCGTCATAGCTGACCAGCCGGGCAATACCGCTCTTGCCATCGACATTCACGGTACCGGAAACCGTAACCACCATACCCTGACCCAGCACCGAGCTGTCATCCGCACCGTTGCTGATACTGGTTGATTCATCGACCACACGGGTTGCGCCGTTGGTGGCAAACTCGACGCCATTGACGAAGATGCTGCCAAACCCGGTGACCGTTCCGGACGTGATCCCGGTACCGCCGATGCCGCCGCCGGCAAGCTGGGTCCCGCCGCCACAGGACACCACGGCCAGTGCAACTGCTCCCGTCAGGAACCGCGACATGATTTTCCGCAAACCGAGTTTCATTTCGATGATTCTTCCGACGAGTCGTGCTCGTGATAGTAGATTCCCACGCTGATACATTTTCCGCCTCGCCTGCGTTTGCGGTCCAGGTCATTTTTCGAGAACTCCCGGTCCAGCAGCTCGAGCAGTGCCTGTGACTTCCGTGCAGACAGCTTGCGCAGCCCGGCCACGGCCTCGGGACTGATGTTGTCGTAGGTCACCTTGCGCTGGAAGTGCAGGTCCTCGGCGGGCGCATGCAGGTTGTGTTCGATGGTGTCCACCAGTTCGGACACGTCCTGTCCGAGAATCCTGATTTTTTCGGTTACGTCCCGCGCCGGGACATAGGCCTTGCGCACCAGCCTGACTCCGTTTTTCGTGACGGTCACGCTGCCCGCCTCCACCAGGGTGGACAACATGGCACGCACCGGAATGTCACCGCTGTACTTGCGCACCAGCAGGGTAAAGCTCCTGTGCTCGCCGTCCACCGGCAGCAGCGCCGGTTTCCCGTTGGCATCCTGGAAGGCCCGGTCATGCGTCCAGCCGCTGATAACACGGATCGCGCGGCTGTAGCGGGCCTGGTCCGGTGCCACCCCCTGGTCCCGCGACTCGACCAGGCGCCTCACCTCCTTGCGGGTCAGTCCGGTCAGCGCGGAAACCCGGGAAATGGTCTGTTTGCGTCCCGGCGGGGCAAAGTCATGCCATCCCACTTCCGCGTAGGCACGGCGGGCGAGGTCCGCCAGCACACCATACGGCACGCCGTAGCGCAGCAGGATGCGCACCAGCGGCTTGAGCAGCCGGAGCACTGCGCTTGCGAGTATGGTGTTGAACGATTCGGTCATTTCAGGACCAGCTTAGGCATCGGTACAATGCCGGTCAACAATCCGGCACACCCGGTGGCAAGCGCCGACCGGGTCAGAAATCCGCCCGGTAACCGAGTGTGACGAAATAACTGGTGGTCCTGGCGGTCCCGGACACGATCTCCCGGTCGGACCACTCGCCACCCAGTTCGGCCTCGAGGCGGAAGCGGCGCTTCACATTCCACGTAAGCCGGGCAGATGGCCGATAAATGAACTGGTTGGTGCTGTCATTCAGGTTCTTGCGGAAATCCACGGACAGGCGCGGGTTGACACGGAAATTCACGGTCACGGGATAGCGGGTATTGAGTGACAGCGACGTCGCCCGCGTGGTGGTGGCATCCGTGTAGCGCAGGCCAAGCACGGTCAGGTCCCCGTCCTTGATCAGGTTGCTGCCGATCAGCTGCAGGTTATAGTAGAACTCGTTGTCGGTGCCCGGGATCGCATCGACCCCGCCGGATGCCGGTGTTGACGACAGTTTCGACATGGTGACATCACTGCTGAACTGCAGGCGCTCCGTCAACGGCCGGGTCACGCCCACCGTGACGAGCCTGTTGTTCGCGGTCCGGTCCTGCGCCAGGTTGTAGATATCCTGCTCGGAATACGTGGCCAGCAACTCCTCGATGGTCTGCACCGGCTGCCCCTGCAGGGCGTTGCTGGTCGTCAGAATGGGGCTGTTGCGGTAATCCAGCAGCAGGTTCAGGGCCGTCCTGTTCTCCGTCGTCCAGTTGCCCAGTAGCTGGGCGGTATTGAGCCTGTTATAGAAAGTATCGTAATCCAGCAGCGAAAAGAACGAGTGTCGGGGGTCGAAATAGCGCAGTTCACCACCCACCGCACGACGGTCGATCAGGCCGTTCACCCGCTGCTCGATGTAGAAGGTGTCGGCATCCCACCCGGTCGCAAACCCTTCCAGCTCCAGGCTGGCACCGTAAAAATACCGCTTGCTGTCGAAACCGTCTCGTGACGAATATACCGGGAAACCACCGGTCATCGACACGCTGAGTACCCGCGTCAGGGGCAACTCCACCAGCAACCCGTCGAACCGTCCCAGCACACCGCCGGTACTGCGTGACTGGCGGCCGAGCCGCATGCCCAGCCGGTTCTGCTTGTTGTGGGCATCGAAATACAGGGCACTGACCGTGGTCTCGTTATCCTCGCCATGGTTGAGAAAGTCGTACAGGAACCCGCCGGAAAACCGGGTACGCAGATCGTTGTTTCCCGCCAGCATCCGACCGGTAATGTCCAGGTCGTTGGAAAGCGAGGTCTGCGTTACCGTGGTGACCTTGTCCTGGTCGTTGACCTGGGCGGTGTTCTCGTCGCGCCGGTAAAACTGCGAGACCCCCCCGAACACGTCCCACGTGGGCGCCTGTTTCCTGCGCGCCCGGGTCCTGGCCAGCTTCTGCCGCGGCGATTCGGACGCCGTAATCAGGGCATCCAGCCGCTGCTGGACCCGCTGCGCCCCTTCACCATCCGGATATTGTGCCAGGTAGCTGTCGTACACCGCCTTGGCCTGGGCAAGCTGGCCCTTGCGTTCGCGCGCCAGGCCGAGATACTCCAGGGCATTCCGGCTGGCTGCATTCTCGGGATAGGTGAGCACCTTGGTGTAGAGCCGGATGGCGCCGTCGTAGTCCTTGTCCGTCATCCTGGCCTTGGCCTGCTCCATCAGGCCGGGAATCTTTTCGGCATCACTCACGCTGAGGCTGCCCGCCGGCACCGTGACCGGGCGGGCGGCGGCCCCCCTGGCAGGCGGTGGTGCCGCGCGACCGGTAATCGCTAGCAGGGTACCGGACGAGGCATTTCGTTCCTGGTCGCTGACCGGCGTGATCCAGGCCCCGGGAAAGTAGGCCTGCAACCGGCCGAGTACCTGCAGCGCCTGCTGCCGGTCGCGGAAGAACCCGATCCGCAGGCGGTTCCAGGTCTTGCCATCCTTGATGAAACGGGTCGTGTAGACCCGGTATTCAAGCAGCACCTCGAGCCCGGGCAACTCGTCCGCGGAGAACGGATCGGTGGAGGATGCCAGGTTGATGGCATAGGAATACTGCCTGGTCGGCGGTGCGGGCTGCACCGCACCGGCCCTTGCGCCGGACACGGGGCGGTGGTGCACGATGACGGTCAGGCTGCGCGGATTCGGCGACGGGGAAACCTCGTATTCGGTCACGCGCGCAAACTGCAGGGTAATGGTGGCGGAGGAGATCTCGGTATTGTCATACACCACCTCGTTCAGCGGCACCGTATCACTGGCACTCCAGTGAATCGACTGGGTTCCGACGATCTCCGAACCCAGCGTTGCCACCGGGTCAATCTCGATGCGCAGTACGTCGCCGGATCTTGCAGGTGCATGCGACACGTAATGGACCGGTACATTGAGATGGATCTCGACCCTGGAGCTGGTTGCGCCCGGGGTGACCGTGATGCTGTCCAGCACGTCGGTTTGTGCCTGCGCGCAGGCGACATACAGCAGGGTGGCGAGCAGCAGCAATGCCCGTCGACAAAAACGCATGACAATATTCTCCCCCGCTTCCGGATTTCTGTATCAATCACCAAAACTTCGACTGCCCACGCTGTGGCAGCCGCTGGCGCCGCAATCGCGATCGACACTGACCGAGCCATGGTGCCTGCTGACTCCGGACCGGTAGTCACCGGCATGGCACGCTGCGCAATCGGGCTGGTAGGCCGGGTACTGCCAGGCGATCGTCTGGCTGTTGCTGGTGTGACAGGACGCGCACGGCGGGTTGCCGCGGTGATCGCCCGGGTAGGCACTCGAGGTGTGCCGGAATACCACCGGCAGCCAGCTGCTGGTGTTGTGGCAGGTATCGCACTGCAGCGTGGTGATGAAATGGCCGGCCGGTTCGCCGGTCGCCGTGTGACCGTCGTGGCAGGTGGCACACGAACCGGTCACCCGGCTGTGATCGAACACGACCTGCGTCCACGTGACGGTGGAGGTATGGCAGTCGTCACACTGGGCGCTGGTCTGGATATGGGTCGGCGGCTTGCCGGATGCCGTGGTGCCGGTGTGGCAGGTGCTGCAGGTTCCGGGCGCCACGCTGCCGTGATCGAACACCGCGCCGCTCCAGCTGTTGGTGTTGTGGCAGTCGTCGCAGGTGTTGCCGCTGGTGATGTGACTGGCCGTCTTGCCGCTCGCCACGCTGCCGTTGTGGCAGCTGTAGCAGGTACCGAGCACGTCGGCATGATCGACCCGGACCACCGGCTTCCAGGTTGTGGTGGTATGACAGTCCTCGCAGGTGCCGGTGGTATTGATGTGCGTGGCATTCCTGCCGGCCGCCGTGGTGCCGTTGTGGCACGACGCGCAGCTGCCGGTCACCGCCGAGTGGTCGAATACCGCGCCGCTCCAGCTGTTGGTGTTGTG